>JADJIS010000003.1:1367142-1708928 GCA_016706865.1 Bacteroidota bacterium | reverse complement strand
CTGTAGCATTGTCACCGATCGGTTTTGTTTCACCATAATATTCGGTCACTAATTTTTCTGCTTTAACTCCTTTGCTGATCAGGTAGTTTTTAACTGAAGTTGCTCTGTTGCTTGATAAGGTCATATTACTTTTATCTGATCCAACATTATCTGTATGGCCTGCAATTCTTAAACCATATGATGGTTTATTGATCAACAAATTTGCCAGTTCGTTTAATGATGCATAAGAAGAAGCACGTATGATATCTTTTCCTGTTTCAAATTCGAGGTTGTCGAAGGCAACTTTTAATATCGCTTCTTCTTTTTCCTCTAATTTAGGACAACCATTTAATTCAGGTAAACCTGGAGTTGAAGGACATTTGTCGTCTTTATCTGGAATACTATCACCATCCTTATCATTTAAAGGACAACCGCTATTTTCAACCGGGCCTGCAACTGTAGGACATTTATCATCTTTATCAGGAATACCATCTTTATCTATATCAGTTATCGGACAACCATCATTTGATGCCGGACCGGATACGTTAGGACATTTATCATCTGAATCCTTTACACCATCTTTATCGGTATCAGGATAAGGACAACCTTTGTTATCTAATGGACCTGCTTCAGAAGGACAAGAATCTTCATTATCGTATAAACCATCCTTATCTGAATCGGGGCAACCTTTATGTTGTAATGAACCTGCAATTGTAGGACATGCATCATCACTATCTTTTACTTCATCGCCATCTGTATCAGGGCAACCATTAAATTTAGCCAAACCTGCTTCTAACGGACAAGCATCACCTGCATCGGCTATACCATCGCCATCTTTATCAGGACAACCATCTAATTCAGGAAGTCCGGGTTGATCAGGACAAACATCGGCAACATCGGGAACGCCATCTTCATCTGTATCTTTTTTCTGACCATATGCAATAGGAATTTTTACTGCAACGTGGAAGTCAGATCCATAAACGGTCTTTTTTCCAACCAAAGGAAGAATATCATTTGTTCCAACAATGATCGGTCCTACACGCAATGATAAACCAAGATTTGTATTATTATATTCATTGTAAGATAATGGAACTCCAACATCGAACCATCTGCTTTCATACCTTGGTGTAAGGCTGATAGTGGTAATTTCTGATACACGACTTTGTGTTGGATCGCGATCTCTGTTTAATGCGATATAAGGTGTTACATTAACATAAAAACCCCCTTTAATATTATAATCGAATTGCATGCTTAGAACAGAAGGTAATGATACTGTATATTCCGTTTCATTACTTGCTGAAGGATTAAAATTTGCCTGAATGGTATCATCAAATGCAGGAATGGAATTTAAAGAAAATTGATTTACATTAAATGAAGCATTACTTCCTCCAAAGTCACCTGAATTATTTCCTTTTTTAAATTTCACTCTACCCACATCCAATAAACTTACGCCAAAACGAAATTTATATTTGTTTGCTGTATTGTCATATTCAAAAGTGCCATCCGGCTTTTTGCGTCTGAATTCATCAATATTGGGTCTGTATTCATATACTAAACCCAAATCAAATGATGGTCCTACACCGGCAAAACTTAATTTGGTAAGGGAACCAATGGAATCAAATTCCAGATTATTTAAATTATCGCTGTGTCCGTAATTAAAATCAGACGCTGCAATATCAATAATAGAATCGTTAACAAATGAATAATCAAGATTGCTCGCATATAAATATCCGGAGCTTACAGCATGAACTAATTTAGCAGTTACACCACCTTTAATAAAATGGTTATCTGTATTGTAAAGAGTATGCGCATAAGTTAATCCGTATTCCATCCAGGTCATGTTGTCGACACTTAAACCGTCGTCATCGATCTGTACATTGGGAATAAATGTATCATCCACTAAACCGGTAAAAGCAACTTTTGCCAATTCTTCAGATACATTATCAATCGTTATAAAATTTCTGAAACCAATGGATACTCCAAGTGCTGATTTATCAGAAATTGTTGCCATAAAAGTCAATAACTGTATTTTAGTATTGATACTGGCTTTTGCGTTCTTATCATTTTCGAGATCCTTAACACTCAAATAATTTTTTTCGAAATTAAGATCCGGGTTTGGGTTAAATAAACCCTTAGGTTCTAATCCGACATAATTATTTGCAATGGTAGAACTCAATCCAAAAAGCGAAATGTCGAAGCGATATCTGCTATCTACTATAGATGCCGGTTGAAGCTCCATGCCTGTAACACCTGCATAATTGCTGTTTACAATACCCAGGTAGCTCTGCGCGGAAATTGTTGCACCACAAAATAGAAATGATGAACTAATTAATAGGTTAATTAAAATTTTTCTCATATTATTATCTTTTGTTCATTGTGTGGGTATAATCATGCCATGGAAATAGTTGCGATTCCACTCACTTCTGCTAAAATTTTATTGATACTAAAGGGGATATAATTGCTCATATGATTAATAAGTGTTGAAAAAGGTCAGCATAATATTAGTTTAGAGAAATAAGGCCGTTCTCTTGAATATCAACCTAAAATATCAAGTATTGAAAAGGGATATTTCCATTTTCACTTAAATATTATTTTCTATCTTTATGGGGCATCCTTTGATTTCATTACATTGTATAGGACATTCGTGTATTATTTTTTTTCAGCACAGGTTCAATCAACAAAACATGACCACAAACATTTAACATGCAGCCACCGATAATTATATATAGAATTTCCCACTTTTTTTTCCTTCTTTATTTAAAGCCCATATCCTTTATTTTTGATTATCTCAATCGGTTGATCTTTCGATGCTGGATACCAGGCTCCGCTAAGATCGGGAAGGGTTTTTCCGTGGGATATTGGGGAATTGGCGTTGTAATACACAGTAATTCGGTAATAGGCAATTACTGTCAAGTGAATCAAAATGTTACCATAGGTAGAAAAATGACGGAACCCGGGGTTCCTACACTTGGAGATCATGTTTATATTGGAGCTAATTCTGTTATTCTGGGAAATATAAGTATCGGAAATAATACGATCATCGGCGCCCTCAGTCTCGTAAATAAAGACATCCCCGCAAATTGTTTTGCTGCCGGAATTCCTGCAGTAATAATAAGAAAAATTGAAAATGAATGAACGTTCATTCATTCTTAATTTTTCATTCTTTCATTCCTTCATTCTTTCATTCTTTCATTAATTCATTAATTTCTCTCCTACCTGTAAAAAGAAGAATAAATCACTATTTTGAGTGATAATTGTCATATCCAGTGATACAATTCTGAGCAAACTTTGTATCAGAAAATAATTAAGAACAATTAAAATTCAACTATATGAAAAAGCTAATATTCACCTTCGCAATATGTTTCATCAGCAGTTTATTGATGGCCGCAACTATTCCTGTATCTGATGAACCTTCAACAAATTTAAATTCTTCTTACATTGTTCAGGGAGATAGAGTTGCTACTACAGGCACCATGCTTCTGAAAGGCGATATTTGGTGTATAAGGTCATATGATCAGGATGGTATTGTTGACTATGTGCCACTTAATCTGTCAAAAGAATTTAAAGTTTCAGGATTGAATGTAAAATTTGCTGGAACTATTAAAGAAGTTTCCGATACCAAAAAATTGGCCGGAATTCCGATCTATTTAATTCAAATTAAAACCATTCCGATCAGGTAATGGTAAAATTTGAAATAGACCAAGAGAGCTGAATTCAGCTCTCTTTTTTTATGCCGGGTCCAAACTGTAATTTGTGACTATTATTGGCATATATAATAGTATGAACAAACCCAACCGGATTTGTTTTGAAAACTTTCTTTCTCTGCATTCTTCCAAAACTCGATATTTGTTTATATTTGAATCACATATTTGTTCTTAACCCAAAACCACAAGTAATGAAAAACCAAAAATTACCAAAATTGACACAGTATTCAGCAGCCTGCGCAGCTTTTCTTGCAGTTGGGCATGGTGCAGATGCCCAGATCGTGTATACAGATATTGACCCTGATGTTCAGGTGGGAATTGATTGGTGGGAATTTGCAACGGACGAATATTTAATAGATATGAATGATGATGGTATCAACGATTTCAGAATTTATGCCGTTTCAGTCTCATTTTCCTCAGCAAGTGTGTTGGATACCTATTACATGAATGTAATTGCACTTGGCAGTAATAGCGTTGCTTTTGAAAATATTGTCATCTTCGACAATTATGTTGGGGGTTACTCTTCTTCTTGCGGAGCTGTTGTAACCGTAACAGATGACATTACACCTCGTATGGATTTCGGAACATTAGTGTCGGAAGACCTTGGATTTAAAAATGGTGGCGCATATTTGTGGGCCGATCAGGAATATGGTGCCTTTGGAGATTATGATGGTTGTTTTATTGACGATGTATTTATGGTTGCATTCGGTGAGTGGCCATTCAATGAAGGTTATATTGGCGTAAAACTGAATATAGACGGCGAAAATCATTATGGATATATTCAGGCTTATGTAGATTATAATTATACCACAATAAAAAGTTATGCATATAATGCTGTACCTGATGAACCCATTGCAGCAGGTGATATTTTTAATTGTTCACAAACCGAATTACTCACCACAATTATAACACCTACAGCTATAAAATATTTTTTTAGTGATATAGACGCTGCAGGCCAATATCGCATCAAATATCGCGAAGCAGGAACAGATACCTGGATGAAAAAGAACAGCGCAGATCCTAATACAAAAATTACGGGGTTAGAATGTAATACAGAATATGAATATAAATACCAGGTAGTTTGTGATACACTCGGAATAATTGAATCAACCGCTTGGAGTCCTGTATATACAATTACAACCGGCGATTGCAGGTTAAATACTTCTGTTGATCAGATCAGTTTAGAAATTTTTCCTAATCCTGCAACAAATTACTTTGCAATAATCTCTTCAAACGAAATTGCACCTAATATTGTTCGTGTTTTTGATGTTAATGGAAAACTTATTTTAGAAGACCTTACTCCTGATACAGATAAAAAATATTCAGTTTCGGAATTTGCCAATGGCGTATATTTTGTGAGCATCATTTTTGAGGATACCGAAATTCAAAAAATGTTCATTATTGAAAATTAATTCTAAATAGTTTTCTTGTTATTTGTAGAAAGAAAACAAATACTTTTTTTAAAAATAAAAGTAACGTATTTATTATAATACCGCTCTTTTAAAATTTTGGTGATTTTATATATTTTTGACATAAATATTGATTACCTTTAACAATATCTTCACCATTACCTAATTCCACACTTTGAAAAAATTATTGATTGCCACGGCTTTATTTCTTTTTTTTATTAATCTATCAATCGCGCAAACTGGCTGCCTGTCAGGTAACTGTATCACAGGATATGGAAAATATGTGGGCGAAGAAGGTGATACCTACGAGGGTTACTGGCTTAACGGACTGCGTTCGGGGGAAGGATATTATGTTTGGAGTGATGGTTCTTCCTATCGTGGAAATTTTTCTTTAAATGCTTGTGATGGCAAGGGAGTATATGTAGGGCCTGATAAAACGGTAATGGATGGTTATTTTGTGAATGGAGTATTTTCAGGGACTACGGATCCTTTGCTTTCAGAGGAGTATGACTATTTGCGAGAGGGATATGTGGGTGATACAATTGATGACGTTGATGATTATTATGATGAGTATTATGATGAATATGATGATGAGTATGATGAAGAGTATTATGAGGAGGCCTATGAAGAATATGATGATTTTCTGGATGAATTGTCTGATGAGAAAACTATTTTTCTGTCCCCGGTAGATGTATTTGAATTTATAATGGAAGGGTATGAGAACTCATATGAATATCTGCGCTTGGGACGAGATACTTCAGCAACATTTACTGAGCAATACATTTCTCTCGTTTCATTTCAGAATGCTGGAATAGCAGTTATAAATTTGGTGCCTGTGTTCGATTACTGGCAATGGTACAATGTACTTGTTGAGGATTCAAATTATCCTGATGCAAAACAGCAATATGATAATTATATTGAGGTTGTGGATAATATTACTACTCCCTGTTGTGTTTTATTAAAAAAATATAAACAAAACGTTGATGCAAATAATGAGAATTATACCACCACTTGGGAAGTTACTAAAGTTAACGAAGGGTTTGATCCCAGTTATTCAAATTTGCAAATAAGTGTTGAATTATATCGGCAGTATGGCACCGATAAATTCACGGCAATGGTAAGAGTTAAGGATTCGTCAAATTAAAGTATTTATGTTTACTTAAATTTTGAACCCAAAAAATATTTGATCAATATTTCAATCGTGAAATGGCATCTTGAATTTTGTTTCCACTGCCCCTAGGGAAACTAAATATTCTTTTACTTCCAATGCATTATCCTCACCTTGATTCGCATGGTGCAAAGGTGAAAATCCATGCGGCCCTTTCATGTTTAATAAAGCAGGATAGGCCGTTAACATATTTTTCACCATATCGGTTTTGCCTAGTAAACAAAGGGTTAAAAAATTCATTTGTGCTCCTTTATCTACAAGGTAATTTACCAACTCAATATATCCAACATGACTTGCCGCTCCTAATGCAGTTTCAAAATCGCCACCTCCCCAGTCCCACGCAACATTTAATAGTGCCGGATAAGCGCTATACAATTCTACAACTTTAGCCATATCGCGATGTGAGGTGCCAACAAATTCTTTTACAAGTGCTGTATCAAATGGTGGTTTTTCATCTGCAAAAGTATTTGCTTTCACTTTTATGGGATTCAGCAATATTGCTGCGGTGCCAGTGATCGCTGTATAAAGAAATCGCTTTCTGTTGAGCATAATGCATTTTTTACGATTCAAATGTAGTCGAATTAATTATAGGTCAGGAGTTAATTTCTTTTAAGATTTGTTAAGTTGAAAATACTAAATATATCTAAAAGCCCCTTGAACTAATATTTTCGAATTCATCTTCATCCTACTTCCTACATCCTATTTCCTACTTCCTACTTCCTACTTCCTACTTCCTACATCCTACTTCCTACATCCTACTTCCTACTTCATTTATACCAATACATTGCACCCGGATCCGATTTGAGTTTTTCATGTGTAGCCCGACCTAGTTCATTAGCTTTTTCTGTTGTAAGGTGAATATAATCCGGTGCATTAAAATCGGATAATGCATATGTAAGTCCATCCCATCTTGGAGTAATACCATTAGCCCAATAATAATCAAGCCAATAGATAAATGGATAATCTGCCATATATCCATTTATATAATCCTCCAACAATAATTTTATGGCCCATCCATTCAGATATCCTTTTGGTTCTGCAAATCTTTCTTCTGAGGAATAATTATTATATCCTTTATCACCTGCCAGAAATAAAATGCAATTTGGGAATTTTGATCGTATCTCCTCTAATAAATTTATATAATTTTCTTTGAGCTGATATGCTCTCAAAATTGTAGTGTCCTGATTCAAAAGATCATCTTCGATACAAAATATAACCTGCACTTGAGAAGCGGAAATATTTTGAGATTGCAGCGTGCTGTCAACCTGAGTCCAATATGGCCCTGCGGGATTTAAAATATCATTAAAATCAATTCCGCCAATTGCGCCATTTACATACCGAATATTTTCCCCGAAACCCGGATCCTCCATTTGTGCGTACTTTATCCCTTCAAATATTTTATGCGGGTTACTTGGCCCTAAGGTTAAAATTACAATTGGTTCCTTTTCCTCAGGATTTTCTATTAAACTTAAATCTCCCAGGCTTTTGCAAACATTGATATAATCTGTATTGTATTGATTGTTTATCAAAGTATTTCCCCAAGGAAATAAACCAGAATTAAGCCCCTCAAATACAAATTCATCAGGATCGTTCAGCGGTATATTTTGTATCTCACTTTGGTCAGGAATTGGTGGTTTAAAATCATCAAGGTCAGCATTCTTATTACAACCAAATTGTATAAATACTACAGCAACTGTGAGCAAAAGGACAACTTTATTTTTAGCGATCATTCTGATTTTCCTTTTTTGAATGTATTATTCTACACTTATCAATTAATTGGCAACAGTTATCATGCCATGGGGATGGCTTTAATGCGGGAGGCGTTGTAAATAGCCTAATTTTGCAGCAAATGAACAATTTAACTACTCCTCCTCTCTTCCCAAAAAAACATTGCAGTTTAAAGAATGTGGCTTTCACGGGTTTATTTTTAATCATTTGCGGAACTATTTCCGCGCAAAATATTAAAAATGAGACCATTGCGTATTCCTATATAAAGCTTCCACTTCAACCGTTAGTGCTAAATGAAAAGAATTTTGTCTCCTCCATTTTTGCAACATTTGAAGAAGATAATGTTATAAAAAAAGCAGCTTATGGGGATGAATTACAAAAAGCAGAGAATGAATATCAAAGTGAAATGGCATTATATCCCGCTCGGGTAAAAGAAGCAAAAGATAAATATGAAAAAGATCTGGCAGAATGGAACGAAAAATCACTCGCGGAAAAGGTTGTAGAAAAACAAGTGCTAAATGAAAATAATAAACCGGTTGAACAAGTTCCCTATCCGCCTCAAAAACGATATGTACCGGAACCCAAACTACAAACAAGTTATGACTATCCTGTTGTTTCGGAAACATATTTGAATTTGGGAGGCTATTATAGGAATAATCAAAATGCGGTAAATATTGTGGTAACAATTCACGGTTATGATTATACAGAACCACGACAAATGACAGAACAAAAAAATGTAGTAAGTTATGTTGATGGACAATCATCTACACGGGCTGTTACTTATTATCATGTTGAATTTAGTTATCGCCATCCCATGTCGGTATTGGTTACAGATCCGCAGGGAAATACGATCATGAATTCGACTCCGCAAGAACTTAATACTTATCGCATTTACAAATCGGAAGAAAGTGACAAAACGTTAAGTATCAATACGGAATTATTAATTAAAAATTATGAAGAAAAGATCTTTCAGGAGAATCTCACCTTTATTAATAATATTGTGAACGATCAAATAGGGTATCCCTTTACAAATCGTATTGCAGAATTAAATTTTGTGAAAGTAAAAGATGACTCTTACCAGGATCTTATGATTGCTTTTAACGATGCTTCTGCCGGATTAAAACTTTTAAAGGATGATCCTGCATCGGCTCAAAATAAATTAAACAACGCATTAAGTATTTGGAATACTGCTCTTCAGGAATCGGATATTCAAAATAAAAAAGCACGTATCGACAAGGATGTTACGCTTGCTATTTATTTCAACCAGTTAGAATGTTACTTTGCAATGCGTGATGTGCAGTCTGC
Source organism: Bacteroidota bacterium (assembly GCA_016706865.1). Lineage (NCBI taxonomy): Bacteria > Pseudomonadati > Bacteroidota > Bacteroidota bacterium. The sequence continues at coordinate 1,699,635 of JADJIS010000003.1, read as the reverse complement.
CGAAAATATTATCAGTAAATTAAATGGATTTTCTCTATCCAATGCCGAAAGGAAACAAAAGGAGAATTTTGAGCTTCTTTTTAACGACCTTAAAAAAAGATTAACAGCCAATAAATAACACTTATATCATTTTTATGAAAAAAATCAAATCAATTTTATTGACCTTTTGCCTTATTGCAACAGCTTTATTAAATGCTCAAACACTATCTATTACTTATGGTGGTGCAAGTGATGTACAACTGAGAAAAGAAGTGGAGTACACGAATTTTTTATTGAGCGGCAACAGGTTTTATATCTCCAGATTTTTTGAGACTGCATTATTAAATTATGATATTTATAGTTTCAACCCGCAGGGTCAGGTTGCTTATCACCGGAAATTGGAATTTAATCCCGGCGTATTTAATAATACATACGAGATTAGACAAATTGTGCCTTTTGCCAATACGATGTATGCAATGGTTGAACATTTGGATAAGGCAGCAGGTAAAAATACTTTTTCTGCCCGGGCAATAGATGCGCTTGGAATAGTGTCAGATAAAGAAACAGTTTTAAATAGCGTATCCTATGAAAAAACGATCAATTCCGGTATTAATTTCGTTTCAACTTCTCCCTCCAACCAAATAATTGCCGTGGCTTGTGAATTGCCATACGAAAAGGAAATTTCTGCTAAAATAAAATATGCAACCTACGATGCGTCACTTAAAAAATTGAAGGACGGTGAAATAACCATTCCCGGTGAAAACACTAAAAATAAAAGACTTTCTTTTGTTGTGAGTGATAATGGAACACTTTATTTGATTAGACAAACTACCTCCAAAAACGGGGAAATGATACTCGATGTATACCAATGGACCAGTGGAAGTAATGTTGTTAAAGAATATAATATTGACATTGCTGCACCAGCTTACCCTACTAATTATGTGTATACCACAAATGCAAGTAATGAATTACTTCTCAGCGGCACCTGGTATGAAAGAAAAACGGTTAGTGCAGGTGATCAGCAAGCTTCAGGTATATTTTTCTTCAGCAACAAGGGCCTTTCTGAAAAAAATCTCAAAGTTATTACTCTGGATAAGCCCATAAGTAATTTAACGCCTCAACATTTGATGTTAAATGGAAATACCGTATTTCTGATTGGGGAGCAATTTAAATCTGAAAGGGAAACGCCTGCCGCAACAGCAGCTCTTGGTGATTTTAATTATAACATAACCCATGGAAACAATTTGGTTATAGCTTTGGATGCAGAAGGAAATAAAAAATTTCAGTTGGAAATGGTTAAAAATTTTACGGCAAGAAATTTCGATCAATTGTATCAAACTTCCTGGACAATTTGTAATGGTAAACTTACAGCGATCTACAACGATGAAAGAAAAAAATATATTCCGGGTGTGGAATATGGTATTATTCCATTACTTGTGCAGATAACAAATGATGGTTTAATGCAGGCTCCCGTAATTTTCAAAGATGAACTTGCAATTCCTTCAGGGTATACTTTGTTTCCTCAATATTCTGTTCAGGATTCCAAGGATCAGGTTTCTTTGTTGATGAGTAATGGAACAGATTTGAAATTGGTGACTGTAAAAGTTACAGATTGATAGAATAATATGATTACCCGAACGGGATTTATTATTAGAATTACAATAATTTATTTTTGTAGTATAAATATTTGATTTAAGATCGGACCTTTATCTTGATTCGCATCAATGAGAAATATATTATAAATTCCGTTGGGGAGAAAATTGATGTTCAATTGATGTTCGCTGCAATTTAATGCTTTTCCGTTCCATACAAGTTGACCTGTTGCATTTCTAATTTCTATAATGTAGTTGCAGAGCTCATTTCCTTCTATTTTTATCACTAATATGCCAGTGGATGGATTAGGATATATAGAAAGTTGTTTTGTTAAATTGGTAATTGATATAACGTTGCTTAACTTAATTGCTCCGTTAATATCTTTTTGTTTTAGCCTATAATAATTTGTTCCATTTTCCGGAGTTTCATCTACAAATTGGTATTGATTTGTTTCATTGGAATTTAATGATCCCATTATTTTACCGATATTTATAAAATGTGATTCATCATAACTCCTTTCTATTTCAAATACCAAATTATTTAATTCGGTTTCAGTTGTCCATTGTAAATAATTTTTATTTTCAATATTTTCTCCGGTAAAGGAAGAAAGCGTAACTGGTAAGATCATTAAAGGGCATTCGATGTCGTACTTTGCAAAAAACGTATTGTCAACAGTGGAAGCAGCAACTAAATTATTTACACTTGCACTTGGATCAAAATCAACAGTTGAGATGCCGAAAAAAGGTGCATTAAAAATTCCGCTATAATATATGTAACCACCAATATCTTTGGTTAGCGATGATTTATATCCCGCCACACTGCAATAACAAGTGCGACCAAAACCATCAGCCCATAAATAATTGCCGTTAATATCATATCGTGCAAAAATATTATAATAGGGGGGAGGTAAACCCCCGGGAACAGAAATGGATGCAATTCCAACACCGGGATCCATGTCGATAGTTGCTGCACCACCACTCAAATAACTTCCGGAAATATAAATATTGTTGCAATAGTCAACCAATACATCAATATTACTCGTATTTAATGGTAAAGCCTTTACCCAAATATAATTACCATTGCCATCGAATTTTTCTAAATATGAACTTGCTCCTAATGCACCGATTAAATTAACAGTTCCTGCGCCTGGATCAAAATCAACTGTATTATTAAAAGTACCCGTTACGATAATGGAACCTGAAGTATCAACGGAAATTGCAGTTCCACAATCAATACCTGTACTTCCCATTTGTTTGGCCCACAAATAATTTCCTGAAGGATCATATTTTGCGATAAATATATCTCCGATTCCAGCAGAAATTAATCCTGTATAACCGGCACCGGGGTCAAAGTCTGCGGTGCCTGCAAAATTTCCGGTAAGAAAAATATTATCGTTTTTGTCAACTGCAATATCGCGAACATCCTCAATACCTAAACCTCCAATTCCTTTTGCCCATAAATAATTTCCTGAAGCATCATAACTCGCAAAAAAAATATCCTGCGACCATACTGAAGTGAGAAACGCTGTCCCGGGTCCGGGATCAAAATCAACCATATTATTAAAATTCCCCGCCAACAAAATATTTCCGGCATTATTTATTATAATTTCATTTCCGCGATCGTCAGCCAGCGAACCAATTGCTTTTGCCCACAAATAGTTTCCCGAATTATCATATTTTGCAATATATATATCATTACTGCCGGATGCCGACGCTAAATTTGCAGTTCCCGCACCAGGATCAAAATCGACGGCAGCACCTGAAAAATAACCGGTAATATAAATATCCGAATTATCGTCGATCGTGATGCTGTTATTTCCATAAGAGGTATTAATGGCGATGTTTTTGGCCCATAAATAGGATCCATTTATATCATATTTTGCTATATAAGCATTGGAGCCATATGGTGAAGGTGTTATAGAAGATATTCCAGGACCCGGATCAAAATCGACTGTGCCAAAAAATACACCGGTAATAAAAACATTACCTGCATTATCCACCGCTATACCGCGCTGAATTTCTTCTACATTTCCGGAAAGCGCTTTGGCCCATATATACAATGGAGCCTGTGCGAAAGTATCCAGATCGAACACAATCACATAAAAAAATACTATGGCTAATACTTTAACCTTTTTCATTCCCAACACTGCGAATTTTTCATCACTAAAAGTAATCTTAATGCGACTCTGCAGTAAAGACTTGTATCACCATAAATTATGATTATCATTAATAATACAGAAGTTTTTACACTTTGGAGATTGGGTTTGTTTGTATCAGTCCGATGTATGACACAGGTCATACTAAATGCCTGATATTCTTTTTTATTTTGTGGTATAATAAATAAAATATTGTGATTGAATTGTTATATCCGTCTGCAAATACACAATTGTTACAATTAATAATTTTTTTTAAAAATTAAATTTACGGCAATGAAAAAACTTTTAATTATTTGCTGTTGCCTGTTTTTGGCGACAGCTTCGGATGCACAAATAACATTTGAAAAAACTTTCAGCACCATTGGTGAAAGTATTGCTAACGATGCAAAACAAACCTCCGATGGCGGATATATTGTTGTAGGTACTTCAAACTACAGCTATATGTCGAGTGGTGAGATCTTATTAATAAAAACTAATGCTCAGGGGGATACAATTTGGACAAGAATGTTTGGAGGTGTTGGTGCGGACCAGGGAAATGCAGTAATGCAAACTTTAGATGGTGGATATATGGTTGCAGGTGCCACAAATTCCTTTGGGGCTGGTGGACTTGATGCTTATCTGATAAAAACAGATGCAGGTGGTAATTTGTTATGGACAAAAACTATAGGTACAGCTGGGAATGACGCTGCATATGGAATTGTTCAAACTGCTGATAGTGGATATGTGTTCTCCGGGAACGAACTTACCTATGGCATAAATGGTTTTGCACATCTTGTAAAAACGGACAAAAATGGTAATGTTGTTTGGTCGAAAACCTTTGGTAACAGTATTAGAAAGAATTATATTTTTTCGTTGGAACAAACAAGCGACAATGGTTTTATTATGGGTGGATATGAAAATAATTTTATTTCCACTAACGATGAGTTTTCTATGATAAAAGCAGATAGTGCCGGTAACATGGTATGGTATAAAACTTATGGCGATATGTATTTTGACCATAATTTTTCTGTTTGTGAAGCGGCGGATGGAGGTTATGCAATTGCAGGAATTAATTTTGAATTAGGTGGATATAATTTTGATGTGAATATTATTAAGACCGATATGGATGGAATTGTTGAATGGACAAAAAAATACGGAGGTGCAGGACATGAGGATGTTTATTCCATAGAGGCAACCGAGGATGGAGGATTTGTATTTGCAGGATCTTCTTCCAGTTTCAGTCCTTATCAAAATGCTTTTATTACAAAAACTGATTCTATTGGAAATGTAATTTGGAGTAAAACCATGAATGGAACAGGATATGATATATTATTCAGTGCTGAAGAAACCGCAGATGGAGGCTTTGTGTTTTCAGGTGTAAAAGATGAAGTTGATGGCGTAAGCGGAGATCTTTTTCTTGTTAAAACCGATGCAGATGGCAACACCGCATGTAATAACTCGGTAAGTGGTTATGAAATAATACCACCTACAATTTCGGGCCCATTATTTTCAACCGGTAATTCTACACCAATAGTATATTTCCAAACTCCTGAAATTAGTGGGGGTGCAATAATTAACTCATTATGTTGTGAAGTGCCATCAGGCCTCTTTACAAACAATATTACAACCACCAAAGCCAAATTAAACTGGACTCCGGAGCCTGGAGCAATACAATATGAAGTGTGGTATAAAAAAAGCGGCGCGCCTACCTGGAAAATTAAATTTGTTCCTGGAATAAACAATAAATTAAATCTCAAAAATCTAAAATGTAATAAAGGTTATGAATGGCAAATAAGGACAATTTGTGATACTGCCGGTGTTGACCAGGTATCAGGATTTTCAGTGCTACTAAATTTCACAACTTTGCCTTGCAGAGAGAGCGAATTTATAGTGGAAGAAAATTTATTACTCTATCCAAATCCGGCATCAGGTCAATTTACCATTGAATGTTTCATTCCGGAAACCAACACAGATGCGATTATTTCTATTTATGACCTAAATGGAAAAGTTATGTTTCAACAAAGAATGGATGTTTTGGATGGTGAATTAACTAAAACAATTAATTCAGAAAATTATCCTTCCGGCATTTATATTATTAAAATTGTTTCAGGTTCAATAATTGAAACACAAAATATCATTATTAATAAATAGCTTAATTGAGAAGTTTAAATGTAAAAAAAATGGCGCATATTATTTGCGTCATTTTTTTATAAGTTAAAGTTCCGTGTTGTTTTTTATAAAATTAGTAATCTTCCATTAATTCTGAAGCGGTAAAAATGAAGCTGTATGCAGCAATAATTCCATATTTGCAATCCTCTGTAGTTATAGCTATGATGGTGTCTTCCGACAAACCAACTGTTGCTTCCAGAGTTAAGCCACCCTTTCCGTTACTGTTTAATATTCCCACCTGTGTATTATCAAATACATAATCTTTTATTCCATTATTTTGATTATAGTAACTTCCGAGATACACTTCGTTACCCTTAAGATACATAATAGGTTTACTTTTTTTCTTAACTGCAGGATAATATTGATACAGTGTGTCATTTTGAACAAGGTAAAAATATTTATAATTTGGGCCACTGTTGGAATCGTACATGTAATAAGGAGTTGGATCTCCATTAGCTTCATCTGAAAGGGAAGATAATAAATTAGGAAAACCAAAAATCAATTTGGAAGAGTCAATACCCAATTCACCATAATGGTCTGCTGTTTTGGAGGTTTGGATCGTGCAAATAGATTGTGCGGAAACACTCGCAATGAATAAAACGAGAGTTCCGAAGAGCATAAGCTGTGTGATTTTTTTCATAAAAAAGGGTTTAGGATGAGTAATTAACTGTGATCTGCACTATAAATATATTTAATTTCAATGAAATTCAATAAAAACTGCCAATATTTACAAAATTCTACCAGTGATGATCATTAATAAGATTGGATTTGCTTAATTTTTGATTTATAGTGAAAATTTGCCTTTAACCCTACCGGGGATGTAATAACAGGAATGTTTGTCTAATTTTGCTACATTGCGTTACTTAAAAAATAATTTTATATGCTTAGCAACAACGATATACTTAAAAAATTGAGGGTGGCATTGTCACTTAGAAATGAAGATATAATTGAGATATTGGCTCTGGTCGATTTTCAAATTACAAAAGGTGCTTTGGGCGATATGTTCCGTAATGAAGATCACCCCAATTATGTTGTGGCGGGAGATCAGATATTGCGCAATTTTTTAAATGGCCTCATCATTTACAAACGAGGGCATAAGGAAAGTCCCCCCGGTGAAAATCCTAAAGATGGAGATATTAAAGTATAAATATGGGCTCTAATTAAAATATACCATCTGGAATAAAAAAAAATCGCAATAATTAAATTGCGATTTTTTTGATATGAGTGGTTATTGAATTATAATTTTATTGATTATTGAATTATTAATCTGGAAGTATATTGTTTGTTTCCGGAAGTAACACGAACAAAATAGATACCTGCAGCACATTCTTCCAAATGGATTGTTTCATTCAGATCGTTTCCTTCTGTAGTAATGTTTTGTGTGTATACAATTTTGCCTAATGCATTAACAACTTCCACAATATTATCAGATGATTTTTCTGTTTGTAATGAAATAACAAAATCAGATGATGTTGGATTAGGAGATATCATCAGGTTTTCGTTTTCTGTAACATCACCGGATTTACAACTATTCACAACTAAACGAACAGGAGTATTTTTTATACAACCTTCCATATTTGTTACTATGCAATAATAATGTCCTTCAGCAACTGGAACAATTTTGTAAGTGTCAGCACCTGTTCCGGTATAAATTGCACCTTCAAAATACCACTGATAAGTATTTGTTGCGATATAGTTTAATTTTAGTAAAACATTTGTACCTGGAGAGGGAGCACATAAATTAAGACCATTCGGTGATAAAACATTTACGTTTGGATTAGCACTTACCTGTAATAAAGTAACATCAGAAACGTCAGAACAACCACCTGGATGTGTAACGTTTACGGAGTAATATGCACTCTTGTCAGTACTGTAAGTCGATGAATTTGCAGTTGGGATCTGATTGCCATTTTTATACCATTTATAAGTACAATCAACACAACTTTCTGTTGCAAATAGAAAAGGAGTTCCTTTACATGTACTAACCGTACCTGTGGGAGTAATACTTGTTGTTACAAGTTCTTCATCTATTAACATATCACAATCGTTATCCAGTCCATCACATAATTCGGTTGCTCCGGGATATGCGGTTGCGTGTAAATCATCACAATCGGTATTATCTGTAACATATCCAATTGGCGCTGTAATTGCCCATGTGGTATTAGATAGATCTCCAAAACCGTCACCATCAGTATCAGCATAAAAAATAACAGGTGTTCCCAATTGAATAATACTTGTACTCATTGCTATTGCACCAACCTGAGTTAAAGCTCTTCCGTAAATTGATGCTCCTGCAGCAAAAGCAATTGCTCCATTTACAACGAGGGTGCCTCTAACTGTGGAACCTGCAGCAAAAGCGGCAGCACCGTTTACTTGCCAATAAACATTTAATATACTTGCTCCATTAATTAAAATGATCTCTGCTGCTGCGGCTGTTGTAAAGGCTCCATTTACCTTTATTATGAACAATGCATCAGGATCACCCTCACCGTCTAAAAATAATTGTCCTGAAACAGCAGCAGCACCACCTGTACAATAATTACCCGGAGTTACAATTTGTCCATCACCCATTGTTGCGGTCATTACATTATCACAGGGAACGGTTCCGAGTTGTGTATACGCGGAAGCAACATCAAGAGCACCTTGAATGGTTGCATCATCTGCCAAATGTATGTCACCTACAATAATTCCAGGAGGGAAACCGGTTAATGCTCCCACATTTGTACCCATATTGCCGGTTACTTCTGAAACTCCGGCACTGCTGATTGCACCAGCTGCAGAAAATAATGCATACGTTGATAAGGTTCCAAGATCAGGAGCCTGTGCAAAGGTGACTATTGGCGATGTAAAAATTAACGTCGCAATAAATGCTTGTTGTATTCTTTTTAACATATTTTTTAAATTTAATTGAGAAAGAATTTTCACAATTTTTTAAAGGTAAGCCGTTAAAAAACAATAATTGCAGTCTGTTACATTACTCCTTATTTAATATGTAGTTTATACCACTTAATGTGACATTTGAATCAATTTTATTTAATTATAATGGATTCAACACTCATGCTGTTACTCATCGTTTGTATAAATTTAAATTTATTTTTTTATGTTAAAAATTATACGTCAATACACGCAATTTTATTCTTAATTAAAATTACAATAGCGGTGAAACTGAGCCATAGCGCGGTAATTGATGCGAAATTAAATTAGTGTAATTAGAAATTATGTAAGTGAATTACATTTTACACAAAATAATAATTTTTATTTTTAATGAAAATGTTGGTAAGTATTTTTTCCTTTTGGTCTAATATTTCGAGTGTATTTTGTTTTTCCAATAATTATGCAACAATTAATTTATTTGATATTAAATGTAATTTCATAATATTATTATATAATTCACAGATTATGAGATATTACCTTGATTAATTTATTACAACTACAAATATGTAATAAATTTATACAGGAACTTTAAATCAATTTATTAAGAAAAAGTAAACTCCCTGAGTTAAAATAAAAACATCAGGTTGAAGAAGAATTTCAACCTGATGTGTAAAATTTACAGATTTGTTCAGAAAAAAAACTGCTCTAATATTATTTTTCCATCCTTTACCTCATACAGGCAGATTTCTTCCAAAACCATTCTTCCTTGTCCTTTAAATGTAGCATCAAGCACCATAGCAACCGAAAAATATCTACCGGCAACTATTGGGTCAGAAAACGATCCTCCGTGGCGCTCTTCAATCATTGCGGCGAAATTTTTGCCTTTTTCCAATACCGCAACTTTTCCGGTGGCAGAAGGAATAGGAGAGTGTTCGGGTTCAATACTGTTTGCACTGTCGGCGTACAATTCGTTTTGGGCTTCCAAAACCTGACCCTTGCGGCAAAGCTCTACAAGGCGATCAGCAATTTGTTTAGTTGTCATTTTGTTTAAGTTTCCATAATGACGAACGAACCTGCGTTAATTGGACAAAATTGGTGAAGTATGTTGAGCAATTACAAAATTTATTGATCACAGGGTATAAAACCCCATTTTCCTTTATTTTTAATTGCTATCAAACCCTCAGAACATTCCGGAAGAGCTTCTTTTGGGTCGTAATCACTTCCATCTATCAGTTTTTTTCCTTTTAGCGTATAAATTCCGGTTACAATTCCCTCCTTGTATAAATTAAATCCTCCCTTTGTACCAAACCAAATACTTGGGTTATTGTATTCTATTTTAGTTTTCATTTTATAGGTTGCATAAATGTTATGCCCTAAATATTCGATGGGTTCGCTAAATAATGGTGTTACAGCTTGTAATGAATTGTCGAGAAGTTGAAATTTATCATCCTTAATAACGGTATAAATTCCATTCTTATAATATATCTGTTGATATTCAGCGGGTAAAATTATTGTACCCGTTTTATCAATTAATCCCGTGGCATATTCGAATTCTGCAATTTTTTCACCAAATACGGCTGTTCCATTTTCAAAAAATGTTGCGGCATAATAATGGGTATATGGAATTATATTTTTTCCACTTGCATCAATATATCCATATTTTTCATCTTGATTTTTAGCAGGTAACAGTCCATCTACGATCCGCCCATCACCAATAAATATATTGGTTACAACAATATTACCTTCAGCATCATAAATGGTTCCATTGCCATTATCAGTATTTAATGCAATAAAACTATTTTCTGAAAGTGGAATTATTTCATCATAGATAGCTTCGCTTAATTTTTCTCCTTTATTATTAATTAGTGCTAGTTTTCCGCCTTCTGTACAGGCTATACAATTGCCCGCAAATATAAATCTCCAATATTTTTTAGCCATTAATATTCTGCCTGTAGTGTCGATCATTCCTGATTTATCGTTGCCTCTATATTGAATTCTATCGTAACTGATTTCAGGAATTATTTCTCCCATAATTTCATGAAATAGTATTTTACCATTATCGTTAATCAGAAAATCGCCTTCCCCATATTCCTTGCAGATAAACAGATCCTGTCCTAAATAAATAATTTCGTCAAATTGTGGTGATATTAATTCCGTGCCATCCTCCTTTGCTACTCCTACCAAATTATTTTTACTGATTAATTGTAAATTCCCATGTTTGGTAAAATAATATTTTTTTTCAGAAATGTCGGATAAAGTATAACCCGGATCTACATCTTCCAACACCAATTGTTTTTTGTTACCATCAGGAAAAATAACTCTGTATCCAGTTTCGGATGAGTAAGTTATATCAGCGAATTGCGGGGTGATGACCATAGTATTTGTGTTATCTATTAATCCCCATAGATCATTGGTTTTAACGGCTGCAATGCCGCCATGAAAGGGCTTTACGGCAATATATTGCGGCGGAATTATATAGTCCTGCGATTTGCAACTTAAAATATTAAATAAACTCATATAACAAATTGACAGAAGTGTTAAATACCTTTTCATATCAATAATTTTGTCAGTAATGATCCAAAAATACATAATTGGAACTACAAATGTGTAAAGTTTCCGGAGAGAAATACTTTTCCCTTTAGTAGGATGAAAACCGAATTAAATTCAATTATTTTATAAATAGAGTACTACCATGATCAACCGTAGAGGAGGTCATTTTTACTGCATATATGCCCGGCATCAGGTCCACTTCCAATTTAATATCCTGATCTATGATCTGAGTTTGAAAAAGTTGTTTTCCCGATAGATCAAATAATCTGAATTGAACATATTCTTCAGGGCGTGCTGTGAAAATAACATGGATCATATTCTGGTCAAAGAATACATTTGCTTCCATTACATTATCATTGATCGCCAATTGTGATCCGGCACGAATTGCCTGATTGGCTTCCAGTTCAATTGCATAATCTTTTATTATAAGTGTGCGCCCATCATTTAAAACATCGCAGCGCACCCAACCATAATGTTTTTCATTATCTTCATCCTTAAAACGAATCCCAAGATATTTGTCAATAGCATCGCCTATCCAATAACCACCGGAATTTACCGGTTGTTCATTACTATTTATAACTTCCTTCACAACTAACACTTGTGATTCGGGATTTTGCCAGCTCAGACTTGAATCGATGATATTATTTTTATTCATGCGATATGGATAATATCGCGTAAAACCACCGGATGCAGCTTCAATATAATCCGACAAACCTGCAATGGCATTTTGAGAAATTTCAGGACCCGCAGCCAGATCCTGTCGCATAAAACTGATATTGGAAGTATAGGTAAATGTAGGTGCTGAAGGGACCAAAAAGGAGGTATTCACAAAACGAAAATCCGCCTCACCATCTGCATCAATATCAAGTAAATATTCTTCCCCGGCAACATCTAACACAACGTCCGGATTAATATCAACATACACAACCTGTCCATTTGCTACATTTCCTGCTATTAAGGAGGCATTTGCGAACAAAGAATAGGCGATCAGTTTTTTATTAAGTTCGGGTTTTACCATGTGTGTTGTTTTATTTGGCGTCCCTAAAATACGGCACTTTTCAGCCACGGGTGAATTTGAAATACTAACTGATGTTAATAATTTGAGTTCCATCGCATGGAATTGAAAAGGCATTGACCATAAGTGACTAGTTTTCAGGCAGTAATGCAGTACAATTAACTGTTTCCCAAATTTTGAATGCTGTCCTGTTTTTTGGTTATTTTAATTGAATTACTGTGTAAAATGTTTAAAAAACCTCTGTACATGGGCGATTACCTGAATAAAAGCATAGTTAAAACCCATTGCGATTTAAGAATTTAAACATACATGGATTATTATCATTGGCGGTCTAAAAATTAATCCCGATCTTCATATTCTAAACTAAAAAACATGAAAAAAAATCTACCCACACTTATTCTTTTCACTCTCATTATTTCATCAGCGTGGTCGCAAGTGCCTAACGGTGGTTTCGAAAGCTGGACCAATGTTTTAGGAATGTTCGAAGATCCTGATGGTTATGTTTCCGACAATGTTGAGGGTATTCCCGGTTCTGTTTCCTGTGAAAAATCAACTGACACTCATTCGGGTGACTTTGCAGTTAAACTTATTACTAAATTGAATGCCGAAGGAGATATTCAGGATGGAGGAATAATTTCTGCATCACTTGATCTTGTTACATTTGGGTTAACTATAGGTTTCCCTTATACAGAACGACCAAATACATTTTTGGGTTACTATAAACATAACCCAGCCGTAGTTGGCGACTCCTCAGTAATTTATGCCGAATTTACACGTGGAAGTGTAATTGCCGGCGATTTCGAATTGGTAGGAACAGCTACTTTTAGCACAATTGCCACGGTATCAGAATGGACATTGTTTGAAGCAGACATATTTTGGTTGTTAGCCGGAAACCCCGACACAGCAATAATTGCAGGTCAGGCAAGTTATGGAACTCTTGGTTCAATATTCTTTTTAGATGATCTCGCATTTGAGGTAGAGGGAATTGGGGTGCAATTTTTAAATGGCGAAAATAATATTATGGTATATCCGAACCCTGCAAACGAAATAATTCATGTTGCTACGGGTACTAATATTGTAAATGCATATTGCGTTTTTACTAATTTGGAAGGTAAACTTATTGAAACTAAAAAATTAAATTCCATTGAAGAAACAATTTCCACAGAACATTTATCGGAAGGAATTTATTTTTTGCAGGTATTTAATTCAGATGGTGCATTATTGTCATCAGATAAAGTTATAGTAACACATTAAGAAACTGCTTGAAATAATTAAAGCGCGGTATTTTGTATATACTGCGCTTTTTTATTTTTATTGTAAAATGTGCAATTGATTTGAACTTCCTCCTATTAGTGTATAAAATACACTAACATCATAAGACAAAATTGATAACATACTTATTTTACATCTATTTATACCAATACATCGCACCCGCATCCTGTTTTAATTTACCATGTGTAACTAATCCTAAAGCATTAGCTTTTTCAGGTGTAAGATGTGTGTATTCCGGTGCAGTAAAATCGCTTTGAAGATAGGTTAATCCGTCCCATCGGGGTTCTGCACCATTTGCCCAGTAATACTCTAACCAATTTATGAAAGGATATTGCGGTAACATCCCATTAACATAATCTTCCACTAAAAATTTAACTGCCCATCCATTCAAATACCCTCTGGGCTCATTGTATTTTGGTAGTGTTGCATATCCATTATATCCTCGGTCACCAATAAATATCAACTTTACATTGGGATATTTAATGGTTATTGTATTTAGCAAATTTATGTATTGATCCCTGATGGAATAGGCCCTTTGAAATGAAGTATCAGAATTTTTAAAATCGTCTTCAATGCAAAAAAACAATTTGTATTTGTGACGCGGTTACGAAATTACTATCCAATATTTTTTTTATTCTTGACCAATAGGAAGCGTTCGGATCAATAATATCCGGCAGATCTTTTCCTCCTGTTCCTGCATTTATAAATACCAGTTTTTTACCAAAGCCCACATCATTCAGCCAGGCATTTTTAATTCCGTTATACACAATAAATTGATTGCTTCCGCCAATACCCAAAATTGCAATCTTTCCATCTTTGGCTTGCAATCCGGAACTGTTCAGCGGGCGTATGGCTTTTGAAGTATTTATGTAATTCGTTTTGTAGTTATTGCTTATCAATTGATTTCCCCAGGGATACAATCCGGAATTGATTCCATTGTATGTAAAACTCTCCGGATCATTTAATGGAATATCACCAAAGGATTCCCGTAAATCTATTGTTTGAAAATTGTCTATTTCATTAAGCGAAGGTGTAATGTTACATTGAGGCGAAACTAGAATTACCAAAACCATTGCACCTAAAATCAATCCTGATCTTAAGGCTTTCATATATTTAATTTTACAGTATAAAGTTATAAGTAAAGCGATAAGCAGTAACTAACTAGGGTCATAGAAAGTGGTGATTTGTAATATAGCAGGGATGGATATCTAAGTAGATAGGATAATTATCCCTGGGCACTTTATTTAATCTCCCATTTTTTTTCTAACAATATTAAAAGTTGTGGATCAAGTTGTGGGGTGATGTTTTTATTGAAAGCATGATTTACTCCTTCGTACAGCAATTCTTGTTGAACAGAAGGGAATTTATTTAAAATCAATAATAGTTGATTTACACTCATACTGTCATTTCCAGATTTGTCATTTAAAATTACCGCTGTTAATCCCCAACCATAACCTGACATTAATTCTTTTTTTTCATTTTCCGGTGCAATAGCATGTATTGACATTAATTTCTCCACATCATCACCATATTTTTGTGCAAGTACCCAGCCGGCGGCATCATAAGTTGTATTAGTTCTGGTTTCTGTTTCCGTTATCAGCATTATGCTACCGGTTCCGCAAATTAATAAAAAGGGTATCAGTAAATACAAATTAAGGCTTTTAAATCGACCAAACGCATATATCATGATCATCGCAATTAAAGGAGCTATATAAGTGATGTGCCGATAATAAACGTAACTTTTCATATCAATTTCATCTGCATAAAAAGGGCTGAGTGCATAGAATAATAAGTATAAAAAAACAAGTAATAAAGCAGAATATATCGCTGTGTTATTGTTTCGGAATCTCACAGAGATCAATACTACTGTGATCATGAAAAAAACAAAAACCAGATCGCGCTGCAGATAAGTGGAAATAAATGATATTGACGATAACAAAAAGGAGGCAGGTAAAACACGATGCCAGCTGACAATGAAATTGCTGAGCTGTTCTCCACTCATAGTTCCTTCCGCAGTCAGTCCGCGAATGGAAAATACAGGATCGTCCTGTAAATTAAATCCACTGTCGAGAAAGTATCTCGCAGCCAAATGAGGTATGAGAGTAAGAAAGGTGAAGACTAAATATTTACTAATACAAATCAACGATTTTTTAATATCTGTAAGAGTAAAAAAAGTGTAAACAATAAATGCAGGAATAAAGATCATACTGTTATAGGAAAGGGATAGAGATAATCCTGTAATTATTCCACACAACAGGAATTTTGAATATTTAGATTGGTATTGCGTTAAATAATATAAAAATACAAAGGGTAAAAAAGACAACAACGAGTGCAATCCGAAATTTAATGTTGCCCATGGTAACACAAGAGGAATTGATAAAATGGTCCAAACCGCAAACCACCCTGCCACCTTCGAACCAAATAATCGTTGTGTAAACTTTATTTGAATATATCTTCCAAATAATTCAATTAACAAAGCAGCTAATGAAAGAGGAGGCATTAAATTTTCAAATGGCTTTAAACATATTGCAATCAGTGAAATAAAAATACTTCCACCTTCATGTGGGTAGTGGATAAGCGATCTGTAACTAATTGCTCCGTTTGCAACAGCTTCATCTATACTGAGTTGCCATGCGATCTGATCCGGTGCGCTCATCCAGTTTTGTGCATATATTCCATATGCCAAGCGAACTATGGTTCCCATTAACAATGCAACATAAATATGCCACGATCTCAATACAAATTGATCATTTTTCAATCCGGAATAATTTTGATAAAAATAAACTTTCTTTTTCAA
Source organism: Bacteroidota bacterium (assembly GCA_016706865.1). NCBI lineage: Bacteria > Pseudomonadati > Bacteroidota > Bacteroidota bacterium. The sequence goes on along the minus strand of JADJIS010000003.1, from coordinate 1,683,252 downwards.
AATATATCCATGCAATGTTCCGATAAATGCCAATTTTTGTATTTATACTTTATCCTAAACCTGCTATCTTTAATTTGTTTTATATAAATTTGAACAATTATAATTTTTAACATGAAAAAATTACTCCTCCTCTTATTTTCAATTACTAATACTCTTATTATATCAGCGCAATTCAATTTGGTCCCGAATTATAGTTTTGAAGATATTAATGAATGCCCTGCCGGAATATCAGGGTTTACCTGGTTTGATGATGCCTATGTAGCCGATTGGTTTTCAGGAACAGGCGGCACCTCCGATTATTTTAATTCCTGTGCAGGGGTAGGCTCTTGGGTGAATGTGCCTGATAATTTATTCAGTCTCGATCAACCTGCCCATACCGGTGTTGCTTATGGAGGATTTTGGGTGAATACGGGCAGTTCTTATTATGAATATGCTCAAGCGCAGCTCACATCACCTTTAATTGCAGGCGAATGTTATTACGTGGAATTTTGGAGCGCACCGGCTACACAATCCGATTTTTTCGGAATTACACATGCAACTACAGATGCCATAGGTGCTTATTTTTCTGAAGATAAGGTTGGAGATGCCGGAACTTATGATGTTCTCCCGGTTACACCACAGATCGAGAATAATGGAACCGGAAATTATATCGATCCACCGGCTGAATGGACAAAAATTTGCGGATATTTTGAAGCGGAAGGAGGGGAGGAATGGGTCTGTATTGGTAATTATCATGATTTTGATGCTATTGATGTAGTAGCATACACCGGAGGAACGGTTGATGCAAATTCTGTGGTATATTTATTTATAGATGATGTAATTGTTACTCCCGTTGATTCTATGTTGGCGATGGCAATGCCGGATACTGTTGTGTGTAGCCCTTTTGAATTAACTGCACCCTCTTGCGCCGATAGTTATCTCTGGAGTAACGGTGCAACAACACAAAGTATAACGGTTTTCGAAACAGGAATATATTGGGTGGATCTTGTAACAAGTTGTGGTGTAATTTCAGATACTGCAGAAATATTATTTGTGGAAGATTCTGTTTATACTTCTGATGATTTTATAGAGATATGTTTTAATGCACTGCCCTATACTTTGGAGGCCTCACCAAGTTATGATTATTATTTATGGAATACCGGAGAAACAACTTCCTCCATTACAATTGAAGAAGGTGGAATTTATTATGTAACCGGATTTGCAGATTGTGCAACATTTATTGATTCCATTAATGTGCAGGTAATTGATCCAATTGGATTATTTCCTGAACTTGGAAATGATACACTTGTTTGTGAGGGTGAATGGGAAATAATATTAAATACTCCCGTTGGTTTTAATACGTACGAATGGAGCACAGGTGAAACCACAAATAGTATAACAGTTACCGATGAGGGAACCTATTCAATTACCGTAGAAAGTGATTGTGAAATATTTACGGATGAAATAACCATTACAGAGGATCCGAATCTGAATGCGGATATTGATCTGGGTGAAGATCTTATTTTATGTCCTGTTGCAGGTATTAATGAAGTTGTTATAAGTGTGGATATTATTTTACCAAATTATCTCTGGAACAACGGTGAAACAACATCATCAATTATTGTTTCAGAGGCCGGACTATATTGGGTTACCTCCTCTTTATTGTGCAGCGATCCTTCGGATACCTTGCGTGTAACTTTATGCGATGATGTTGCTGTTCCCAATGCATTTAGTCCGAATGGAGATGGAATTAATGATGGTTTATTTGTAATTATTTCCGATCCTTCCAAAATTATTTTATTTCAGATATATAATAGATGGGGTGAATTGGTGTATGATGGAAATGCTGCAAATTTCAGTTGGGATGGCACCTTTAATAATATATTACAACCCATAGGAAGTTATGTGTACTATTTAAAATATAACTCTGATGATGGTGAAAAATTAATTCAAGGAAACTTTACGTTGGTGAGATGAAAAACAGTTAAAATTTAATTTATTCAGCCGTTTTTATTTTTCTGTTCGTAAGTATTAACATCGCCACGTTATATAAAAATAAATACACCGGGAATAATGTGTAAAGTATTGGCTGTCCTACACATAAGATCAATGTAAATAACCAGGAAATAAATGCAAGCATCCATGCTTTGGATCTTTGTGAGCTCGGATTTCTGTATGCATGCAACAGAGTTGGTATACCTACTACAAAATCGGCAAGTATAGCAAAGCCGGTAGTTATCCATGCATCTTTGGAAATTAAATAAATTATTAAACAGATCAATCCTAAAAATAAAAATACCCAGTCTGTATTTTTAAGCAGATAATTTTTCATGAGGAGTGCGGTTGTAAATATCACAAAACAACCCACTGCCGACATGGTTAAACCGGTCAAACTCCATTTCCACCCATCTACCAGGATCTGGGCGATCAAACTAACGCCCATCAACAAAAACCATCCGAACCAGGAGAGAATTCCAGGACTTATTCTTCGTTTATATACGTCTCGCCAAAGTATAAACTGTGCAGAAATTATAAACAAACCTGCTACTAAGCTTATGGATTGAGCGCCATGAGAAATGATGAATAGATTCATGTAAGATCGCAAAAATAGACATAATTAAATCCGATTTTTTTGTTGATCATTTGTTATCTTTATATAAAAAAGTTATGAAAGCCACTGTAATTTTATCATTTCTCCTTTTTCTTGTCACTTTTTCTAATGCACAGGAAATTAAATCAGCAACCATGGTTGATTTTGGTTTGTTTGAAGCTTCCAACCCAGATAAACTCATAAAACAAACGGATACCATCCCAATGTTACTAGGCAACTCCTTTGGATTCCATTTTAAGATTATTGCATCGCCTGATAATATATCTATCCCTCTTACAATGAAGATCAGGATCACCGATACCCAAGGTGACGTGCATGATATTCAATACACCATGAAATATTTACCCCACGATTTTTCTACCGGACGACATAGTTATGTTTTTGAGGCCCAGGAGGAATTGATTGCTGGTGTATGGAGATTTTCGATTGAGTTTGGGGGGAAAGAAATTTTGGAAAAGAGTTTGATAGTGCAAGACTAATTTACAGTTTTAAATTTGAACATTTTTCAAAATTTGTAGTTTATTCTATAAAACAGAAACTATGAAATGTCCGGTTTGTAAAGATAAAGACCTTGTAATAGCCGACCGCCAAGGTGTGGAAATTGATTATTGTCCCGAATGCCGTGGTATTTGGCTTGATCGTGGCGAGTTGGATAAAATTTTTGAACGCACAGGTGAAACCTATTCTCACGGAAAATCCGGTCAGAAAAAACAGGATGATGACGATGATCGTAAATACTACGACAAAGGCCAGCAAGGATATCCGCAACACAAAAAGAAGAAAAGTATTTGGGGGGAGATATTTGATATGTAATTAAAAATTAAATAAAAATTGCATTTAATCTATTGGGATCAATATAATATTTAAAGTGAAAAAACTGCTATTTACACTTTAGCTTCCTTTTTCAAGGCTTTTATGAAATAAATTCCCCAAACCACTGCCGTTAATTCGATCAAAAAATAGCCGATTCCGAATGTAAGATTAAAATCAAATTGTTCCATATTCATATTTGTAAAAATGAGTATCAGAATAAAGGGAATACAGGAAATAAATCCCAGTATTTTAACCCATACAGGAAATGGTTTATAGGTGCTTATCATTGCCATTGCAGGTAAAATAAGTAATACGTTTTTTGCAACCTCATGTATTTTTTCAGCAGTATCGCAAGGTATTAGAGTAAAAAAGGCTATAAATGCAATGGATATTAAAATAAACCCTCCGGCAGGTAGGATCCATTTTTTATCCGCTAATTGTACACTCGAAAGTATGCACCCGGTTATAAACGAAGCATTTGCAAGGCTCCATAAAAAATTTTGCCCATGACTGTACATAGGAAAAATTCCTCCACTTAATCCAAAAACAAACATGAGGAAAAAACAAACATGAGGAAAAAACAAATAATATTGATATAACCAATTTGATAATGTTGACGTTCGGGGTGCGGTGTGGTGGATTCCATGATCTCTTATAAAGGTTTATTTTAAGTTATAATTTCGATTTGCAAATAAAATTACCAAATCATTGTTTAATTATTTTACTTGAATAATTAATGTTCTCCGTTTCTAAAATTAATAAATATATTCCATCGGGGATATTGGTAATATCAGCAGTAATTTTCACATTGGGATAGATTTGAATTGCATTTTCAAATACAACTTGTGAATTGATGTTTAATATTTTTATTTTTCCTGCTCCATGTATATTGCCTGAATATTGCAAAGAGAAAATATTTGAAATCGGATTTGGAAAAATGTTTATGTTTTCTTCAACGGATTTAGGTGAATTTATGTCCACATATATAAGATTACAATCGTCCATATCATCATCATTGTTATTGATCGTAAGCAAGGGATCTGCAAATTGAGTGCTGCTATAAATATCTGTATAACAAATGAGTTTATTATATGTTTCAAAAGGAGGCCATAAAGGGTAAAGTAAACCGTAAGTGCTGCCAATGCCTTCTATAATGGAAGCATATGGGTCAGGATGATCAAAACTATTGATATTATACCGTATTCTGTATTCGCTTCCAATAAGAATGGAATCTATCGAAAAAACATAGTTATCATTACCAGGATTTATATAAGAAATTGGAAGTGAATCACCTGTATTTAAATTAAAATCATAAAACAATTCTTCCCAACCTAAACCGTTTGCAATATAAGTGCGTTTCATGGAATCTTCCCGAATAAAAAATGCAGTTGAATATACACTGCTTGTTTCCCAATCTTCGTACGGCGAAATTTGAATGCACGTTATTGTTTGATTTAGGACTTCTAATTTGGAATAAATATGATCATTGAAGAAAGTATCCTCTTTAATAGAGGATAATTCTAAAAAAATATGGTCGTAGGGTTGACCACCCCATTGTGTCTCATATCTCCAAACCGAACCCGAATCTGTAATGGAAAAATAGGTCTGAGCCCGTAAATTCAAACACAGACATGTCAAGAGTGTCAAAAGGAGCAAGGTTGTTTTCATTAACTCAAATATAAGAATTTTTCATTTGTTCCGCAAATAGAACTTTGTCATTATAGGGTAAATAACACCTACTTCATTTTGATTTTAACAATAATTTTTAAAATTTTAACTAGCAATCAGGAACCACATAATTATCTTTACATAAAACAATGTAATGAAGATACTGGTCTCCTCCTTATTTCTTTTAATGTTAGTGAGGTTTTCCTCTGCCCAAACCTTTTGCGATTCCGCTTACAACACTTGTGATTCCGTATCAATCACCTCCGTAACATTTATTGGTGATGAAGTTTACGGCGACAAACTAATTTTCCACATCCAAACCAACCATGTAAATTTATATGCGCCAAATTTCATCGTCTGCCCGGATGATGAAAGCATAATTTTTGAGAATCCAAGTTATAGTTTTTTTAGCATCCACGGTCCATCAGAAGTGCAATTATTATACTATTTCAACGAATTTGATTTTACCGGCCCCTCCGAATTCGGCGGAAGAATAATAAATGACAATTCAAATAATGAATTTTCGAATTGTGAAATGGGTTTTAATGTTATAGTTGATGGAACTGATGCAATTTCAACAATCATTCAGGAGAATAATATTCTTATTTATCCAAATCCTGCAAATGAAATAGTAAACATACAATCCGGAATAGATTTCGATCCTGTCAAAAATGTAACTATTAAAAATATAAACGGCAGTCCAATAACTTTATTAGGAAATAATTTTTCCTATAATATTAAACATCTGGATAAAGGTGTTTATTTTTTATTTGTTGAACTACAAAGTAATTTTGTGGGAATCAGAAAATTAGTAATATTATAAGTGTTAAATACCCGATCATTTTTGTTTTCCGAACTTCAAAGCCACAACTCAGAGATAATTCATAAACTTTTAGCTCCGAATCCACAGCGTTCACGAACCCAGAACCCAGAACTCAGAACCCAGAACTCAGAACCCAGAACTCATTCCGCATGATGCACATTCGGAATTTCCTCCTTATTAAACTCAAACTGATCATCGCGTTCTTTGTATTGCATGATCAAATCTAAAGCCTCTGCAATTACGTCACTGCAAATAGTGATATGACTTCCTTTTTTAGCATTGTCGATCACATATTTAATGGAATCTTTTTCCGGGTTGATACAAATTACCTGCATTTCAGGTTTAACTTCATAAATACCCTCTTTAAGCAGATCCATTATTTCCACATCCGTTCTTCCGCGTAAATTTTTATCCTGACGAATTACGATCTCGTCATACGTTCTTGCTGAAATTCTTCCCAATTCGCGAATATCATCGTCGCGGCGATCGCCCGTTGCTCCAATTAATCCTACTTTAGGATATAAAGTTATTTTTTCAAGATATTTACTTATCGCTTCAAATCCATCAGGGTTGTGTGCAAAGTCGACCAGCACTTCAAAATTTTTGAATTTAAATACATTCATTCTTCCCGGAGTAGTTGCAGGTCCCGGAATAAATGTTTGTAATGCAATTTTAATATCCTCCATTTTAAATTGCTGTAAAAATCCGCAAAGGGTTGCAGGTAAAATATTCTGTATCATGAACACCGCTTTACCATCAAAGGTGAGCGGAATATTTACCACTTTCTCAACACGTAATTTCCATGTGCCTTTTAGTATTGTAATCCATCCATTTTCCAATACTGCGGCAAATCCACCTTTCTCGCAATGATCTTTAATGCGCGGATTATTTTCATCCATACTGAATAAAGCAATTTTACAGTCCAGATTTTTGCGCATATTAAATACAAGATCATCATCCGCATTTAATATTGCATATCCATTTTTATGTACTGTTTCAGGTAAAACTGATTTTACCTTCGCCATTTCTTCTACAGTATCAATATCTTTTAATCCGAGATGATCAGCAGTAACATTGGTAACAATTGCATAATCACATTTATCAAATCCCAATCCTGCTTTTAACATACCACCGCGTGCACATTCCAACACTGCATAATCAACAGTTGGATCCATCAAAACAAATTTTGTTGACATGGGTCCTGTGCAATCACCTTTTTCCAACATTCTGTTCTGAATGTATATACCATCGCTGGTGGTAAATCCAACCTTATATCCCATGGTTTTTGCAATATGTGCAGTTAATCGGGTAGTGGTGGTTTTTCCATTCGTTCCTGTAATGGCTACAATTGGTATTCGACCTTGAGAGCCTAGTGGAAATAACATATCTACAACCGGTTCGGCAACATTTCTTCCTATACCTTCACTTGGTGCAAGATGCATTCTAAAACCCGGTGCTGCATTTACTTCCAATAATACTCCGCGATTTTCTGTCATAGGTACAGATATATCCGGACTCATAATATCAATTCCACAAATATCCAAACCAATGGTTCGTGCAATTCTTTCTGCAGTAAATATATTGTATGGATGTACTATTTCCGTCACATCGGTTGCAGTACCTCCGGTAGATAAATTTGCTGTGGATTTTAATTCAATTTCGTGACCAACTTCAGGAACGGAATTTTCATCCATCCCCAATTTTTGTAATAAACGCAATGTATGATCATCTAACTTTATTGATGTCAAAACATTTTCATGTCCGTAACCTCTTCGGGAATCTTGATTAACAATATCAATTAATTCTTTTACTGTATGTTTCCCGTCGCCAACAATTGCTGCAGGTTTTCTTAATGCTGCGGAAACAAATTTGTAATTAATTACGAGCAACCTATAATCGTATCCAACAATAAATTGTTCCACTATTGCCCAACGCGAAATTTCTTTCGATTTTTTTAATGCGGCTACCGCTTCATCCCATGTTTTAATATTCATTGTGGAACCGCGACCATGATTTCCATCAATGGGTTTAATTACGATGGGATATCCGATCTTTTTTATAATTATTTCCAGGTCTTCCTCATCATAAGCACTTCCACCTTTTGCAACAGGAATATTTAATTGGTTCAATAAATTTTTAGTTTCTTCTTTATCACAGGCAATATCAACTGCAATGTTTGAAGTGGTGGAAGCAATAGTTGCCTGAATTCTTTTTTGATTAATTCCCCAACCTAATTGTACCAGCGATCTTCTGTTTAATCGGATAAAAGGTATATTTCTTTTGATAGCCTCTTCCACAATACTTCCGGTGGAAGGTCCAAGCCGCTCCTGCTCGCGAATTTCTTTCATCTTCATTATATGCGGAGCAATATCATAATCTTCTCCACGTGCTAATGCTTCGCAAAAATCAACGGCTATCTGTCCGGCATATAATCCGGTTTTTTCCTCCAAATACGAATAAACAACATTATAAACTCCTTTTGTGGAAGTGCTTCTTGTTCTTCCAAAACCCGTATCTAATCCAGCCAAGGTTTGCAATTCCAGCGCTATATGTTCCACCACATGACCCATCCAGGTTCCTTCCACCACCCGCTCAAAAAAACCTCCGGCATGGTCTTCACTGCATCTGTGTTCATATAAAGAAGGTATGATCTGCTCTAACCTTTCGCGAAATCCGGGAATTTTATTGGTTGGCATCTCCTCCATTTCTTCCAGGTCGAGGCGCATAACAATTAACTTATGCCTGCGAATACTCCAGTAATTCGGGCCCTTCATCACCGCTGTTGATATTATCTTCATACTTCTAAAACGTTTGGGTTAAAAATAGGTAAAATTTTATTACAAATTTTTTTGCTGCAAAATCCATTGAAATTTGGGTTTATTAGTGAATAAAATTCCTGAAATTTTGCCTCTATTATCGGGTTGAATCAAATACTGGCAACTACAAGTAATTGAAGGCTTTTGTGGCTTGTGTAAACTAAATTGTGGATATTGCGGTTAAGCGAAGATGAAGTTAGTAATATATTTGTCCGACCAAAAAATAATGCATGTCTTCCAGGGGTAAGTTGATCGCAATAGGTGGTGCAGAAAATCGCAATCATTTTGAAAAGGAAAAATTAGATGTTTTAGCAAGGATCTTGAAGGAAATGAAAGGTAGAAATACCGTAATTGAGATCATACCAACAGCTTCGGGCATCCCAACTCAGGTTGGAAGAGAATATGATAAGGCATTTCATTCTCTGGGATGCAAAGATGCAGCAGTAATGAATATTCGCAAGAAAAGTGATACAGAAAAAAAAGATTTTTTATTGCGAATAAAAAACTGCGACGGAATAATGCTGACCGGTGGAAATCAGACCCGATTAAGTGAAATATTTTGTGGGACTGAATTTTTAGAAATATTAAAACATCGATACAAAACCGAACCCAATTTTGTAATAGCCGGAACCAGCGCAGGAGCCATGGCTCAAAGTGGAAAAATGATAAATGGAGGTGCTCCCACAGAGGCTTTAATTCGTGGAAAAGCATTAATGATAGAAGGACTCGGATTTATAAATAATGCAATAATTGATTCCCATTTTGTAGACAGAGGTCGTTTTGGAAGATTAATGGTTGCAGTTGCCGAACATCCCAATATGACCGGCATCGGAATTAGTGAAGATACAGCGGTGGTTATTACAGAAGAACGTTATCTCGAAATTATTGGTAATGGTTTGGTTGTAATAATGGACGGCACCCAATTACAACATAATTCCGTTAAAGAAGGAAAAGGAAAAATGCTCAACCTCGAAAATATGATCTTTAATTTATTTTCTAAGGGGATGGGGTATGATATGAAAACAAGAAAGAGCGTTGTTGCGGAGACGGTTTGAAAAGTGTTGAAGGAGTTAAAAGGGTTTAATACGGAGGATTAACCTGTGGGCTATCGATCCGATTGTTATTTTTTATTTTTTGATTGTTATTTTTTATTCTTTTTTTTTAATGCGAAGAAAATATCTATTGGGTGGCCGATCCGATTAATATTCTTTATTTCCCAAGGTTTAATTCGGAGTTAAAACTAACAGGTCGTCGTTCCGATTAATGCCTGCCCGGACACTTACGGGATCTTTATTCTTTATTCGATATTTCTTTTAATTACGAAGTAATAAAATCCCAGTAGTCGATTCGAGAATGATAATTATTTAAAAGTCGTCTCAATAAATCCCCGTAAAAAAATCTCCTTCTCCTTTCATCCATCCTCTATACATTCCCTTCGTATTAAATGGCAAACAAATATTTCCATTTTTATCTATTGCAATTAATCCACCTTCCGCCGCAATTTTTTTTAATTTATCCATCACTACTAAATTGGTAGCATCTTTCAGTGATAATCCTTTATATTCCAATAAACAACTGATATCATATGCAACAACATTCTCGATAAAATATTCTCCGTGACCAGTGCAACTCACTGCACAAGTATTATTATTTGCATAGGTTCCTGACCCAATTAACGGCGAATCACCAACACGGCCGAACATTTTATTTGTCATACCACCTGTTGACGTTGCTGCGGCTAAATTTCCAAATTTATCCAGAGCAACAGCGCCAACTGTGCCAAATTTTTTATCATCCACATGATCCAAAACTATCATATTTCTTTTTTTAGCTCTTTCCCATTGTTCAAACCTGAATTGAGAGAAAAAATAATCATCATCAGCAAATTCAATATTGTGCAATTTTGCAAAAGCTTCAGCACCTTCTCCCAACATTAATACATGTTCTGAATGTTGCATAACAGCGCGTGCAAGCTGAATCGGATTTTTAATATTACTAACAGCCGCAACAGCTCCGGATTTTAAATTTTTTCCATTCATAATACTTGCGTCCATTTCGTGTGTTCCCTGATTTGTGAACACCGAACCTTTGCCTGCATTAAATAATTCAAAATTTTCGAGGACTGTTACCGCTGCAGCTACAGCATCTACAGCTTCAGCACCTTCTGCCAATAATGAATAACCCGCTCTCAAGGCATTTTCCAAAGCACTATTGCAAGCTGACTCTGTTTCAGGGGTCATATATTTTTTAGGCATGGTGCCTGCACCGCCATGAACTGCTATACGTATTCGATCCATAAATTGATTAAGCCTGACAAATATAGAATTTATTAATATTGGGTTCGCTTAATTTTTGAACATGAACCACAACTTTTAATTGGTTTTCGGGATTTCCATGTCACAAAAGGTCATTTTTGTATTAAGATTTGTTAAAAGCTGAACTTTTACACCAACCAAAGGGGTTATGTTTGCGTAAATGAATAAAAATCTGATAATGAAAAACAAATTGTTCGTTTTGCCTGTTTTAATGGTATTGGTCACAGTTTTTGTGAGTTGTGGCGCAAAGCAGCCAGAAAATGGCATGGAGGCAGATAATTATTCCAACAAAGAAATTCTTGCTATGAGGAAAGTATATACTGATGAAGAGATCGCCCAAAACGGTTGGCAAAAAGCCACCTTTGGCGGTGGTTGTTTCTGGTGCACAGAGGCAATTTTTGAAGAAGTAAAAGGTGTTAAAAGTGTGCTTTCGGGCTATTCCGGAGGACCAATGAAAAATCCAACATACCAGGCAGTTTGCACCGATACAACCGGTCATGCAGAATGTGTTCAGGTTATTTTTGATCCTAAAGAATGTTCCTATGAAACTATTTTGGAAATTCATATGAAAACGCATGATCCTACAACATTAAACCGTCAGGGAAATGATGTGGGGATTCAGTATCGGTCCATAGTTTTTTATAGCGACGAAAATCAAAAAACGGAGACGGAAAAATACATCGAAAAATTAACTGCATCCGGTTACTATTCCGATAAAATTGTTACCGAATTAACACCTTTAATGACCTTCTGGCCTGCCGAAGATTATCACCAGGATTATTTCGCCAAAAATCCGGATCAACCTTATTGTATTTATGTTGTCGGAAAAAAGGTAGAAAAATTTGAACACCTGTTTCCGGAATTAGTGAAAGAAGAATATAAGGGGAATTGAGAGTTGGACATAGGACATAGGACATAGGACATAGGACATAGGACATAGGACATAGGACATAGGACATAGGACATAGGACATAGGACAAGGAAGTAGGAGTGACAAGTTAGTCTAAATATTTTGGTTGTTCAAATTCTCAATTCTTAGGTAATGTAGTAACTTGATGAAAAGAAATCAAAAGCTCCAATGTTTCCCAAATCCAGGCTGTTAAATTGTCAATTGTCAATTATCAATTGTCAATTGTTTTTTTGGCTGTTAAATTCTCAATTCTCAATTCTCAATTCTCAATTGCCCTTCCATTCATCCAGATCCCTCCTTTCTTTCTTCGTCGGCCTCCCTGTTCCTTTTTCCCGGAAAGCAGCAGGCATAAATTCAAGGGTGGTGAGTTTCATTTTTTCCTCCTCAGGGGTGGTATCTTCCAGAAAATTTATAACGAGTGGAGCCCCAACACGTTTATCGGTTATTGCTTTTACCTTGTAAGAATATTTTACAACTCCCCGCGGAATTGTGAACTCCAGTCCAACAAAAACTTCAAAAGATGGTTTTACCGAATCTCCTTTAACCTTTATTTTCCCTGATTTGACCGCATCGGAAGCCAGACTGCGGGTCTTATACAATCGTACAGCCCATAACCACTTGTCGATTCTGCATTTTATTTGTTGTTCAGGCATGATGCTTGTGTTTAGCGCTGCGTAAAATTAAATTACATTCCTTTATCTTAGCGGCTATATTCAAAAATGATGCAAAAACCACTTACAGCAAGGGAAATAGTAATGTCCCTGAAGGAGCGATTCAGGCCTGAAAAGGCAGAACCGGGATTTGAAACTATTTTTCATTTGGACATTTCGGGTGACAATGGTGGACAATTCACAGTTCGCATTGCAGACGGAACCCTTAATATTGAGGAAGGTTTGCACGACACTCCTAAATGTATTGTGACTACCAAAGATTCTACCTATGAAGACATGGAGTGGGGGAGAACCAACGCTCAAATGGCAGTTATGTTTGGAAAAGTAAAGGTTAGCGACCTGGGCGAAATATTGGATTTTATTCCTTTGTTTCACCGGTGTGAAGATTTTTATAAATAAATATCGGTTTCAGTTTTAAAATTAATATACACTATGCGTAAAAAGTCTTTGTTAATTATTCTAAGTATTATTTCTATTTCTCTTTTTGCACAAAATAATTCCAATTTTAATGGACTTTCCATTTCAACAGGGAACATACATCCAGATGGGCCGAATTTTGGAGTTGCATTGCAAAAACAATTAATTCATGTACGTGAATTCGACACTCTTGTAAAGTACGATGTGATATATGAATTAAAAAATACCACTTCTTCTTTTTGCACTGTGAATACAGTTATGCCTTTAAATATCTATTTCAACGAATTTGAATATGGTAAAAGGACAGAAATGTTAGACAAACTGGCAACCATTACTACTTTTAGTGATATATTTTCGGTGCAAGACCGCGCTTTGGATACACGCGAACAAATTCGCGACAATTTTCAAAACAGATTATTTGTTAGAAAATATATTAGTATTGATAATTTAAAAGCAATGGGTTTTCAAATTGATCTTTTTAGAAATAATGTAAGGATCAATATCAAAAAGATAATGTGTGAAATTAAATTTGTAGATGAAACACCATTATATATGCCAAAAAACACGGAAGTGTTGCGCATGGAAATAAAATTTATAGTTGACATGAATTTTTCTCCCGACGAACAAACTACTATCATGGCATTTGTTGCAATGCCTGCAATGATGGCGGGAGTAGGGCAGGAGGAAACATTTACTTCCTACGATCTGGGATATGAAAAAAATTGGGCAGGAAAAATAGACGCATTATATATCGAACATGATCTATTTAGTGCTACTCCTGTTATGCCTAAAAGAATGAATAATTACACATCCAAAACAAGTGGCGACAGAAGTCAGGTAATTATTTTTAAAGATGTAACTCCGATCGCAACCGATAGAATTGCATTTTTTGATGTTCGGGGAATGAATAAATGTAATAATAATAATTTATATACCGAGCAGTTATTAATTCCATCCGCAGTAATTAATATGAAAGCATCCAGCTGGGTAAAAACAGATATGGAAATGGATAAAAGATTTTATGAACCCACATCATTGATCGCATTTTCTGATTCTATTCCCTATTACCAAACTGGAAATCCTACTGGTTTTGATATTTTCGCAAAAGATATAGAGGAGGTGATTTATAATAACGGGTCATTAAATAGTATGATCTCAAATACCTGTAAAAATAATCAACCGGCAATTTCAATTAAAGAGTCGGGAAATGCTGTTTTTGCTTTTGATATTGCCGATTATTACGCTGATGATTCCTCCTATTTAGGTGTTGAGAATTTGGGTCGCCAAACATGTTGGTGCGAGGGTGTTGCAGGTGCCGGTGCAGGTGAATATATTGAATTTGAAATAACCCAACCTGCCCGCGCAATTAAAATTTATAATGGAAATCAAAGTAGTCGCGCAGTATTCGATGCATCATCCAAACCTGATATTATTTTACTCACCAATCTTGATGGAAATACTATTAATCCAAATGGTGCAAATAAATCGCAATACCGCAGTTCCATTATCGACCTTACAATTTTAAATGTTTACGAAATAAAATTGCCCGCCGGAAAATATCGTCTGACTGTGGAAGAAATTGACAAAGGAAGTACCGCTACAACATGTTTATCCACCATCATGTTTGATTTTATTCTCGAAGATGAATGGTATCAAAGATCACTTGGTATGTTGGGTTCGTTTGTGGGCAAGAAATAGAGGAAGATTCGAAGGGAGAAGTTTCGAAGATTGGAAGGGAGAAGTTTCGAAGATTGGAAGGGAGAAGTTTCGAAGATTCGAAGGGGAAGTTTCGAAGATTCGAAGGGGAAGGTCCTAAGGGTCTAAGGAAGGAAGGTTGGGTAAAGGATAAAAAAGGACCACACAGTTTATCCTGAATGATTTACTTATTGACTAATAGTTTCAGTTAGAATTAAAAGTTCTATTTTAATCTATTAAAGTCTTATTTCTTGTAACGACAGCACAATGTCTATAGGGAATGGATGGAGTTTAATAAAAGACAAATCAAACGGAACGTCCTGAAAATAGTTATTTTCTACAATTTTATTTCAATTATAGTAAAATCATCACCCCAAAATCAAACTAAAGTCCCCCTGTCCAATTTCCCTTGTCCTTTATCAAGTCCCGTGTCCTATATCCCGTGTCCTAAATCCTAGTTACTTAACCTCCGGTTTCACCTCAGTCAACATCACTTCCGTTTGATGATGGATCGACTCCTTATGAACGGCGTGAAATAATTCTTTGATAAATTTTTGGGTAAGATGTTTTCTTTCACCTGTGGATAATCTGCTTTCTAAGATTTCCGTCCAGCGACTTGGTTGAACGATGGCGAGATTGTTTTCGCGTTTGTAATCGGCGATTTCTCTAACAACATCCATTCTTTCGCTCAAAAGTTCCAGAAGGTAGTTGTCAAGTGAATCTATTTTTCCACGTAAAATTTCAAGTTGATTTTCCGCAAATGGATTGTGTTCTAAAGATTCGCGTGAATGCAGTATGCTGATCATTTCTCCGAATGCTTCAGGGGTGATCTGTTGTTTAGCATCACTTAAAGCCTTATCAGGATTGATATGCGATTCCAGATGAATTCCTTCAAATCCAATATCCAACGCTGTTTGCGCCACCTCCCTTAGTAACTCACGATTACCACAAATGTGGCTAGGGTCGCAAACAATAGGAAGTTCAGGAAAGCGGCGCTTTAGTTCAATTGGAATGTTCCAGCGTGGGATATTCCGGTATTTTGATTTTTCGTGTGTTGAAAATCCACGGTGGATAGCAGCCAATTTGGTGATACCCGAACGATTTAAACGTTCGAAAGCTCCGATCCACAATTCGAGATCAGGGTTGATAGGATTTTTAACCAAAACCGGAATATCTACGCCTTGCAGAGCATCACATATCTCTTGCACGGCGAAAGGATTTACAGTTGTGCGGGCACCGATCCATAAAATATCAATTCCCATGCGCAACGCTTCATATACGTGTTTAACATTCGCTACCTCGGTAGCCACTGGTTTGCCGATCTCATTGCCGGCTTCCTTCAACCATTTTAAACCTACACTGCCAATTCCTTCAAAAGAATTTGGTCGGGTACGTGGTTTCCAAATACCTCCCCTTAAAATATCAAAGGGATATTTGCTCAATAAACGGGCAGTTTCTTTTACCTGCTCTTCACTTTCAACACTGCATGGCCCAGCCATTATAAATGGTGTTCCAAAGTTGTATCCCCATTCAGAAACCGGGGTTATTTTTAAGTCCTTACTCATAGCCTGTTATTATATATACGTGTATTAATGTGGATTGGATGTGGACAAAGTAACATAATAATTTTTAAACCTTCAAAACCCCTCTACCGTGATACCTGGGTGGTAAACTCCCAAAACCCTCACCAGTATGCCTTTTTCCTCCATTTCACGCCTAGTATTATCGAATTGAAAATTATTTGTTAATCCCATTTCGATATACACAGATCCATCTTCCATGCTGCGTACAAACCCAATCTCCTTTTTATCCAGCAAGTCGAATACCAAATTGTTTAAAAACTCCTCATCGTCGCTTCGTAGCATTAAAGATGCTTTCCCTGGATAATTGGTTGTAAGAGGTGGCAACGATTTGTTTTTGATCAATAAAAACCTGGTTCTGTTGTCGGAGGAGTTCGCAATTCCTGTTGCGATTGGAACTAGTTTGTAATGTTGTATTGCCGTTTGGCTCCCGATCGCAGCCAGATCAGGTGAATGTTTTTCTGCAATTAATTTTACTGCGGAAGAAGTGGAAGCAGTTTCAACAAAGGTTACACCGGGATATTGATCGAAAAATTTTGTTGTCTCCCTTATCGCCATCTTATGACTGTAAACAGTTTGTATATGATCTATCATCGCTCCGGGAATTGCTGCTAATTGCAATTCAATTTTGAGGATAATTTCCCCACAGATGTCAACATCACTGTTACATAATAATTCAAAATTACCCGGAACATCTCCCGCTAAAGAATTTTCAACTGCAATAATTCCATTATCAACTTCACCGGTTACTACCTGATGTATTAAAGATTTAAAATTAGGAGCTGATATAAATTCATTTTCCTTTCCCCAAAAAGCTATTGCAGCTAAATGGTGATATGAAAATTGTTCGCCGAGAAAGATGATGCGCATTGCTTTTAACCGTGCTCCTATTTATTAATTTTGAATGAGTACAAAAATAACACATGGTTTTGAGACAATAATTTTAAAAAAATGCAATATTGTTTATTTAAACCGTTTTTCTTCCCCCAAGTTGCAGTAAATTTGAGCAATATAAAGTTTGGTATGATAGATAAAGATATCACATTGGCATCAACTCCTACAGGAGATTTTTATTTAAGTGAAGCACAATATTCGGCAATTAAAGAACTCGTTTTTGCTAAAAGCTGGCAGATGATCGGTGATGAAAATGATTATGCTGAAAATGGATATTTATACCCTGTAGATTTTATGAAAGGCTGTCTGGATGAGCCATTACTTATGAGTATTGATGCAAATGGTGATGCAAAATTAGTTTCAAATGTTTGCACACACCGAGGATTTATTTTGATAACAGAAAAAACAAAGTCCTCCATTATTAGATGCAGATATCATGGCCGTTGTTTTCAACCCGATGGTAAATTTTCAAGTATGCCTGAATTTGAGGAGGCACAAAATTTTCCTACAAGAATGGATGATCTGAGTATGGTGCATTTGCAAAAATTCGGGGGTTTATATTTTGCCTCCCTTTTTCCGGAAATGGATATTGCGCATTTGTTAAGTGGTATAACAAATAGAATTCCCTGGTTTCCCTGGGATAAACTTAAATTAAAAAAAGACCTGTCTAAAGATTACAGCATTAATGCAAATTGGGCCTTGTATTGTGATAATTATCTTGAGGGATTTCATATTCCCTTCGTACATAAATCATTGAATAAAGTAATTGATTATGGGAGTTATGAAACGCATCTTTTTGATTACAGTAATCTTCAATTAGGCATTGCTAAAGAAGGTGAATTAATTTTTGATCTGCCACAGAATTCACCTGACTTCGGGAAAAAAATTGCAGCATATTATTATTGGGTATTTCCGAACATGATGTTTAATTTTTACCCTTGGGGATTGTCGCTCAATATTATCCGCCCACAGGGAAAAGATAAAACCATTGTTTCTTTTATTACTTATGTTTTTGATGAAAATAAATATAATACCGGTGCAGGATCAGATCTAAATACGGTGGAAATGGAAGATGAAGAAGTAGTGGAAAGTGTACACAGAGGACTCCATTCAAGATTGTATTTCAGAGGAAGGTATTCTCCAAAAATGGAAAAGGGTGTGCATCATTTTCATAGTTTATTGATGCAATTTTTGCAAAAATAAATTACTGAAATTTCTATTTCCTGTAACTTTATTGGGCTTCCTAACTTAAAATATACTTTTAATGTAGATTTTGCGTTTTTAAGGAAACTTCACAACCTAAAACTGTATTTATGAGATATTTCCACTCTTTGATACTTGGTTCCCTCTGCGCATTTTTAAACTTCTCCTGTTCTCAAAATCAAAATGATCTAACTTCGGATGATCCCGTTCCACCTGTTCTAAATTACACTCTTGCTGCCACTGAATCCGTGGATGAATTACCGGTATTTAATTCCGTTCGATCACAGCAGATTAACAACAAAATTTATGAACGACTGGAAGGATTTGCACCTGTAAGGGAAGAATTTAAAATTGATCCGCAAAGTCTCTCCGTAATTACCTGTGAGAAAGGTACCACTGTGAAATTTGATCCCGGAATTTTTGTTTATGCCGATAATAAAATGCCGGTGAGTGAAGACATAATAATTTCTGTTACAGAATATCTTTCCACCAGCGATTTTTTGTTTAAAGGTCTTTCCACAACTTCTAATAATCAATTAATTGAGACGGCCGGCATGGTTTATTTAGATGCAAGTGCAGGCGGTAGGATCGTTGAAATAAAAGCCGGTGAATATTATAATATAGAAATTCCATCTTCAACAGAAAAAGAAAATATGGAATTATTTTATGGTAAAGAAACGGAGGATGGTATAAATTGGGTATCGGCAAACAGAGGTAATTTGATGTTTTATGACGATAGAAATTATAACCTATGTGGATACTATAAAAAGGGAAAAAAAGTAAAAACACAATTTGACGGTGGAATTGGTGCATTGTATGAATATTTGCACAGTCAGTATGTTTTCCCGGATGGTTTTGATGAAGCATCTTCAAAAAAAGAAATTATTCTGAATGCAACATCTTATGTCAACTTTAGTGTAAATTCAGAGGGACAACCCATCAAGGTGTATACATCACCCTTCATTAGAACATACGCCGATTCGCAGTTGGTAGTAGCTTTTCAAAACAGTCCTTGTTGGATCACAAGTGTAAATATATATGAAGCTAAGAAAATGATGATCCCTGTTAAAATGAATTGGGTTCGCGATCCAAAAAAAATTCCCACGAAGTTATTAGTAAATGATAAACCGGAGGAAAAAAAATTTACTGCTTCCTTTGAAGCTGACAGATATTTAATGGTTTCCGCGCAATTAGGTTGGATAAATTGTGATCGGTTCACTGATCCGCAAATACCTAAAACAAATTTATTTGTGGTTTTAGATTCCACCTATGATGCAACAGTGCGTATCGTTTTTAATGATATATCCAGTGTGATGACAGGTAAACGTTTTACAGGTGGATTTGAATTTCAAAATCTTCCGGGTGGTCAGTATGCAACAATAGTAGCTATGAGAATTGTAGATGGTAAAACAGAAATTGCTACTAAAAAGTATTTAATTAACGGTTCTACTGTAAACGATCTTGTATTTAAGGTTGCTGATGAAAATGAATTACGCAGGCAGTTTGAATCAATTGGGAAAAATGAGGAGTTGGCGTTGAGTAGTGGGCAGTAAACAGTGAGCAGTGGGCAGTGAGCAGTGCGTAACATTGGAGATCTTTGCTTCGAATTAAATAGGTACTAAAATTTATGACTAGAGGTAAAGCTGCTCCCCTATGGGACTGGGGATCCGTGGGCAGTTTGTAACATTGGAGATTTTTGCTTCGAATTAAATGGCTCATGGAGAAATATTTACCATTCAAAATTTTAGTGATTTTCTATTCGGGATAAATCCAACTAATGCAATAGTGCAGTCGCTCACTCCTTTTATGATTTTGTTGAACATCGAAGGATCCCGAATAAGAAAATCAGGAAGTTTTATTTACAGATCAAAATTTTAGTGATTTTCTATTCGGGATAAATCCAACTAATGCAATAGTGCAGTCGCTCACTCCTTTTATGATTTTGTTGAACATCGAAGGATCCCGAATAAGAAAATCAGGAAGTTTTATTTACAGATCAAAATTTTAGTGATTTTCTATTCGGGATAAATCCAACTAATAGAAAGGAAGTCGCTGCGCTCCAACCTTTCTATAAGTTGGATTAAAAAAACCTCACTGACCGGTGAGGTTTTGAACATCAACGGAATCAGCGCTAACGAACTCCGTTAAAAGAGTATGAAAAAAAAGTTGGAGAGTTAATTTACGAAGAAAGCGGAACCAATTTTTGACGACTGATTCCGCTTTCGCAAATTCAAAAACCGTAGTTTATGAAACTGCCACTGACATTCGAATCCGGGATATGTCCGAAGACTGTTCCTCAAAGTTTCTTCTTGCGAATCACCCTTTAAAAATTTCTATCTGATCCTTCTTTCGAATTCTCTTCTAAAAATTCCGCCTTTCATTGCTGATCGGCTCGGATATTTTCATCAGCTGTAACAAATATACTGTGATGTAATTATTTTCCAAATTTTTTGGCCATGGATTTCTGCACATTTTTAGCACAGGGTTTATGCACAAATGGTGCATAAGTTGAAAATTCGAAATGATGGTAGGATAAAGGTTTCAGAGAGTTTTGTGAGTGATATGAACACAAAAAGAACATTTATAAAATAATGTTCTCATCGTGTTAATAAAAATGATTTTTTAGCCAGCTCTTTACCATTCACAATTATGCTTAAATGATGTTTTCCTGCATGATGTTTACGTGTTGTAAAGTCGATAAAACGCTGTTTTTTTGTTATCACCACCACTTTTTGTTTAAGAAAATTATTTTCAGTTAGTCTGAAAACCTTTTTGGATTGTTTTCCACCCGACTTCACATAATAAATTGCATAATCTATTCGCAATTTGTGATCCTTTGGTTCTTTATTAACTATATGAAAAGTAAAACTTAAGGTTTCGCCTAAATGGATGGAAGCAGAACTTAATTTAAATTTACTGATCTCAATTTCATTCACCTGCTGTAATCCGAAGTTACTCATTGCATGTTCATGTCCACTTTTTAATAAGGTTCTGGCTCCGTGTTTAATTATCCAATCGGTGTTCTTACTTTTTCCTTTCCATTTTTTAATGATGTTTAAAACAATATCAGGATTATCCTTCGAAATATCATTGATATTGTTGGCAACACTTTTTCTTACTGTTTCCGCATCGTCATTCTTTAAATTTTCCAGTATAGGAAGAATGAGAGCAGGGTTCTTTTTAAATTCCGGCAATGCTATCGCCCAGGGTAACCGTGGCCTACAACCTTCAGTAGATAGTCTGCGCACATAAACATTTTTATTTTTACTCCACAATAACATTTGCGCCATCATTTTTTCGGGATACTTAATTATAAAGGGTCGCACAGCAAACTCCGCACTCGTGAATTTTGTAACCTGCTCAAAAGCTTTCACCGACTCCTTAAAATGGTTGATACCAAATAATTCAATATATTCAGGTAAAAACATGTGTAAAAAAGATAATCCCTCACCCTTTTTTTGAATATAGTTATTCGTTATATCAACAATAATTTTGGATGCCGCTACAAAATCATCCGGCAAGAACTCATGCAATGTGAGTGTGATATGCCGCATACGCTGTTTTAATTCTTTTTCCTCCCAGTTTTTGTCAAATATTTTTTGAACAAATGCCTTTTTATTAAACCCACGAATGGTTTCTGATAAAACAATGGAAAGCTCGTTGATAAAAGATTTCGAGAATAAATTTTTTAGAGGTTCGGGCATGAATTTATCGTATTAAAGGTTTGCTACAAATGAAATTGTATAAAATTTATTGAATTATATATTTGAGTCTATATTGCGGATGAAAAATTTAGCCACGAATGCACGAATAAAAAATATAATATATATATATTAATAATACTTTGATGGCTGTTTATTCGTGCATTCGTGGCGACCTTTTTTACATAATAAAGATTTTATTCTATAATTTTTTATTTATCCAACTACCGAATGCTCTTTGCAGACCGATTCGCAGCTAAAATATTTTAATTAAAAATTAACTACTGTGATCCCATCACCACCCATCTCTCGTGTTGCGAATTCGAAGCTTTTAACGCCTTTGTGTTTTTTTAGTGTTTGTTGCACCATTTCGCGAATTACTCCGGTTCCCTTTCCATGAAGTATTCGCAATTGAAACACACTGCGCATTAATGCTCTGTCCAAATAATTTTCGAGTTCTAACATGGCTTCCTCTTTTGATTTTCCACGGAGGTCAAGTTCCTGTGGAAATTCACTTTCATCAATATCCACCCTGATTATTTGTTTTTGTTCCTGAGGTGCATCCGCAGAAGCAATTCCGATCAATTCATCCAGGTTCACAGAAGTCTTCATATTTCTAAATACCACTGTAGCTCTGTTTTTCTGAATAGATTCCAAAACACCGATCTCACTGCCGGAAATTAATTTAACTAGTCCTCCAACCTTAATTTCCCCTTTTTGAAAATTGGGAACTATTTTATCATGAACAATTTTTCGTTTATTAAATGTTTGTTTTCTTTGAGTGCCTATAAACTGACGTAATTTTTCTTTAGCAAGCTCCTTCGAATTTTCAGGATTATCATTTGAAGTTGATATATTTTTTAATTCCGTTAAAAGCGATCTGAATTCCAATTCCATTTTGCGCACTGCATCATCTTCCTTTTCCAGTTTCTTAAGGTTGTATCGTTCCTGTTTTTCTTTTGCTTTTTCAAAGGCAAGTTCCACTTCCTTTTCTCGTTTTTTCAGTTCCTCTTCCTTTTTACTAACCTCTTTATCCCTCAATTTGATATGCTCTTTTTCAACACGAACATTTTTTAATAATTCTTCAAATCGAATATGTTCTATACTTATCAGTTTTTTTGCCTCCTCAATAAGATGTTGCGGCAATTCCGATTTTTTTGCGAGTTCAAATGCAAAACTACTTCCGGGTTTTCCGGTCTCTAATTTATAAAGAGGTTTTAATGCTGCTTCATCATATAACATACTTCCATTAAATACTCCGATATTATTCGCAGCAAATGCCTTTAAATTTGCATAATGCGTGGTAACAACTGCAAATATTTTTTTATCATTCAGCAATTTAAGTGATGCTTCCGCTATTGCTCCTCCCATTACAGGATCAGTTCCTGTTCCGAATTCATCAATAAGGATCAATGTTTCTTTATTGCTATGGGTCAAAAAGTATTTGATTTTGATCAATCGGGAAGAATAGGTGGAGAGTTCGTCTTCCAGTGACTGAGTATCACCAATATCACAAAAAATATTTTCAAAAATACCAATACGTGAATTATCTGCTGCGGGTATTAATAATCCGCATTGTGTCATGTAAACCAATAGCCCGATGGTCTTCATTGCCACCGATTTACCTCCTGCATTAGGACCCGATATGATGAGTATTCTTTTATTTTCATCTAATTCCACATCCAATGGAACTATGGGTTTATGATGTTTTTTATTCAGTAAAAATAATACGGGATGTGTTGCATGATATAAACAAATAATAGGATGTTTTTCCAGTATCGGCATATTTGCATTTATTTCCAAAGCGTATTTTGCTTTTGCTCTGGTGAAATCAATGATGCCTAAAATGTGCTGATAGTTTTCTAAATGATAAGCGTAAGGTGCAATTGTTTTGGTAAGGGTTTGCAGAATTCTATAGATTTCCCGTTTTTCCTCGCGCTCTAATTCAAATATTTCATTCTGAATATTTACCACTTCCTCCGGTTCCATAAATATGGTTTTACCGGTATCGCTTTCATCGTGAATAATTCCACTGAGTTTTCTTTTATATTCACTTAATATCCCCAAAACCCTGCGACCGTTGCGCATGCTTTCTTCCACTTCACTTAAATAACCCGCTTTTCTAAACCGGCTTAAAGCGTTGTTAAAAACTTTATCAAGACTTCTTATAGCAGAGTCTTTTTCTTTTTTGATTCGAATTAATTCAGGGGAGGCATCAGGTCTTATCGTTCCCTCAGGTGTTATCACCTTTTTAATTTCATTAGGTATCACCGGAATATATTCGCTATCACTTATCAAAGTATGTAAAATAGGATATTTTTCCGCATTGGTTTTGAAAAAACGGATAATATTCCCCGCCAATAATGCAACTTTATTTATTTCATGGAACTGCAATTCACTCAATACATAATTTTCGATCTTGAGCAAATTTGTAGTTTCCCTAATATCATGAATTCTATCATGAGGAAAATTATCTTCGTATTGCAACAACAAACTCATTTCATTTGTCTGCTGCAATAATTTTCTGATCTCTTCGTATTTCCACATTGGTCGTACTTTTACAACCCTGTCGGAACCTAAAGCGCTATCACAATACTTGGCAACTTCAGCCAATACCTTCTCAAATTCTAATACCTGTGTTATATCTGCTGGAAAAAGTTTCAATTGTTTTTTAGTCACAAAACTAA
This sequence comes from Bacteroidota bacterium, assembly GCA_016706865.1. Classification (NCBI taxonomy): domain Bacteria; kingdom Pseudomonadati; phylum Bacteroidota; species Bacteroidota bacterium. The sequence goes on along the minus strand of JADJIS010000003.1, from coordinate 1,658,469 downwards.
ATCCATTGCAGGTACGTTCCAAGTCTGGAATTGAGCTATTTTGTCTATTTTCTAACTTACTTGCATTATGTTTGCACGATTTTATGCTGGAAAGAAAGGATATTCAGAAGATATTTAAGAAAAAGGCCGTTGTTCCCTTTCGCGATCGCAAACTGCATGTATGGAGTACTGGGTATTGGCTCGTGCAACCATTCCTGGTCGGAATTCCCTATCGTTTCTATTACAGCAAATTTCAGGTAAACGGATGGGAAAATGTGCCTGAAGGTAAACCTGTAATATTTGCAATTAGTCACCGCAATGCCTTTATGGATTCTCTCGCCTTTGTAAATACCAAGAGCACTCAGGTTTGGCAACTGGCTCGCGGAGATGCTTGGAATAATAAAATAGCAGGAAATTTATTTTATTTCTTTCACATGTTGCCCATTTGGCGCGAGCGGGATGGTGGGGATACCAAAGAACTCAACGACCCAACTTTTAATGCATGTGCCGATATTTTATCTAAAAATGGGATGATCGGTATTTATCCGGAGGGAAATTGTATTGATGAGGAACATATCCGGCCTTTAAAAAAAGGCATTTGTAGGATCGCATTTTTGGCAGAAGAGCGATATGACTTTGCATTAGATGTGCATATAATTCCAGTTGGAATTAATTATTCTGCATCCCAAAAATTCAAAAAATGGCAATTGGTGAATGTTGGTAAACCAATATTATTAAAATCCTATTCCGAATCTTATAAGAGCAACCCCGCACTGGCAATGCATGATCTTAAGGATGCTATCGAAAATGGAATGAAGGAAGTTACGCTGCATGTTGACCATTCACATTTCCATCACGACATCGTGGGTATGAGTCAAATGTACGCCAGGCATCATGTTTTAGAAAGCGGTGAAAATTATGAGCCTCTTTCAAAACTTAAAGCAGAAAAAACGATCGCTGCAAAATTGGAAAATTACCGCCAGCATGATTCGGAAGGCATGAAAGAATTAGTGCATAATTTTCATACATATAAAAATGAATTGGTTTTGCACAATTTCCGTGAAAATACTTTTGATAAGGCAAAACACAATACCTTATCCATTGTTTTTATGGCAATTTATTTTATACTTTTTTTACCCGTTTTTATTTACGGATTTATATTGAATTTTATTCCATATATCATTCCTCAAAAATATGTGGAGAAAAAAATAAAACAATCCATATTTAATAGCTCAGCACATTATGTGATAGGGCTGATAGTATTTCCCATTTATTATCTTATTTTGACATTAATTATAAGCCAGTTATTAGGCAGTTTATTCTCCGCCTTAATATTTTTAATTTCTTTCCCGATCACGGGGCATATTGCCTTTTATTATTGGTACGATTTGAAGAAATGGCGTTCAGTAATGCGGTTTAGAGGGATGAATACCGTGGATAAGGAAAAATTAATGAAGTTGCGAGATGGAATAATCAATACGTTGGATGGATTGTAGTTATTAATGGCGTTTGAATCACTGATTTTGAACGGATTTCACAGATTACGGATCTCGCAGATTTATTTTTTAAGATCAAGAACTACTCTTTTAAAGGTTAGACTTTTACTTCCAAAATTTATTAATAATCCCACTTCAATTTGATAGGCTTTGAGATAATTAAGTATTTGAGCCAGATGCACATCTTCTAACTGAATTTGTGCTTTTGTTTCTATCAATACCTTCCCTCCACCAAAAAATCTGCTCTACGAGTTCCAATTTCCTTTTCATAGTTCTTATAGAAAATTGGAATTTCTAACTCTCTCGCAAATTCAAGATTTAAAGAATTCATTTATAAAGAAAGTGCTCTCTGGTAAATAACTTCCTGAAATCCATTTCCCAAAAATGAACGTACTTCAAATGCACTTTTTAAAATTTTTTCGGTGATGTCACCATGTTTTAAAGGTTTCATAATAAACAATTTTTTTGCAAAATTGAATGTATTTTCCAACAAAACAAATTGCAAATTAATAATAGTCGTGTAATCGCTTTATACACTTATCCAGCCTTATTTTTATTTTTATTATTCTGGCCTAAATTTCCGGCCATTAAATCCACTTTTTCGCAGAAAGTATCAAAAATCAATGAGATCATAATAATTCATCATTAAATCTACTTTTTCGCAGAAAAAGTAGCAAAAATCCGCGAAATCCTTGAAATCCTTCTAAATCCGTGATTCAACACCATGATACGCAAATGACACTCCAACTCTAACTACGCGCAATTTTTATATCTTTATTTAAAATTACACATATGAAATTTTTTTACTCCTTATTCCTATCCTTATTAACGTATTCCGCATATTCTCAGGCGCCCTCTATTCAATGGCAAAATACCATTGGTGGTACCAGTCAGGATCTTTTGATGACTTCAGATAACACTTCCGACGGAGGGGTTATTTTAGCGGGTGGTTCCTCCTCCGGAATTTCGGGCGATAAAACTCAAAATGCAATAGGTGGATACGATTTCTGGATCGTAAAACTTGATGCGGCCGGAGCAATTCAATGGCAAAAAAGGTATGGCGGCTTGGCTGACGATATGGCAAATTCCATTCAACAGACATTGGAAGGAGGATATATTGTTGCCGGTTATTCCGGTTCCGGGATCGGTGGTGATAAAACAGAAGCCTTAATAGGTGAATACGATTTTTGGGTTATAAAATTAGATTCCGCAGGAAATTTATTATGGCAAAATACGATTGGCGGAATTAAAAATGATCAGGCAGAAGTAATTCGCCAAACGAATGATCTTGGTTATATTGTTGGAGGATTTTCACACTCCCCAATTTCCGGAGATAAAACCGAACATAATAAAGGTGCTGCATTTACAAGTGATTATTGGGTAGTAAAATTAAATAGCAGCGGAACAATGGTGTGGGACAATACCATAGGCGGAGATTATTACGATTATTTTTATGCATTAGAACAAACGTGGGATGGCGGTTATATTTTAGGCGGATATTCTCAGTCAGGAATTACCGGAGATAAAACAGAAGCATTAATTGGTTCGTCCGATTTCTGGGTTCTAAAATTAAATGGAGCAGGAAATATTCAATGGCAAAATACCATTGGTGGAACCGGTTCTGAATCGGTGAGAAAAATTGTATTGGCAGATGATGGCGGATATCTTCTTGCAGGTTTTTCCACTTCTGATATTTCGGGAGATAAAACAGAAATTGCTTATGGAATTGGAACTGATTATTGGGTAGTAAAAATTAATAGTGGCGGTGCTATTTTATGGCAAAATGATATTGGTGGTATGGATGATGATCTGTTAATGTCGGCGGAAAAGACTACAGATGGTGGATATATTTTGGGCGGAGTTTCTTATTCCGGATTATCAGGAGATAAAACTGAAAATTCGATGGGTGGTGGGGATTATTGGGTAGTAAAAATTGATGATTCCGGAAATCTGGAATGGCAAAATGCGATGGGCGGTTCTACTTCAGATGAAGGAAGAACAATAACCCAAACTCTGGATGGTGGTTTTGTTATGTCTGGTTTTTCAGAATCGGATATTTCCGGTGATAAAACAGAATCTAATATCGGTCCCCCTGATACTTATGATTATTGGGCAGTAAAATTATATGGCGAATGTATACCCGTTCCTGAAATTTGTAATACGTTCGATGATGATTGTAACGGTTTAATTGACGATGCAATTACTGAAACGATAATAATTTCTGCAGCAGGCGCAACAACCTTTTGTCAGGGCGGATCTGTTATTCTAAATGCAACTTATAGTGGAATAAGTGTGCAATGGAAACGCAATGGAAATATTATTCCCGGTGCAACAGCTCCAGCATATACTGTAATGCAAAAAGGAAATTATACTTGCGAAACTTCAAGCCCATGTGGAACTACATTATCAACCCCAATAAATGTAATTGTAAATAAAAACCCAACTGCAAGCATAACACCAGGCGGTCCGCTTACTTTTTGTGCGGGAGGAAGTGTTACGTTAACAGAGGCTCCTGTGGCAGGATGTACATATCAATGGTATAAAGGTGCAGCAGCAATAGCGGGAGCAACTACCACAAGTTATATCGCCACTACTACGGGTAATTATAAATGTCGCGTAACAAAAACTGCAACAGGTTGTTTTAAGAATTCAAATTCTATTGCAGTTTCGGTTCCATGCAGAGAAGGGGATATACCTGATCAAGAAAATTCTTTTTCCATTTATCCGAATCCAAACTCAGGAACTTTTACCATCGAATCGTATGTAAAGTCGCAAGATTTTGCGACTTTACAATCTACTGCATTAGAGATTTATAATTACAACGGGCAATTAATATTCACTAAGGAAATTTATTCTTCCAATGGAATAATAAACGAGTCAATTGATATTGGAATTCAACCCAAAGGGATTTATCTGATAAATATTTCTTCAGGAGAAATTCAAATCACCCAAAAGTTGGTAATAGAATAAGGTTTATCGTATTAAAAGTAACAAGATAATTAGTAACAAAATTGTTACTAATTATCTTGTAAACAAGCATTAATATTGTATAAGAAGTCAATTTTCATTTCCCTCTATCAACCCAATCAAATTCATCCTTTAATGCAGGAAGATTTTGCCAATCTAACCTTTTAGTATTTAAAAAGTATCGTTTTCCCTCCATAAAATATTCGATTTGTAATCCATCAAAAGTAGTTGCATACTTTAGGGAATATGATTTCAAATCGTAATCAGTTAAGACCAACAAATGTTGAATTGAATCTATCTGCAATTTATAGTCATGCATTTCATCTTTATTATTCTGAAAGATCAGATATCCATCGCGGTGTATAAAAATACGCTGAACAGGCACTGCGCCAACAGAATCGGGATCTGTGTAGGTAACCTCATATGCACCATGTAAATACGGTCTTTCTGCTTTATCGTCGTTAAAGTTTCGGGATCTCACATGTGGATAAAGGGATTCAATTAAAATGATGCCTATAATGAAAGTTATAATGGAAACTCGAACCGGAAATGATGGCACAATATTTTTTAATCCAATTTCAATTTGTGGTTCAATTGGTTTTTTATCTAGAAAGAAGCGCAAAATACCTGGAATTTTTGGAGCTAATATTAATACACTCAAAAAAATCAGGTAACATGTAAATAACTTAACACTGATATTAAAACTGATATTGATGAGCAGGATATTTAACAAAAGACCAATCGACATTATTAAACCCATTGTTCGTGTTCTGCGCATTAATATTAAACCTGCGGTCAGCACTTCCAATATCCCGGTAATTAAAGAATATGTATAAGAAGTTCCGATGGTGCTCCAATAAAGAATATCCTTATCAAGCTGACCAAATGGTGTATACAATATATTTGGCTCCGGAATATAGAATTGTTTTTTGAAAATTTTGTCGAAGCCGTATTTAAATAGTATAGTGACTAAATAACAAATTATCAGACTTCTTATCAAATATATAACCCTGGGTTTAATTGTTTCCCATCGGTTTATGTAGGCTGAGATAAAAGTTATTACTGCTGATATGAAAAGAAGCAACACAAAAAGCAAATACATCTGTGGAGAATCGGAATTAATCTCCTGATACCCTGCTTGATTTCCAAAAAATATATTTACACTATAAGTAAGAAGATCTGAAAATAGAAAGGATGTCAGATCAATCTGAAAAGGAAATACATAAAAGGGAAAAGGGATGAATAGAATCAGTAAAAAAGCGTACAGATGCGCAAATACAATAGGTGTTTTGTTACTGCTGTGTGGAATACTCATGTATCAGTTTAATGATCAGCTTAACAGCTGCGCCGCCGCAACTTCTTTTTTTGCGAAACGCTGAATTAAAATACCCAATAAAACGGAGAACGTGAGCAATAAGCCAATGAGAATAGGTAACATATTTCCATTATTATTATCCTTATCATTATTTGTAGGTGCTACGGGAATAACAATTTGACGTTTTTCCTTTTTCTTCTTTTTGGTATCTGTTTTAACAGAATCTGTAGTGGTTTCCACCTTATATAATATTTCAATACTATCGAGTGAATTTTCGAAAACAAATGATCTATCTATTGCACCTTTAATACTATCGCTATTTTTATAATCCTCAACTTCTTGCATATAATACCAATTCACTATGGTATCAACAATGGTATTCATTGGTAAGGAATCTATCGTATAGAGTTCTTGTTCTTTTCTTATAATTACGAGCGATGAATCATTCAATACTTCTACACTTTCAATAAAATATTTGTACATTGGACCTAAACCGAAATCTGGAGCCGAAGATTCAAATAGTGGATTTGCAGCAGCATAATAATTTATTGTATTGCCACTGTGACTTTTGTATGCAATCTTTTTTGTCTGACTGAAGATATTCAGACTTAATAATAACAGTAAGAGGGTATATCCTATTTTATTGTGCATGTTCAGGAATTTAAACTTGCATTAAGCAAAAACCATACTACATTTTAAAAATTGAACTTTTCTGATTTGTTTAATGTTCTTTCTCTAAATTATTGATAATCAACATATTATATAGTTCATCTACATGTTTTTCTGTGACATTCGTCTGCCCGATCACCACCCGTATCACATATTTGCCATTCAGTTTTGTTCCGGATAGGTAAAATTTACCGCTGGAGTTTATCTCCCTAACAATTTTTTCATTGATATTATTGAGTTCATTTTCATCTGTAATATCATTGGGATGAAAACGAATACACAATACATTCATCACAAAAGGAGCCATCAATTCCCACTCGCTGTGCATCTTTACTTTTTCATAAAATACAGTGGAAAGTCGAATATGTTCGCGCAACTTTTGTTGTAATCCCTCCACTCCAAAACTGCGCATCACGAACCATAATTTTAATGCGCGAAAACGGCGTCCGAGATTAATTCCCCAATCCTTATAATTTATTACCTCATCAACAGTGCGTTTTAAATAATCAGGATTTGTAGTAAATACATTTATCAAATGTGCTGCATCTTTTACAAAATATACCGAACAATCAAAATTGGTGAATAACCATTTATGTGCATTTACCACATAACTGTCGGCAAATTCAATTCCTTTTAAATAATGTTGATATTCAGGCAGTATGAAAGCGCTTCCGGCATAAGCAGCATCAATATGTAACCAAAGGCCATATTTCGAACATATTTCACCTATTTCATAAAGGGGATCAAAAGCCAATGAACTTGTAGTTCCCAAGGCAGCAACAACTAAAAATGGTTTTTTATTTGTTTTGAGATCAATTTCAATTTGCATTTTTAATGAATTTACATCCATTGCAAAATTTTGACCTGTTTTAATTTTACGGACATTCGCTTTTCCTATTCCTGCGGCTTTTGCATCTTTTTCTATGGAATAATGAGTCTGTTCGCTGCAATACATGACCAGATCTTCATATCCATTAAATCCTTTTTCATTAATGTTAAAATTGGAATATTTTTCGCGCGCAGAAATTATTGCTACCAGACTGGATGTGGATGCAGTATCATGAATAACTCCGGAAAATGTTTTTGGCAACTGAAATATATCGCGCAACCAATTCATCATTTTTTCTTCCAGCTCAGTTGCAGCAGGAGATGTTTCCCAAACCATTGCATTAACTCCCAACCCTGCGGTAATAAATTCAGCAAGCATACTTTCATAACTCGCATTAGATGGAAATAAGGCCATAAAACCGGGGTGCTGCCAATGTGTAATACCTCTGGGAATAATATTTTTGAAGTCCTGCATGATCACATCCATATCTTCGCCCAGCACAGGTGCATTATTTGGAATCTGATCACTAATTTCGCCGGGACGGACAGGGGATTTTACGGGATATTGTTCAATCGTTTCCAGATAATCCGCTATCCAGTCGATGGCAGCATGAGCCTGTTTGCGAAAATCAGCATTTGAAAGCATACACTATGATTGATAAATGGTTTGTAATAATTAATCCGGTTTCCGGCAGAAATAAAGGCAGGAAACTCTGGCATAAAATTAAACCTCTTTTAACAGAAGGGGGAATTTCCTTTGATTTTGCTCTCACGGAATATATGGATCACGCTTCTGAAATTACAAATACAGCTATAGGAGCAGGATTTACAAATTTTCTAATAATTGGAGGAGATGGTACTGCTAATGATGTGGTCAATGGTATTTGTAATAGTAAATTGGATCTAAATTTATTTACAGTAGCTATGTTATCGGCAGGTACCGGTAACGACTGGGTGCGTACCATTGGTAAATGTAAATTGCTTCAAACACTGGTTAAATCACTGCAACAAAAAGAAACATTTTCACACGATGTTGGTATTTGTTCCTATCAAAAAAATAATACCCAACAAACACGATATTTCATCAATATAGTTGGACTTGGATTTGAAGGACATGTTGCAAAAAGATTATTTGAGGAAAAAAGTATTTTCAGAGGAACAAAATTGCAGTATCAGATAGCAATTTTGCGCTCGCTTTTGATATATAAGCATACGCAAATGAAAATAACTGTGGATGGAATCTCATCACAAATAACAACTTTATCGATAGCAGCAGGAATTGGTAAATATAATGGGGGAGGATTAAAACAATTGCCGGAATCTAAATTCGACGACGGACTTTTAGACATGACGGTAATAGGAAATATGAGCAAATTTAAAATGGTGATAAGTCTGCCTAAATTACAAAGTGGTATACACACCAGGATGAAAAAAGTGAAAACTTTCAGAGGCAAAGAGATCATTATTGAAAGTGCTCCCAATGTATTTATTGATGCTGATGGCGAATATCTTGGCACAACACCCATTACTATTACTCTCGCAAGTAATAAATTGCAAATATTAAAATGGATGGATTAATAATTACTAATTACCAATTATAAGTCAATCCCAAATTTACCATACTCGAACCTAATCCAACACTTACAAAAGGTTTAAATTCTTTTCCAACAGTCCAGGTTGCATTAATAAATTGAGCATGTAAAGCAGGTGCCACATTCAAAAATGTTTGATGTGTGAAATGATTGGTTCTTAATATAAATATGGGTTTAACTCCCAGACTGGATGATAATGTAAAATTTTCTGTCTCTACATATTTATATCTACAAAAAATAGGTACGGTAATAAACTTTACACTATTATTAATTAGCTGTTCATCTCCATATTCCGTTTGATAAGTAGCAGCTAAATTTGCATAAATACCTATATTAAATTTTTCGTTTATGATTCGTTCATAACCCAATTTGATCATACCATAATCAAAATGCCATTCATCGCAACCATTTTCATCATCACATTGGTTTTCGAAGGCTTCTAAAAGGGTTTCACCCAATAGGTGAGATATGGGGTCATAACCGGCAAAGACCATATTTTTATAATCCGATCCCTCTGGGATAATTTCAGTGGTAGTTTGAGCGGAAAGCGTTGCTACGTATGAGCAAACGCAAATAATAAGCAGTGTTTTTCTCATTGTATGGAGTTTAAGATATAAACCTAAAAAACATTTATGAGACTACCAAATAAAAGTGCGTGAAATTGCAATTTTATTGTGCATTAGAGGAAAATGTTTTTATGCGTAGTTCCACATTATTTCGCATATTCAACCAGTACAAATTATAATCTGCAACGTGTAAATTTTTGGGAATAAAAAGTTTCATTGGCACATCGGGACGAGTTACCCAAACTATATCGTTGTGAATTTCGGCACAACAGACTGCGGGATAAATTGTTTCTGCATCTCTGCCTAAACCACCTGCATTTAAATTTGCCTCACAAATTCCTCGTTTTTGAGTAAAAGAAATAGGATTATGCACAACAATATTTTCCGGATCTTCCACCACGAATTTCTTTTTTGGTTCTACACCTTCCAGATAACTTCTCCAACTAACATAACAACCTGTTTGAGAAGCACTATCACCCGGTGCGATAGTTGTAAATTCATTTTTATAAACCGGCATTCCGATAAGATATGCGCATACTAATTGTTTTTGCAATTCTTTTCCATCAAAAAAATCGCGCAATAACCATTTTGCATGCGTGGTGCCCTGACTATGTCCTGCAATTACAATTGGTCGCCCGTTATTATAATGATCTAAATAATATTGAAAAGCAGTTTTTACATCTTCATAAGCTAATTCAAAAGCTTTTAATGCATCCGGATCTGTCAGTGAAAAATAAGCATTATAAGTCGCCTGACGATAGCGTGGAATATAAACCTTACAACTTCCATTAAATACAGTCGCCTGATTTGTTACAGCTCTGGCGTCAATTCTCTCGTTTAATTCTGTATCATTCAGATCTGCGTTCCATTCTGTTCTTGAAAAAAATTGGGTTGGATAGATATAAAAAACATCTGCAAGAGCGCTGTTCTGCCCATCAATTAATTTTACATAAGAATTATTGGGAACATGATCAGCGGAATCTTTTTTATCAGGTAGTGCACTCCAGTAAACAGTATTGCTGTAATCAGGAGGGGAAGGATTTTTTTCAGGAATAAAACCTACTTTTACGGGTTTATAAGCAGCACAGGAAACCATTGCTGTTAAAATGAATATAAAAAATATTTTATTTAAAATTCTCATTTTTAAAATTATGAATATATCAATTTAATGTTTTTTTCAAAAAAGTAAACTGCCAATTCGCACCATGGTTGCACCTTCTTCGATGGCAATGGTATAATCACTGCTCATACCCATAGAAAGTTGTTTGAAATTTTCATTTTCTTTGAAATAGGTATCTTTTGTACTAACAAAAAGGCTCTTTAAATGTTTAAATTCCTTTCGAACAAGTTCCAGGTCCTTCGAATTGGAAGCCATACCCATTAAACCATCAATCCGAATGTTTTTTAAGTCTTTAAAATTCGGATTATCTAAGATTTCATAAAGTTCCTTATCGCTCAAACCAAATTTTGTTTCCTCCGATGCAATATAGATCTGGAGTAAACAGGGTATAATGCGTTTGTGTTTTTTAGCCTGTTTATCTATCTCCACAAGCAGATCCCAACTATCAACAGAATGTATGAGAGCAACGGTGGGCGCGATATATTTTACCTTATTGGTTTGTAAATGCCCAATAATGTGCCAATGAATGTCTTTGGGAAGCAGATCCTGTTTTTCGCGAAATTCCTGCACCCTGTTTTCGCCAAAATCGCGCTGACCTGCATTGTAGAGTTCCATTATTGCATCAACAGGCTGCGTTTTAGAGACTGCAACGAGTAATACCTTTTTTTGATCTAAAAAACGAATTATGTCGTGGTAATTGGCGTTCATACTGTAACTTAGCGCAAAAATAAACAGCTTTTGTCGTAATGAAGGTGATCTTGATTTTTATGTTTTTTGCAGCAGGTATTTTGTATTCCTGCAAGCCTAAAAGCGATCTTGAAATTCGGGACCTGATGATGCAAAATGTGCCCGATTCTGTGTTGCCGATAGAAAATATGATCATTGTTTTAACTGATATTCAACTTGCAGAATCCTGGGTAAATATTAATAAAACAGATACCATCCCAAAAGACGAACGTTTGAAAATATATTATGCACAAATTTTTGATATTCACGAAACCAATGTCAGAAAATATCAGAGCAGTTATAATTATTATGCGAATGAACCTGTGCTCATGAATTATATTTATCAAAAAGTAACAGAGAAACTTAATCTTCTCGAAAGTGAAAATACGAACATTTTAAAACAAAATAAGAAATGAATAAAGTAGTTAAAAATGCGGAGGAGGCAATTCATGATATTCCCGATGGAGCAACAATTATGTTGGGAGGATTTGGATTATGTGGAATTCCGGAAAATTGTATCAATGCATTGGTGAAAAAAGGAACTAAAGATCTTACCTGTATTTCCAATAATGCAGGTGTGGATGATTTTGGAATTGGGTTGATGTTGCAACAACGTCAGGTTAAAAAAATGATCTCCAGTTATGTTGGGGAGAATGCAGAATTTGAAAGACAATTATTAAGCGGAGAATTGGAAGTGGAATTAATTCCGCAAGGAACACTTGCAACAAGATGTATGGCTGCCGGATACGGAATGCCTGCAATATTTACTCCAGCCGGTGTTGGAACCGAAGTTGCTGAAGGAAAAGAAACCCGCGAATTCAACGGCAAAACTTATTTATTGGAATATGCATTCGATGCGGATTACGCAATTGTAAAAGCCTGGAAAGGAGATACCCACGGCAATTTAATTTTTAATGCAACAGCTAGAAATTTTAATCCTTTAATGGCCATGGGAGGGAAGATAACAATTGCAGAAGTGGAGGAATTAGTTCCGGCTGGAGAATTGGATCCGAATCAGATACATACTCCGGGGATTTACGTTCATCGGATTTTTCAGGGGACGGATTATGAGAAGAGGATAGAGCAGAAAACGGTGACGAAATAGGACCTAGGACATACGACATACGACCTACGACATAGGACATACGAAATAGGAAGTAGGAAGTAGGAAGTAGGAAATAGGACCTACGACCTACGACATATGACATACGAACTAGGAAACCCCGGACTCACGATTCATGATTCACGAAAAAAAGGTATCAATATAAATAAAAACATCATCCATATCGAAAATCATTATGCCGACAACAAATTAACAAATACTACCGTGTTAGATAAAAATCAAATTGCCAAACGCATTGCCAAAGAATTAAAGGATGGATTTTATGTAAATCTCGGAATTGGAATTCCGACTTTGGTTGCGAATTATATTCCTGAAGGAATTTCTGTTACGCTGCAGAGTGAAAATGGTTTATTGGGGATGGGACCTTTTCCTACGGAGGAAAATGTGGATCCTGATCTGATAAATGCAGGTAAACAAACTATTACTACGCTGCCCGGCTCGGCATTTTTTGATTCGGCTTTGAGTTTCGGAATGATACGCGCGGGTAAAGTGGATCTTACTGTTTTAGGTGCAATGGAAGTTGCCGATAATGGAGATATTGCCAATTGGAAAATTCCAGGAAAAATGGTGAAGGGAATGGGTGGAGCTATGGACCTTGTTGCGAGTGCGAAAAATATTATTGTCGCCATGCAGCATGTAAATAAGGCAGGGGAAAGTAAACTATTAAAAAAATGTTCACTTCCAATTACAGGGTTGGGAGTGGTGAAAAAAATAGTGACGGAACTTGGTGTGTTTGATGTTACTCCTGAAGGATTTAAATTACTGGAACGCGCTCCAGGTGTTACGGTGGAAGATATTATAAGTAAAACAGAAGGAAGATTGATAGTGGAAGGCGAAATACCTGAAATGATAATCGATTAAATGAATGCAGTTTATTATAACGGAAAAATAATTCCTCCCGATGAAGTTATTATTTCATCCTCCAATCGCTCTTTTAAATATGGGGATGGATTATTTGAAACTATCAATGTTATAAATCAGGTTCCACTTTATATCGACCTTCATGTTAACAGATTATTAGGTGGTTTACTCGCATTGGAAATAAATATTCCGGAAAATTGGACTGAACTTTTTTTTAAGGAAACAATTATAGGTCTTTGTAAAATAAATAAACTCCAAAACGCCCGTTGTAGAATTACTATTTGGAGAGATGGAGAGGGATTTTATCAACCGCAGATAAACGATGCGGCAATTTTGATTGAGGTAAGTGCACAGGAATCGGAGGAATATATTTTAAATGAAACTGGAGTAAGGTTGGGTGTTTTTACAAATCTGACTAAAACTGCAAATATTCTTTCTCCTTATAAAACTGCAAACAGTCTGGTGTATGTTCTCGCTGCCAAATATGCTGTTGAACAAAATTTCGATGATGTTGTTGTGTTGAATGATGCCGGTAGAATAGCGGATAGTATCAACTCCAGTGTGTTTGTCTGGAGGCAAAGTGTATTATTTACACCAAGTATCAAAGAAGGCGGAGTGGATGGAGTGATGAAACAAGTGATAATTGATCTTTGCAGAAAGGAAGAAATACCAGTAAATGAAGGAGAATTGCCTTTGGAAATGTTATTGCAGGCAGATGAAATATTTTTATCGAATGTGATGCATGGAATTAAATGGGTAGGATCATATCAAAAAAAAAATTATGCTAATACATTTTCAAAAGATCTTCTATATATTATAAATGAAACCAACAGTAACAATTCATTGGTTTCGCCGTGATCTTCGATTGGAGGATAATGCTGCATTATATCATGCACTGAGTAACCACAATAATGTTCTTCCGCTTTTTATTTTTGATACCAATATTCTGGATGATTTAAAAGATCGTTCGGATGCGAGGGTTAATTTTATTTATGATGTAATTCGTCAGTTGCAAGATAAGCTGATTAAACTTGGTTCCACAATTTTAGTGGAATATGGAGAGCCGATGGAGGTATGGAAAAGAATAATTGAGAAATATACTATTGAGGCAGTAGTTACTAATCACGATTACGAACCTTACGCGATAAAAAGGGATGCGAAAATCAAACAATTATTGTTTTCACATAATATTCCTTTTAACACTTTTAAAGACCAGGTAATATTTGAGAAAAACGAAATTGTAAAAGAGGATGGAACGCCTTATGTGGTTTTTACACCTTTTAGCAGAAAATATAAGGAGAAACTAAACGCCTTATATTTCAAACCTTATCCAACAGAAAAATATTATTCTAATTTTTTGAAATCTGATCCGCTACCACTTCCTGCACTTGCAAAAATAGGATTTACTAGATCAGAAATTATAATTCCATCCTCCTTCATTAATGAAGATATAATAAAACATTACCATGAAACAAGAGATATTCCTTCCTTACAAGGCACTTCCCGATTAAGTGTACATCTTCGTTTCGGCACTATCTCCATTCGCAAACTCGGAAAAATTGCAAAGGATCTCAACGAAAAATATTTTAACGAATTAATTTGGCGCGAATTTTATCAGATGATATTGTGGTTTTTTCCGCATGTTGTATCACAATCCTTTAAACCGCAATACGACAATATTCCTTGGCGAAACAATGAAAAAGAATTTGAATTGTGGTGCGCAGGAAAAACAGGTTATCCTATAGTAGATGCCGGCATGCGCGAATTAAACGCAACGGGTTTTATGCATAATCGAGTGCGCATGATAGTGGCAAGTTTTCTCACCAAACATTTATTAATCGACTGGAGAAAAGGGGAAGCCTATTTTGCAGAAAAATTGCTGGATTACGATCTCGCCAGTAATAACGGCGGATGGCAATGGGCCGCAGGAAGTGGGGTAGATGCTGCACCTTATTTCCGGATATTTAATCCTTATGAACAAACAAAAAAGTTTGACCCGGAATTGAAATATATTCGGAAATGGGTGGAGGAGTTTGATTCATTGGAATATCCATTGCCGATTGTTGATCATGGGTTTGCTAGGGGGAGGTGTTTGGAAACGTATAAAAGGGGATTATCTGCAAATTAAATAATAGTTCGTTTGGTTATCTAAAGACTCAAATTGACAAAATTACTCTTTGATAAATTTTGTCCCAAAATCACTATTTATTGATTTTATTAAATAAATTCCCGATGGATAATTACCTACATCAATTATATTTCGTGGCAATACCGTTTCAATACTAAATATTACCTGTCCATTTATATTTATCAATTGAAGGGATGTTGGAGTTGGATTTGACCATTCAATATATAATAATCCCTGGGTAGGATTCGGATATATTTTAATTCCATCTATTGAAATATTTTCCAGGTACAAGCCCTCATCAATCAGATCATTACAATCATCATCAATTCCATTTAATAATTCTTCTGTTCCGGGATAAATATTTGGATCGGTATCATCACAATCGCTGTCGTTTAATACAAATCCATCCGGAATGTCACAGGAAAGTGAATCCACAAATATATTTCCGTAGTTATCTCCGTCTGCATCTTCAAAGGATTGGATATAAGAGAGATTGTCATCAATAATTCCATTACAATCATTATCCAAATAATCACATATCTCTATAGCTCCGGGATAAATTAAATTACTGGTATCGTTACAATCTGTAGAATTAAGTACAAATCCTAGTGGCGTAAAACAGGAAGAGGAATCTACTAATCCATTTCCATATCCATCTCCGTCCACGTCCGCATAATATATTGTAAATACGGCATCTTCATCAATAATTCCGTTGCAGTTATCGTCAATGGAATTACAAATATCTGTTGCTTCCGGATAAATTAAATTATTCGTATCATTGCAATCCGTAGAGTCAATTACATAACCCGCCGGAAAATTACAGGAAACACTATCTTGTAACAAGGTACCAAACCCATCGGAGTCAGTATCAGCAAAATATAATACAAAAATAGCATCTTCATCAATAAATCCATTGCAATTATCGTCCAGGGAATTACAAATATCTGTTGCTCCGGGATAAACTAAATTGTTTGCATCATTACAATCAGTGCTGTCTAAAACATAACCTAACGGAAGTTCACACGTCAGCGAATCATTTAATATGTCCCCAAAACCATCTTCATCTAAATCAGCATAATAAAGGGTGTTGCAGATACCTAGTTTTACGATCCAGTAGTTATAACCGGTATAGCTTTCCGTTACATCGAGATCTGTGGAATAAGACATCCCAGTGATTACAAAATATCCATCGCTTGTATTTACCATTACATATGGAATATCATAGTTTGTGCCTCCTACCGATTTCTGATAAAGAATTGTACCTAAAGTGTCAATGCCTACCAACCAATAATCTGACAGTCCATTATTTTCCATGACATCTCCACCAATTGCTTGGGATGCTCCTGAGAATGTATATTCATTTGTATTTTTTTTTACAATGGAAAATCCATTGTCAGCTTGTGGACCCCCATATGACCTTTCCCATTCCAAATTTCCAATACTATCGAGTGAAATAACCCAATTATCAATGAGACCATTTGAGGCGGTCACCATACCTCCATCGGAATATGATTCGCCGGCGCATAAAAAACCACTGGTTTCTTTTTCAACTATCGAGTGAGCGATATCAGTATCTGGTCCGCCAAATGTTTTTTGCCAAATTAGCTCACCAACTGAATTTATTTTTATTATCCAATAATCAGCGTTTCCCCAATTATCCGTTACATCTCCATCGTATCCTTTCGAGTAACCAGCAATCACAAATCCCTCGTCCAATGTTTTAATAATTTGATAAGGAATATCCGACATACTTGATCCGTAAGATTTTGACCATTCCAATTCTCCATTTATATTGATTTTAATTAACCAATAGTCTAATGCTCCATGCTGATCTATTACATCACCATCAAACGATTGTGATTTTCCAATTACCATGTAACCTCCATCCGAAGTTTGTATAATATCATGACCTGTGTCGCCTGTTGAACCACCATAAGTTTTTTGCCATAAAATGTTACCCAGATCATCAATTTTGATGATCCAATAGTCGCTTTCGCCCTGATTAAACGTCAAATCACCTTCAGAAGATTCTGAACTTCCAACTAAAACAAAGCCACCATCAGCGCCGAGACATCCACCATACCCATAATCATAATCTAATCCCCCATAAGATCTCTGCCATTCCATGTTTCCAAAACTATTTGTTTTTATAACCCATAAATCAGTAGTTCCATGATTTAATGTAATATCTCCATCAATTGAATTGGTATATCCTACCGTCAAATAACCACCATCGGGTGTTTCTATAACATCCATCGCCCTATCATCATAATTTCCTCCAAACCCTTGCTCCCATATGATTTCAGGTGTTTGAGCATATAATTTATTTGTTATTGCGTTGCTTAATGAAATAATAATAATTAAGGACATAAATTGTTTCATATGAGGTTTTTTCATCTACTAAGATACTATGATTTAAACTATTTACCAATTTTAACAAAAATATAATAAAATGTGACTTATATTCATTTTTTTTAAATTTAATAATCATTTTATTATTGATTAGGTTTGAATTCATTATTTTTTTTAACAAACAAAAACCTTACACTATGAAGTCTTCTTTCATTTGGAGAATGGTTTTTAAAAAAACCGTTTTCATGGTTTCTACCTGATGCTTACTTTAACTCTTTCTTGTGCATTCGCAGTAGAAGGAGAATCTTTAACTACTAATTATAGCAATGGGAGGGGCAAGGTTGAATATGACGTTGTAAGAGAAGATACAGTTATTTATTCGGTAGGTGATACTGTAGAAATTTATACTTCCGGGCTGGATACAACTTATGTAACATTTGCAGAAGAAATACCTGATTCTTTATTGGAAAACGGATGGGTGATAAATAATCCTTACAAACAAATGGTGATAGAACTACACCATCAGAATGCCCCAGTTAATAATGGTTTAATTGGCATCAATTTAACTGATTTTTTTGAACCTTTAAAAGCTCCAGAGGGTGAGAACGCGGATTATACCTTTGCTCCCGATCCTTGGCAAGCAGTATCTGATCTAGCACCAAAAACTGTTAGAATATTCAGCGGCGCAAACGCAAAATTCATGCATCCATTAGGGTCATATGATCCAATTGATGATATTACGTATGGAGGTTACGGGTATAATTGGAAAGAAATGATTTCTTACTTTGATGTTACAGATAATGCGATGGATGCTCCTGAAATTACACCTGGAGTATTAAATTATGATTTAATAGCATCACAATTAGAGGATTTGGAATGCGATGGTTGTGAAATTTGGATAGATGATAAATTAATGGGGCGTTTCCAAGATTTATATGTAAAATGTTTATCGCAACCAACCTTTGATGCAACTGACACTGCATTTGATACTTATCCAGAGCAACCCTTATATATCAATGATTTTGCAAGACTTATTGAAAAAATTGAAACAGCTAATATTGGTCACATTGTGGATGTTATCTATTGTGTAAACATTGAATCTCAATCAACTACTGAACTTCTTGATGTGATTGATTATTTGCGCATAACAAAAGGAATTAATTTGATTGGTTTGGAAATGGGAAATGAAGTTGGTGGGAAGTTTGGGGAGAAAGTAATGGGTTTTGAAAATTTTGAACGTTACTGGAGTTATATTAATGGTGATAATTATGATGGACTTATGGGTGATTATGATTCGGATGACCTAGACGATGCATTAGCGTCTGATGTGCAAAGTGATCATGATTTTCTTGGTGCAATTAAAAATAATAGCGCCTATTATTTTCTGAAAATAGGTTTGCCTGCAGAGAACACACCTGATTGCGGGGCACTTTACGATTTTGGATTATTACCACCGTTTCAAGAAGAAAACGTAGGCAGGGATATAATTGCAACAATCCCTATATTAACGGATCCTGATCCTGGTGTTGATGATGCGGATGAAGATTGTGAATGCCTATATCCTGATTGGAACGTTGAACTGGCTGCAAAGTATGGGGAGCTTTCTACTTATGAAAATTATTTATTCGATGCTGTAATATTTCATCCTTATTATACAACTACAAATAGTACAGCAACTTGTGAAGATAATTCTAATTGGAGGGATATTATGTTACAATTACATCCCGATTTTGTAGTTGATGATAATTCAGATGACCCTATTACCTTAAATTATCAGATTACTGATGGTGAGTGGACATATTCTACAGTCGATCCCTATTTGGAGGACATCTTCAATCAAATAACCGGTATTCCGGCCGATGATCTCAAGCCAGGGAATTTTAAAGAATTTACACGCGACAGAATTGATATTTCATTTACAGAACATGCAAATCAAATGCTTTTTACTGACGATGATGAAGGTCCTGAAACAAAGGAAATATGGTTGACCGAATATAATCTGGATGATAAAGTAATTCTCCCTGACGGTGCTGCTGCTGCTGCCAACGAAAAACAATTCCAGCCATTTGAATCAAGTGTGGCGAACACTTTTTCTCATGCTGTCATGTTGCAGAATTGGTTCCTATATAACATTAAGGTTAATTATGATCCAGACTACAGCCCACTTTTTTTAACCAGAGCAACTGTTCAAAATATGCTAGGCGGTAGTAAAACCATGATTATGACAAATAGCAGTGAATCAGATCAGGATGCATTAGATGAAGCGGCTTGTGGAACAACGCAAGAAAGTCCATTTTTTCTTAGAAGAGCAACATATTTTGCGGCTCAATTATGGCGGGTAATTAACGATAATGACCTTAGATATCTTAAAACCGAAACTACAATGGCCACTTTAAATGATAATGTGGCACCGACAGTATTTATAGATGATGATCCGCTGGATCCAAAGTTATTTATTATTTATTCTAACGTAACTGATACCTACCAGGATTTTTATATCCATCCGGGTGATGTTGTGGAAATATTCTACGAGACCGGATATCAGGCAATATTAGATACTGATATTGACGCATTAATTCTAGATGCCGACAGGTTATACTCAACAGCCGGGAGAAATACACTTTTTGATATTAATGAAGATTATAATGATTGCACAAACGCATCGGATAATGAAAACATATTTGAATTAACGGAATTAGTACCTTATGCACCAAATCATTCTTGCCCTGGCGCCTTTGATATTGCCTCACCAAATGGAGTGTGCGTTCGATTACCTGCAATTTCGATGGGCTATTTTGTAATTCCAATTATACTAGATGAGTTAAGATTAGGAGCTGTAACTGACAACTACTCTATTTATCCTAACCCATCTCCGAATTATTTTATAATTCAACAAAAAAATGCGGATAAAATCGAAATTTTAGATGTTGAAATTTTAGATATGTTTGGTAAATTAATTCAAAATGTATCTGTGCAAGACGGTCAGACAATTGATATTACACAATTGGCTGTAGGAGCCTACAATGTGGTAATTAAATCGGATGGGCTGACTAAAGAAACGGAATCGTTGATTAAAATGAAATAATAAAGAATTATATTTTGTTAAAGCATTGAGACCCGCTGCAATATCCAGCGGGTTTTTTTATTATTTTATTTTGCGGTGAATTTAAGCAAAAATAATTAGCTAATTTAAATGTATATTTAAAATAAAACAATAAAATCATAATTGAACTATTTATTTTCCTACAAAAATATTCAAGTTACTAGGATCATTCCGCTTTGGTATCCTGGATATTGATGGGTTATTAAATTTCTATTTATTTGGAACGGTACTTAGAATTTTATGGAATTTCCCTTTTTCCCACATCCTACCTCCAAAACAAACAACAATGAAAAATATCCTATCCATCCTTTTTACCTTATAATTCTTTCTGCATATGCTGGTGATCCCATTATTGTAAGCGCACAAGCGGCCACAATACGACAATATTCCCTGGCGAAATAATGAAAAAGAATTTGAACTCTGGTGCGCAGGAAAAACAGGTTACCCCTTAGTAGATGCTGGTATGCGCGAATTAAATGCAACAGGTTTTATGCATAATCGTGTGCGCATGATCGTTGCAAGTTTTCTCACCAAACATTTATTAATGGATTGGAGAAAAGGAGAGGCCTATTTTGCAGAAAAATTGCTGGATTACGATCTCGCCAGTAATAACGGCGGATGGCAATGGGCCGCAGGAAGCGGGGTGGATGCTGCACCTTATTTTCGAATATTCAACCCTTATGAACAAACAAAAAAATTTGATCCGGAAGGAAAATACATTCGACATTGGGTAGCGGAGTTTGATTCATTAGAATATCCGATGCCGATTGTTGATCATGGGTTTGCGAGGGGGAGGTGTTTGGAGGTTTATAAAAGGGGGTTGCAAAATGGTTGAAGGTGAATTTGCAATGTTTAAATTAAAAGGGGAAGCCTGATTGAAGCAAAAATCAATAAAAGCATCTTGCATTAGTTTATAAAAACCTTTTTTGTATACTTTTTTTCTTCTGAAATTAGCTCTACAAAGTAAGTCCCTCTCGGTACTATCAACGCTATTTCTGTATATTGATTTACTAGTTTGTCCGAATAAACTTCTTTCCCAGTTAAATCATACACGTGAATTTCAAGGCCGCTAATTAATTCATTCAGATTTATATAAATCGTATTTTCAAAACTATATACTATAGCATTTAATGTATTCAATACCGCAATTCCAACAGTTGTTGTATCGCCAATCGTATCACCTGCTAAAATCCCTATATCACATTTTGTTTCATAGGCGTAGTCTTTTACAATTAATGTTCTTCCCTCATCCATCACATCACAGCGAATCCATCCATAATGCAGACAATTTTCGCCATCAAAAAATCTTACTCCCAAGTAATGATCGAGCATTTCAGGGTACCAATACCCTCCTTCATCAGTTAAACTTACATCAACAAAATAAGTTCTAAAAGCCAGCCTTTGCAACATAACGTTCTTAAAAGGTAATGAATTGTCAATTAAATTTGACTGAGACAATGCATACGCATAAGCAATCACGCCAGCGCCAAATGATGTAGTTGCAGCAGCTACCGAATTATTACTGGTATTGGGTCCGATCCAAATTCTTTGTTGAAAATCGAGATCACCATAATACGTGAAGGTATCAATCGACCAATTTATTAATACAAAATCAACAAAACCATTACTATCCATATCAATCAATTCTGCTTCGAAATGGGAATCTAAAACCACATCGGGATCAAGATCGGTGTAAACACCTTGACTAAAACCATTTTGGCCCCGAATAAATACAATTGCAAAGGTTGAATACTGGATTAATTTCTTTCTGGAGTATTTCATACTATATTTTAACAAAAGAGTTTACGAATTTTAAAAAGTTATCATTAATAACTTCAACACGATAAAATCCTACAGGTAGTTCGGAAACATTAATCGTCATGTCTTCGCCTATTTTTTCTTCAATCCATAACTTACCATCTGCGCTAAAAATTCTAATTTTACAGTCTTCTGGAAAATCTTCAGTGAGTTTAATAGATAGCTCATTATTTGTTGGATTCGGATACAATAATCCTTCCACCTCAGGATTCACTGTTTGATGCTGTGTTAATTTCTCCGATGGAATAATCTCAAGGGCAACTTTGATATATCCAAACGAATATTTAGGAACGGTCAAACAATCTCCCGTTGGTATTTCACCACATTCCGGATCGTAAGAAGTGCCATCATAGGAGGTATATGGTGGAGTAACATTTTGAAAATTCAAATACTCAAGAGGGAAAAGGTTGTCCACTTCGTTATAACAAGTATTCATATTAAATAAAATCATTTTACCACCGGAAGAATAAGGTTGGTTCGCAGTAACGGAGAATACTTCTGAAGAGAGAACATTTATTTCTTCTGCATCAAGATATGATTCAAGTCCAGTCGTCTTTAAAACGTAGGATTGAGATTCATCCTTTAAATTCGTATAAAAAATATATAAATTCTCACCTGATTGGTCTATAAAAACTGTTGGTTGAACATTTGGATTTAAAATATTTATAGTGAAATTTGTTTTAACATATTTCAAATTTTGCCATGAAATATCCTGAAGTAAACTAAACACATAATAGTTAGTTCGCGGCAAGTAGTACCGTCTTTCTTCATCATCCCAAGGTGACTCAAACATTCCATATTCAATTAATTCACGGTCATGTGCAGGACTGAGCATAGCACTCCATGCGCCGCCACCTATATTATGCATGGCTGCAATAGTAAAAAAGTTAGGTCTATAATCAGTGTCAAAATTCATCTTTATATTCTTAAGGTACCACTCAAAGTCAAAAATGCCTTGAATAAAAGTGTTTGAATATGTACGTAAAAGATTGTCATCATACAACTCATCACCATCCGAATCTTTATAGTTCCATTCCGTTGTCCATAATTCTTTTCCACCAGATCCAGTTGCCAAATCAAAATCCAGATCCTCACTCCACCTGAGGTAAGATTCTTTAAATTCTGTAGTTACAAAATCCTTAAATTTTACTTTCATAAAATCAAAAGCATCATCGAGTCGCTCGTCATATTCATCGTATTCCCAATTTCCTCCAAAGTCTTCATCTTCACAATCAAATATTGCTGCGTCAAAAAAAGTTGCAAGTTCCGTTTTATAGTTAAAAGTCTCATAATAAGGATGTATGACGATGGCATCGAATGCTCTTCTACTAAATGCTGTACCAGAAATTGGAATGAGTGCATTGTAATAAGTTCGTAGAACAGAATTCCAATCGCTCGAAAGCGGCATTACATCAACTATATCAGTTACAGCAAGAGCATAATCAGTTGATCCACCTGGGTCAGGATTATTAAAAGCTACTAATCCAACTTTAACAGTAAAAGACGCATCACCTTTGAACGCAGTAAAAAAGTCATGATCGGATTCTATATCACCTTCCAAAACATCATCTATGTCCCAACCTGTTACAGCATCACCATTTAAGTATTCCCAATACTTAGAGAATGCATTAAAGCCCATTGTATGTGCATAAAAATTAGCATAACATTCGTTTCCCATTTCTACCCCAAAAACTTCTAAGTCATATATTGCATTATCACGCAGGTAATTAACAATCGCCTTGCATTCAGCAGGTGATTCGCTTATTATATTTAAATCAACAACCACCTTTACCCTCAACCCTTCATTTTGATCTTCTATATATTCAACCAATCGAATAAAGTGATCAATATAGTAATCAGTTGCACCTAAAGATAATTGTTCTAAATAATCATCTCGAAAAGTAATAAAATTTTTACGATAATCCGCTGCTATCCATGTAACATCAGCAACACCTTGTGTTAATGGATTACCAAATACATCAATATCAGCTCCGTAGTGATCGGTATAATCAAAATATCTAATTAATTCGTCAATATCGTATCCATAACCGACTGAACGAGTAGATGGAGGATCAGAAGGAATTATGGTATGTAAAAGATGCATAAATTTACTATCCTCACCACCGGGAAAACGTAAAACTGTAGGGCGCAATTCAGACAATAATTCCCATTGATCCTCACCATAATCTCCATATGGCATCGTTTGAGGTTTAAACATTCCTGCAGTATGGACTCCATGTAAACCAGGATTTACCTCTTCAATAAACCCTGTTGGAGATATTCCTATGAATTTTCTCGCTAATTCATCACCAGGCATACGCGCTTCAATTATATTAGTGGTATCCTCATATTCCAACCAAACAGTATCTCCGCCATCAATATAAAACTCTAATAGCATTGCTTCGGGATCTGGATCAATTTGAGTGTAAACAAGAAAATTAGATAAAAGGAATGGGATAATAATTAAATTTTTCATAACTAGTAGATTTAATCGTGAAATCAGCAAGTATTCAAAACATTTATGAAAATTATAAATGCTTTTAATCGAAACCAAATTTATTGTGTTATATTTTTGTAATTTGATGTAAATTCACTATTTATAGTGAATCCTAAATAATAGACACTTTGAGCCCAATACCATTTATTTACAAATGAAATATTTTAATGAACTAATGTAGAGCGAATTTTACAAAATGATATTGTGGTTTTTCCCACATGTTGTATCACAATCTTTTAAATGGATATTCCAACCAAACAGACCCCACTTCTGCAATCTAAACTGACCCCTCAAAGTTGCCTCTCATTTTTGATTTATTAATAATTGTTTTTTGCAATGTTTGGCTAAGTTAGTTTTAATTTTTTAAATCAAATTTTTCTTCCGCTTCCAGGTGTCTTTTTTTTCTTAATGATTCACCTTTCATTTCAACCCGATGTGCATCGTGCACGATCCGATCTAAAATTGCATCTGCAATGGTTTGTTCGCCGATGATATCATGCCAGCCACTTACCGGCACTTGTGATGTTATGATTACTGATGATTTTCCGTGCCTATCCTCAATGATTTCCATTAATGCTGACCTGCTTTGCGCATCAAGTGGTTGTATTCCAAAATCATCTATCAATAATAATTGTTGTTTTTCCATTTTAGACAGCTCTTTTAAATAAGACCCGTCTGCTTTTGCTATTTTCATTCGTGCAAAGAGTTTCGTACTGTGTTGATACAGAACCCGATAACCCATTGAACATGCCTGATGACCAATTGCTGATGCTAAATAACTTTTTCCGATACCTGTACTGCCGGTAATAATAATATTTTCATGGCGTTTAATAAAATTACAATCAGCCAATCGGTGTATTTGGTTTTTATCTACCCGATTATCATCAAAAGTAATTTGTTCGATGCTTGCTTTATAACGGAACCGGGCATCTTTCACTGTCCGATTCATTTTTCTGTTATGTCTATCGTCCCATTCCGATTCAATCAGATGAGTGACCATTTCATCCGAGGTAAACTTTTCGTTCTTACCTGATTCCATTGATAATTGGAAGGCTTGTGCCATTCCCAGAAGGCGCATGGACTTCATTTTGGTTAACATTTCCTGCATTGTTTTTTTTGTTTTTTTGATTTGATTAAATAAATAATTTTGATTTTTTATTTGCATTATTTTTATTGATAATAATCGCCACCGCGTATGTTTTCATGCTGTGGCATATTATCGGGGCCGGGTTCATCTGTATAGTCATCCATATTATTTTTCAATATATCATCAATGATCCCATAGTTGTAATAACCCACCTCTATTGCACGTCTGCATGCATTTATTAATCTTGCAGGTCCTACTCGTTTTGCAAATGATAAGATACCCGAACATGACTTATAGGATTGTTCAGGGTGTTGTCTTTTGGCAAGTACTTGCTCAATATATTTTTCCACAATTGGATCTATTGCTCGTGCTTGATCTAAAAAAAAGTTGGATTCCATTCTGTCAGATATCTGTGTTCGGGTGAGAGGTGTTTTGGATCAGTTGTGTATCGATGTGGGTTCAGCACTCTTTTGTGTGTTGCAATAAGTTCGTATTGTTGAAAGATTTCCACTAATGAACGGGAGTATTGCAACCTTAATTTTTTCCCGATCAATTCAAACGGTGCACTATAGTAATGCTGGTCTTCAGCAAGCCTTACATGACCATTCTTTGCCACAGTAACCTGGATCATTTTTCGCATTTCGTATCTGGAAGTGTTCAGCGGATCCAGTGTTGTTTTTTCAAAAGTCCATTGTTCTGTTCTTGAATAATTTTTTCCGGTAAGCAATCCATTATTTAAATCAGTGAGATAGATCCGGATCTGTTCATTGAGCAGGGGCAAAGGCAAAATACCGGTTTCATAAATACGGGTATAAATATCTTTATATACAATTTTAACCATATTCTCCACATGTGCTTTGTCCTGTGGCTTTCGGGAGCGTGCAGGCAGTACCGTAAATCCATAATGATTTGCAAAGGATTTAAAATTTGCATTTAATTCCGGTTCGTATTTATCTGTTTTAATTACTGCTGCTTTCAGATTATCTGGCACCAGTGCAGAAGGAACTCCATTAAAATAAATCAATGCATTTTCGCAAGCCAAAATAAATTCCTCACTTGTTTGATCCTGCATTGCTTCCACATATACAAACTGGCTCCAACCTAAAATAGCAACGAATATTTCAGCTTGTTTTATCTCTCCGGTTTCTGTATCAACATAAGGTAATTTAACTCCTGCAAAATCAACATAAGCCTTATCTCCGGGCTTGTGTTCAATATGCATACTGGATTTGCTTTTTTTGCGATATTGCCTGTAATAGAAGTAAAATCGTGACTCTTTATAGGTATCGGGATGTTCCTCCAAAAATCGACGGTACTGGATAGCAATGGTCATACCCCGCTTGCGTAACTGCTTTTCCATAATTGGAAAAAAATCGTACACCTGCTGTAATTTATTACTTGCAATAACCTCTTGTACGGGATTGAATATTTTATTTAACTCGTAGTCCGTCAAAAGAGAAAGCTCCTCCCAGGGCCTTTGTAATCGATGATAGGCATCGATATACAGCTTTACTGTGTTCTTGGAAATAGATAATCGGCCTCCGATCTTCTTTTTGCCCATTCGTTGCGAATAAAGCTTCATTATTTGTCTGATTGTGTTCATACTAATTGTTTTATTCGCCATGATTTATTAAGTTTACAGAATCGTCATAATACGATAATGCAAACAGTAAAAAATCACCGTGCTAAAACAGTATAATCAAATCAAAAATGCAGGGCCTGTCCAACATGAAACAGGTGGGGCCAGTTTGGATTGCAGAGATGGGGTCAGTTTGCTCCGCAGAAGTGGGGTCAGTTTAAATTGCTCAGGTGGGGTCAGTTTGACTGGAATTTCCAGCAAGTACAATCTATCTTGGTTACTAATAATATCAATCTGGATTAATTATTTTCTAAAAGCTGCAATATCAAACGATATTAGTATATTATTTAATTATTTCAATTTATCGAACTACAATTTTTTTAAATCCCACTTGATTATTAGTCGTAGTAATTCGAACGATATATATTCCCATCGGTAAAAAACAAATATCGATTGCTGCATTTTCTGCAACGTGACCCACGTAACAAAGCACGCCATCCATATTATATATATCTATTGCAATTGATGATTCATTGAAATTACTTTCAGGGTTTTTCAATGAAAAAGATTTCGCTATCAGTATAACCCTGTTTATGGAATCTGGATCTTTTCTTCATCCTACCTCCAAAACAAACAAAAATGAAAAATATACTATCCATCCTTCTTACCCTACTTACACTTTCCGTTTATGCCGGAGACCCTATTACAATTAGTGCACAAGCGGAGCGGGCTACTGTTTTTTTAAACGGAGCACAATTGTTTCACACAAAAACAGTTAATCTTCCAGCCGGAAATACTGATATCGTTATAGAAGGTATTTCACAATCTCTCGACCAAAACAGCATACAGGCTGGAGGTAAGGGAGAGTTTACGATATTGGATGTGCAATATCGTTTATTTTATCCCGAGCCTGTGCAACAAACAACCTTGCCGAATGATATTCAGAAAAAAATAAAATATCTGGAAGATTCTATTCTGGATATTGATTTTATTTTAAAAGATATTCGTCAGAAACGGGATGTGTTAAATGTGCAGAATCAAATGTTGTTGAGCAATAAAATATTACTCACGAATGGGGGAACGGATTCGCTACAATTATTACAACAAACAATTGAATATTACGATCTAAAATTAAATGCCATTTATTCCGATCTTTTAAAATTGGAAAGAAAAGAATTAAATGCAAATAAAGACAAAGCAAAAATGCAGCAACGCATGTATGATCTGCAAAATTATTGGGCACAACAAAATGCGCAGATATCTGCAATGGCTCCGGTTCCGCAAATAGTTGTTTCCGTTGCAACAGAAACTGCAATAAGTGCAAAAATTGAAGTGAATTACCTCACCTATAATGCAGGTTGGTATGCAACATACGATATCAGAGCATCAGATATCGGTCAGCCAGTTCAATTAAATTATAAAGCCAATATCTGGCAAAATTCCGGTATCGAATGGAAAAATGTAAAACTTACTTGTTCCACAGGAAATCCTATGCTCGGAAATACACTTCCGCAATTAACAACATGGTATGTAGGCTATTACCAGTATTATTATAACCGCGATTATGATGATGCAAAATCCGAATCAGCACCTTCAGCTACAGATGAGGTAGTATTAGGAGAAATTAATTCACTTGCAAAATCTAAAGCAGAAGTAAAAGATGCTACCTATGCGCATAATATCACCACGCAAACTCAAACGATTGCAAATGTGGAATTTGAAATAAATCAGACCTATAATATTCCTGCAGATGGAAAAGGACATCTTGTTTCATTGCAATCGAAAACATTGCCTGCTGATTATAATTATCTGATCGTTCCTAAAATTGAACAAAGTGCATTTCTGATTGCAAGAATTACCGAATGGGAAGGTGTGAATCTATTGCCGGGAAATGCGAATATCTATTTCAACAATACTTATGTAGCAAAAACATATTTAGATCCATTAAGTCTGAGTGATACTTTATCTGTTTCTCTGGGAAGAGATAAATCCATAGATGTTAAACGCACAATGGTGGCTGATAAGTCGACAGACAGAATTATCGGTGCAAACAATACCAAGTCCATGGCTTTTGAAATTTCTGTCAGAAATGGCAAACCAATAAATTTAGAAATCATCGTGATGGATCAGATCCCAATTTCGCAGGATGATGATATAAAAGTGGAACTTACAGAATTGGGCAAAGGTCTCCTCGACGAACTTACCGGTTTTGTCACATGGAGAGAAAAACTGAAACCGAAGGAAGTGTCCAAATTTGAATTGGAATTTGACATTACCTATCCCAAAAACCAGACTTTGAGTATAAATTGATAGTAAAAGGTGGATCAACGGGCATCCGCCGCGGCGGATGTCCGTATTTTAAGCCTTTCCCCACTTTTCAGAATTAGGATGTGGATAATACTGTAGAATAGTTCTACAGTTTGTATCTAACTTTGAGGCATAATTACCGAAAAACCATTAATAATTTGTTAATTAATAGAAACTATTTCAGGTTTTGCGGCGTTGTCAGGATATAGCATTAATTTTGTAAACTTAATCGCAAATCAGAAAAATGTCATTTACAACCAACCACACACATTTAAGATCAATTTTTGCCCTAATTTTAATCTCAACGCTTTCTTTTTCAGCTTTTGCTGGTAATAACTTCGGTAAATCGCCTTATCATAATGACCCAAACCCGATCAGAGTATACTATTTTGGATATAATATGATGAAACCCGGTTTTGGAATAGGAACTGAATTAAACCTTCTTTGGACCAAAATGGAAAAAACCGGTTGTAAAGGTTCAAGAATCAGCGATAGAAAATTATTGTTCGTTCCAAATCTTGGAATGTTTCAGAATGAAGCAAATTCTTCCAGTGTTTACGGTAACCTGGAAATAGATTATAAAGTAACCTTCCGCGGAGGAGTAACCTTTGAAATGTTTGGTGCTGCGGGATATGCGCAAATGTTAAGCAAAGAAGAGAGCTCAAATCCGGATGCAGTAAGCAAAGGTGTTTTAAGCACAGAAGCGCACAGCGGTTTTATGCCGGAAGCAGGTTTAGGTATAGGATATGATTTCCAAAAAGTGAGTGGCAAAGATTTTCCACTGGCAATTAATTTCAGAGCACTGGCTACATCTACAAATATTGCTGAGATGGATATTTTTCCTTCGTTTCAGACAGGTTTGATATATAGTTTCTGATCGAGTATACAAGAAATTTAAAAAGGGATGAGGATTTAGGTCTTCATCCCTTTTTTGGTGAGTAATGGCAGTAAACAGTCAACAGTGGGCAGTGGGCAGTTTGTAACATTGGTGATTTTCCCTCAGAATCATACATTTTCAACCCCTTCAACTCTCTCACCTAGTATCTGTCATAATCTGAGTATAAATGATACGTGGATTTCCCTCCGTACAGAACTCAGAACTCAGAACTCAGAACCCAGAACCCAGAACTGAAACATGTAGTGATCGACGCAGGAGATCTACTACATGTCAGAACTCAGAACTCAGAACCAGTCGCAGTCACAGTCTCAGTAAGCAGTTCGACGCGATGCAGGTTTTCCTCCGTACTGAACTCAGAACTCAGAACCCAGAACACAGAACCAGTCGCAGTCACAGTCTCAGTAGGCAGATCGACGGGATGGAGGTTTTCTTTCGAATTATATTTTTTCAACCCCTTCAACTTGTAGTAGTCAACAGTCAACAGTGGGCAGTGGGCAGTTTGTAACATTGATGATTTTCCCTCCGAATTATACATTTTCAACTCCTTCAACTCTTTCACCTAGTATCTGTCATAATCTGAGTATAAATGATACGTGGATTTCCCTCCGTACAGAACTCAGAACCCAGAACCCAGAACTGAAACATGTAGTGATCGACGCAGGAGATCTACTACATGTCAGAACTCAGAACTCAGAACTCAGAACCAGTCGCAGTCACAGTCTCAGTAAGCAGTTCGACGCGATGCAGGTTTTCCTCCGTACTGAACTCAGAACCCAGAACTCAGAACTCAGAACCAGTCGCAGTCACAGTCTCAGTAGGCAGATTGACGGGATGGAGGTTTTCTTTCGAATTATATTTTTTCAACCCCTTCAACTTGTAGTAGTCAACAGTCAACAGTGGGCAGTGCACAGGTGTTCGGAAGAAACTGAATCAACATTCCCTTTGTGTACAAACTACTTGTACATCAGCTAGTTATGTTAGATTTTTGAAATATGTTTATTGGCGACATATTAAAGGTGCTACCAGACTCTTTATTAGAAGAACTGGCCCTTGAGACCAGGGTCAATAAATATTCTAAAAAATTACAAGGCGAGATTCTTTTTAAACTTCTGATCTATAGTATTGTAAGTAATAAGGACAATAGTTTACGAGGCATGGAGTCTGCCTATGAAACATTGGCATTCAATGTTTTGAATCAGGAAGGAACGAAATCGAGTATACGTTACAGTTCGATCAGTGAACGTATAAAGACAATGGACTATCGATATTTTGAAAAATTATTTAATAAATGTGTTGAATTATATGGATCAATTATTGGCGAAGAACATTCGAAATTATTACGGTTTGATTCAACAATTATAACTGCATCCGGAAAGTTATTAAAATGTGGTTATGTAATAAAGGGTAGTGCTGCTGCCTATTTAAACCAGTTAAAATTTACAATTGGTTTTTCGGAAATACCCATTAGTGCAGATGTCTATAGTGGTTCCATACCTGTTCCGGAAAATACTGCACTTCGAGCAGCGGTTCTGGAGCACCAACCGTCGAATGAAAATGCGGTAAGAGTCTTTGATAAAGGTGTTTCTGGCCGAAATACCTTTGAAGAACTTTCTAAAAAAAAGATACCATTTGTCACTCTGTTGTTTGCCAATAGTAACCTTGAAATTATAAGTGAAAATTTTATCAAGGAAAAATTATAACAGAAAAACTGACCATCGAATCAGATTGTTGGGTTCATTTATTTAAAAGAAATGGGAAAACAGAAATACCATTTAGATGCATCCACACAATACAAAATAAAACCGGTGAAGTGTTGCGTTTTATAACGAATATCCCTGACCTAAGTGCGGAGGAAATTTGTACGCTGTACAAGCAACGTTGGGATATAGAAGTTTTCTTTAAATTTTTAAAGCAAGAACTAAATTTAAGCCATTTATTAAATCGAAGTGAAAATGGAATCAGAAGTATATTATATGTAACACTGATCGCTTCGATACTAATTATAGTATATAAAAAGACAAATGGGCATAAAGGATACAAAATAATGAAGCAACGCTTTGTGCAAGAAATGGAAAAACTAGTGGCTATAGACCTAGTTTACCTTTGCGATGGAAATCCTGAGAAGGCGAAAAAAATCCTCTTTAATACATCATGATGGCAATCTTCCGAACACCTGTGGTGGGCAGTGGGCAGTTTGTAACATTGATGATTTTCCCTCCGAATTATACATTTTCAACTCCTTCAACTCTTTCACCTAGTATCTGTCATAATCTGAGTATAAATGATACGTGGATTTCCCTCCGTACAGAACTCAGAACTCAGAACCCAGAACTCAGAACCCAGAACACAGAACTCTGAACAAAGATTTGAACAAAATCATAACGTTAATTTAAGCCTGAATCTTCTTTCAAAGCAGAACGATTAATTACCTTTGCACAAAACGATTTTGATGAAAAATTTTATACTTTTAGCGGCTGCAGTATTCAGCTTTTTTACTGTTTCGGCCCAATATCCACTGGTAGATATTTATGATCTTCAATATAGAGATGATGCCTCTCTTGCGGTGGAAGATGATCTTTCGAATTACAATGGAGATACTGTGAGAGTGCAGGGAGTTGTTTCTTTTAACCCTTGCGATTATGCATTGTCCAGCACGGGAAGCAGAATGGGAACATTTTTGCAGGATGAAGATGGAGGACCATTTACCGGAATCCATGTATTAATAGATTGGCCTGCGATAGGCTGGACCGATCTGGAGAGTTTGAATGATGCTACCTTATTTGTAGATAATTTTCAAGTTGGAAATATTGTGGAATGCACCGGAATCATAAATTCATTTGAAGGGTATACACAATTATTATTATTGCCGATTGAATCGGAAATTATTGGATTTTCTACCATGCCGACACCTACTGCAGCGGAAATTAGTGAGTTGATGATGAGTGATGGGGCGGGCGGACAAGTTATTAATACCCTGGAAGGAGAAAAATATGAAGGAATGTATGTGGAATTTACCGGTGTTTATGTTACAGATATAACACCATCGGGACTCAGATGGTTTTGGTATGTGCAGGATGTGGATGGAAATAAAATTCAGATCAGAGATATGAGCGGACATTTCCGCAACGATACCTATGATGATGAATGTAATATCTGGGCTGGTGGAGCAGCGGGTGAAACCAATACTCCGGATGCATATACACCTCCGGCTTTGGGAACAAATCTCGCTTATATAAGAGGAGTAATTGTTGAATTTACAGCCGAGACCGAATATGCGATTGCACCTCTGTCAATTTCTGATATTGGACCTGCTTTGGCATCACCACCCGTTATTACTGATATTACAAGAACTCCTGTGGTGGCTACATCTACAGAAACAGTTAGTGTTTCCGCTACCATTACTGATCTTGATGGAACGGTTGCGTATGCTGATCTTTATTACTCATACGGAATTGGCAATACCGGTTTCACGGCAGTTTCCATGTCGGATCTTGCGGGAGACACCTGGCAGGGAAATATTCCGGGACCCGGAGTAGACAGCACTTACGTCAATTTTTATATTTCCGCTACCGATAATGATGGAAATACAATAAATTATCCTTCACCAAGTTCACCTATAATATATATAGTGTATGATGATGGAATTACTTCGATAGTTCAGATCCAAAATTCCCCTTTCAGCACCGGAGTTTCCATTTGGGCCAATGATAGCATCGCTTCGATGAATATTCAGGCAATAGTTACCAGCACAACTCAAACTTACGACCTCGGTACAGTTGCGATTCAGGAAGGATCACAGGCTTATGAGGGAATTTTCATCAAATCCGGTCCGGGAGATGGCACCGATGTGCTTTTCCGTGGCGACGAAATTACGATCACCTCTGCCAAGATCATTGAAGAATTTGGCGTGACCAAACTTGCGAATATTACTTATACGCTCAATTCACAAATGAATGCACTTCCAGCCTTTGTAACAGGCCTAGATCCCTTGGATGTGGATGCTAAAATTTACGATGCAACCGAACCTTACGAAGGAATGTTGGTGAAGTTTGATAATGCATATGTAACGTCAAACAACGCGGATGAAGCCACAGGCGGGGCTTTTGGCGAATGGAGGGTGAATCTTTCCAATACTCCTGAGGTTGGAATGCGTTGCGATGATTACTCTTATGAATTGCCTTTCGAATTTGGTCCCGATACCCTGACAATGGGAGAGGAGCTTACCTATATTCAGGGAATCATGTATTTCAGTTTTGGAAACTGGAAGTTATTGCCAAGAGACAAAAATGATATAGAAGGATACCATACCACCTATCCAAACAGCATAGTTTCCTTTAATTTCACCTCCCCGATAGCAACTGGCATCATTGATCAAACAGCAGGAACCATAGAATTAGTGGTTCCGGAGGGTACTGATGTTACCTCTTTGGTTCCGACAATTGACATCACAGGTCAGTATGTTGATCCTGCTTCCGGAGTGGCACAAAATTTCAGTTCACCGGTAACTTATACCTCCTATTCTCCGGTAAATTTCACACCAAAAAGCTATGAAGTAACGGTTACTTTTCAATCAGGGATAGAGATGCAAAATCTGTCAGAAATACAGGTGTATCCTAACCCGACATCTGACTATTTGACTGTTGAAATCGATGCCTCAACAGCCATGCAGGTTTCTTTAGAAATAAAAGATCTTGAAGGTCGTAATGTGTTGACAATCAATGAATTATGCACTGTGGGAAAAAATAGTTTTGGATTTGATTTGAGGGCACTTGCAAACGGATTATATTTGCTTCAGATAAGTAATACAGAGAAAAGTGTTTCACGAAAGATAGAGGTTTCCAAATAGAAATTTTGCCATTGGAAACCTGTTTTGGTTAACCCGTTTCGGTTTAAAATCCGCAACGGGTTTTTTTTATAAATGAAGAGAGGTTTTAAATAAAAAATCCGGCAAAAAATATCTTGCCGGATCCTATTTAATTAATTAGAATTAAAATCTTTCCAACTTGCTAAAATGAAAATCGCATTCAATTATTGCATTTTCATCGGAGTCGCTTCCATGCACTGCATTTTCTCCTATGCTCGATGCATAAATTTTTCTGATGGTACCTTCATCTGCTTTTGAAGGATCAGTTGCACCTATAAGATTTCTAAAATCAACAACTGCATTTTCTTTTTCTAGTATTGCGGCAACAATAGCACCTGAACTCATAAAGTCAACTAATTCTCCATAAAAAGGACGCTCCTTATGTATAGCATAAAATTCACCTGCTTTTTCTTTGCTCAGTTTTGTGAATTTCATTGCAACTATTTTAAAGCCGGCTTCATTGATCATTTTTAAAATACCGCCAATGGAGTTTTTTCTCACTGCATCGGGTTTGATCATGGTAAATGTTCTATTTCCTGTCATAATTATATTTTTTTCGCCCGCAAAGATAGGTATTATGTGTTTGCATTTTAATAAAAGTCAAAAAATGAAGACCTTCGCACTACAAAACAATGAAAGACCTAAAAGAGTTATTCGAATATCTTAAGCAACCGCGACGAATTGTGCTTATACCTCATGAGCGTCCCGACGGCGATGCAATAGGTTCGGCGTTGGCAATGAAAATGTATCTCCAGAAAACGGGTCATGTTGCAGATGTAATAGCTCCGGATGATTTTCCCGATTTTTTGAATTGGATGTCGGGCAGTGATACTGTTTTTATTCATCAAAAAAAATCAAAGACCTGTTTCGCAGTTTTGGCTAAGGCGGATTGTATTTTTTTTCTAGATTTTAATGCTATGAAAAGGATAGAGTCGTTAGGGGAGGATATTAAAAAACTCAATCATCCATTTGTAAGTGTAATGATAGATCATCATCGGGAACCGGAATATTTTACCGATTATGTTTTGTGGAATGATAAAGCGAGTTCAACGGCAGAGCTGGTATATGAATTTATTGGTTTAGCAAATGGTTTGGAATACATGGATGAAAAAATTGCATCCTGTATATATGGTGGCATGGCTATGGACACCGGAATATTTCAATATTCAAATACTACCGCAAAGGTACATCTTGTAGCTGCTGCCTTAATGGAATTTGGTATCAATATTGAAGAGATACATAATAATGTATACAATCAATATGGCGAGAACAGAATGCGATTCATCGGATATTTGTTATCGGAAAAAATGGTTGTGCTGCCGGAGAATAAAACTGCGTATATGAGTATATCCATGCAGGAGGCAGAGCGATATAAGTTAAACAACGGTGATAAAGAGGGAATTGTAAATCTGCCACTTGCGATGAAGAATGTGGAAATATCAGTTTTGTTTACGGAAGATAAGGGTAAAATAAAAATATCTTTTCGCTCTAAGGGTGATATGAATATTGAAGTATTGGCGCGTAATTCTTTTAATGGGGGAGGACATAAAAATGCATCCGGAGGTTCGTCAAAAGAATCATTGGAAGATACTATTAAAAGATTCGTATCACTGCTTCCCGAATATTTAAATTCACAAAATAAATAATATTTATAAATTCAAAAATTTAAACACTTTATGAAAAAAACAAGTTTATTATTTGCACTCGTGATCGTATTACAATCTTTGGTGTTTGCACAAAGTGATAAAAAGAAATACAAACATCTTCCTGATGGTTTATATGCAGAGGTGCAAACTACTAAAGGCAATATTTTATTATTCCTCGAATTTCAAAAAACACCTCTCACCGTAGCAAATTTTGTAGGATTAGCAGAAGGTAAGATCCAGAATACTGCTAAACCTTTAGGAACACCTTATTACGACAGTTTAAAATTTCATCGTGTAATTGCTGACTTTATGATACAAGGTGGTGACCCAAGCGGTAATGGTAGCGGTGGGCCAGGATATTCATTCAAAGATGAATTTCACAGCGACCTACGTCATACCGGTCCCGGAATATTATCTATGGCAAATGCAGGAAAATTCACCAACGGTAGCCAGTTTTTTATCACACACAAAGAAACCTCTTGGCTCGATAATAAACATGCTGTTTTTGGACACGTAGTTGAAGGACAAGATGTAGTAAATTCTATAGCCCAGGGTGATATGATAAATCATATTAAAATTATCCGCAAAGGAAAGGCTGTAAAGAAATACGATCCTGCAGCGATATTTAAGGAATATGAGGAGAAGGGGGATGTGAAAAGAAAATGAATTGACAATTGACAATTGATAATTGACAATTGATAATTGAACAGCCAGAGGTCTACTAAATAATCACGATCTATATGCCAATTAACAAATTACCAGATCAGCAGCGGCTTATAAATTATCGAATAAACTCTGAGCTTTTGTTCAGCTGTGCAGTTTGAGGAGGAGGTAATTGTCAATTGTCAATTATCAATTGTCAATTACCTCAAATCACTGCTTCAAAATAATAAACTTCAGAAGTATCTGCATTAATATCCTGTAGGGTCATATCGCTGTTATTCAGTGTGATAATATCAAACACTCGCGATTGAAATTCATCGGAGAGGGTTAAAATTTGTGCCTGATCGCTGAATATATAAATTCCTGTAATAGTAACAGGAGTTCCGAAGAGAATAAAGGACTCGGTATAGTCTTGTGTCTTTTCACAAGTTAGAATATAGTTAACGTAATTGGAAGTAAAAACAGGAGTGATATCTATACCATCTTTTTCATATTTATAAACTGTCCAAGTTCTGCTGATCTTATCTATAGCTTGGTTCACCCGCTGATCCTCACATGCAGTGGACAGGAATAAAACAAATATGACCAAAACTATTTTTCGCATTAAATATTTAAAAATGTGTGTATATGCTCGCTGTGTTTTATCAATTACTCAAAATAGGATTCAATTTGCATCTCCGCCTCCGAAATTGTCAATTGTCAATTGTCAATTGTCAATTTCTTTCAAATCATTTCCCCCACCGAAACTTCCGTTGGCAACGATGTTTTTTTAATGCTTCCCCAACCTCCGGCAACATTCATAAAATTTTCAATACCATTACTTTTTAATATGGAAGCAGCCATCATACTTCTATAACCTGCTGCACAATGAATGATATATTTTTTATCAGCGTCTAATTCGCCCAACCTGTTTTCTATCTCACTTAATTGGATATTAATTGCTCCTTTAATATGTTCTGTATCGAATTCAGAAGGCTTACGCACATCTAAAATAGTATAACCTGCATCACCATAATATTGTGTCATTTCCTCAGCGGAAATTGTGTTCACAGTTTCAACAGGTTTGCCTGCATCTTCCCAGGTAGCAATTCCGCCTTCAAGATATCCTAATACATTTTCATATCCCACTCTTGCCAAACGCAAAACAGTTTCTTCTTCTTTTCCAATATCAGTAATTAATACAAGAGGAGTATTAATATCAATTAATGTTCCCACCCAAACAGCAAACATGCCGTTTAATCCGATGTTTAATGAACTCTCAATAAATCCTTTTTCAAAATGATCTGCAATACGTGTGTCGAGAATTAATGCACCGTTTTGAACTGCTTGTTCCAACGCATCAATATTTAATGGAGTGGTATTTTTTTTAATGATACTATCAATGGAATCGTAACCATTTTTATTAATACGGGCATCTTCAAAAAAATATTGAGGAGGAACAGATAATCCATCCGTTACCGAAAGAATAAATGCTTCTCTTGTCATTTCCTGCAAAGCGTAATTTGTCTTTTTCTGAATTCCAATGGTGGAAAAAGTTTCTTTACCCATACTTTTACCACAAGCACTTCCGGGACCATGTGCGGGATATACAATTACATCATCCTCCAAAACTTTTATTTTATTATTTAAGGAGTCGTACATTTTTGAAGCGAGTTCTTCTTTTGTCATAACACCATCCAAAAGATCAGGACGGCCTACATCACCAACAAATAAAGTATCACCGGTAAATATGCAATGATTTTTACCTTCTTCATCGCTAAGTAAATAACAGGTTGATTCCAATGTATGACCGGGAGTATGTAAGGCTTTTATTTTTATTTTTCCGATCTGAAATTCTTCACCGTCTTTTGCATTTATCACTGAATAATTGGTATTTGCTTCAGGGCCATATATAATTTGTGCTCCTGTACGTTTTGCAAGGTCGATATGCCCTGAAACAAAATCAGCATGAAAATGTGTTTCAAAAATATATTTGATCGTTGCATTGCGGCTTTTTGCCTTTTCTATATAAGGTTCAGTTTCTCTCAGTGGATCGATAATAGCAGCTATGCCATCACTCTCAATGTAATATGCTGCTTCCGCCAGACAATTTGTATAAAGTTGTTCGATATACATATTCGTTTTTATTTAGGTTGTATTAATTCTCTCCTTATTACTACAATTAAATTTACTCCATTTTTAATTAACGGAGTAAAAATAATTAGGTGTTTAGCTGATCATATTTCTCTATTAACGTCAAACCCTTCAAGGTAATCTGCTACGCGTTTTAAAAATGTTCCACCGAGCATTCCATCCACTACTCTATGATCGTAACTCATGCTCATGAACATCATATGCCTGATTGCAATAACATCTCCATATTCAGTCTCCATTACAACAGGTTTTTTCTTAATTGCACCAACTGCAAGAATTGCCACCTGAGGTTGATTGATAATTGGTGTTCCCATTAAACTTCCGAATGATCCTACATTGGTAAGTGTAAAAGTTCCATCCTGAATCTCGTCAGGTTTAAGTTTATTATTTCTTGCGCGGGATGCAAGATCGTTCACTACGGCTGTCAATCCCAAAAGATTCATTCTGTCTGCATTTTTGATAACAGGAACTATGAGATTGCCACTCGGTAATGCTGCGGCCATACCGATATTAATATCCTTTTTATAAGTAATAGTATAACCGTCAACAGAAATATTAATCCCAGGAAGGTCTTTTATTGCTTTCGCAACAGCTTCAATAAATATCGGAGTGAAGGTAATTTTCTGTCCTTCGCGTTTTTCAAATTTTTCTTTGATCTTATTTCTCCACTCCACTATTGGGGTCATGTCAACTTCAACATAAGAAGTTACGTGCGGAGAGGTTTTTTTGCTCATTACCATATGATCGGCAATAAGTTTTCGCATACGATCCATTTCCACAATTTCGCCTGTTCCTGTCTTGGAAGCGGAAACCTGAGTTGTTACCGGCGTAGATTTTTCCTCCACAGGCACATTTTCCGTCTTTTTTTCTGCAACTACCGGAGCTTTCACATTTCCTTCCTCGCGGTCTTTTACATAAGCCAGTATATCTGCTTTTGTTACCCTATCGTCTTTCCCGGTTCCACCAATACTTTCCAGTTCAGCCATCGAAATTCCTTCTTCTCTGGCAATATTGAGCACCAGTGGGGAATAAAACCGATCGGCAGCATTTCCGGTAGAAACTACCTTTTGCTCTACGGCTGCCTCTCTTACAACTTCCGGTTTTACCTCCTGTGTAACAATTGGAGCTTTAACCGAAACTTCTGAACCACCGGCGGTTTCTATCATTGCGATAGCCTTTCCTATCTGAACGACATCTCCTTCGTTAAAAAGAATTTTTGTGATCTTACCCGCAAAAGGGGATGGTACTTCACTATCCACCTTGTCGGTCGCGATCTCAAGCACCGCCTCATCCAAGTCAACATTATCACCTTCTTTTTTCAACCATTTCAAAATGGTGGCTTCCATTATACTTTCGCCCAATTTAGGCATGATCAATTCTTGTTGCGACATGATTTTATATTCTCCCTTTTTACTTTAAAATTATTGTTGGCATTAGGCTGCCCGGCTATTTAACACTTTCGGCAAAATTACCGACTTTATTATGCTTAACCAAGGCATTCGGTTAACAGAATGCGCATATCATGCAGTGCAAACATGCATGCATATTCAATATTGATGTCACGGTTCTTGTTGAAAAAATACTTTTTTATCGACTTTTTCCCCCTTCCCGAAACTCCCACGAAGATTGTACCTACCGGTTCATTGTCGCCATCGCTACCGGGGCCTGCATTTCCGGAGACTGCAATAACAAAATCGGAATTTAGTGTTTGATGAGCTCCATTCAACATTTCGTTTACTGTTTGTTCACTTACAGGCCCGAATTGTTGTAGAGTTTCTTCCTTCACATGAAGCAATTTCATTTTCACCTCAGGGGTATAGGAAACGATAGCCCCCTTAAAATATTCGGATGACCCGGGAATGCTCGTTAATTTTTGTGCGATCTTTCCTCCAGTGCAACTTTCTGCAGTAGAAATTGTAGCATGGAGATCTTTTAGCTGAGAGCCAATAAATTCTTCAAGTAAAACAGCCTCTTCTCCAAATACAAAATTTCCTAACTCCAATTTTATATCTGATGAAATTGCGGATAAAAGTTTTTCTAATTCAGTCTGATTATTGCCCTTGGCAGTGAGTCGTAATTTTACCACTCCCGGTGAAGGTAAAAATGCCAGTGAAACATTTTGCGGTAAATTACTTTCAATAGATTCTATTTTTTTTGCAAGCAGACTTTCACTCATACCACTTGTCATAATATGTTTATTCAGTATTATTGGAAATTGAAAATCTTTTTTTAATTTAGGAATTACTTCTTCCGTTATTAATCCTTTCATTTCAAATGGAACACCGGGTAACGAAATAAAAACGGTTTTGTTTTTTTGAAACCACATTCCCTGAGCAGTTCCCAGATTATTTTTAAGAATGATACAATTGTCGGGATACATTGCCTGATCGTTATTATTTTCTGTAAAAGGGATATTTCTTTTTGCGAAGGCTGCCTTTAATCGTATTAAAATATCTTCATGAAAAACCAAAGTGCTATTAAAATAGGTGCATAATGTTTTTTTAGTGATGTCGTCTTTGGTTGGCCCAAGTCCACCGGTTATAAAAACAAAATCCACTTTCTCTGTATAATGTGAAAGCGTTGGTAAAATATGATCTGCGTTATCTGAAATGGCCAATACTTCATAAATGTCAATTCCGAGGGGTTGAATTTGAGTAGAAATAAAACTTGCATTCGTATTAATGGTGGTTCCGTTCAAAATTTCATCTCCAATACTTAAAATAACAGCGCGCATAACTATTTTTTTTACAAAAATACGCGTTGGGCGAATGAACTTGTAAAATTGATGGGATTTAAATATATCAGATTTCTTACTATCGTGGGGTTATAACCTGATAAAGAGTATAACTGATGTTATTTTAGGCAGGCAAATTCAACATAAATTCCATATTCAACTGAAATTTGTTGCATATATGGAATTATTTCCACGTTTTATGCGATAATTTGATTTGGTTATTGTTGGTATAATTCTGTTGAAACCCTCTGATAGAAAGGCTTC
Source organism: Bacteroidota bacterium (assembly GCA_016706865.1). NCBI lineage: Bacteria > Pseudomonadati > Bacteroidota > Bacteroidota bacterium. The sequence goes on along the minus strand of JADJIS010000003.1, from coordinate 1,615,154 downwards.
AGCAAATATTATTTCATTATGGCACAATTTTTCTCCTGTTATAATAAGTTATTTTACAATAAACTTAAAGTTATGAAAAATATCTTTTTTGCTTCCTTACTCTTTTTAAGTGTAACAGCATATTCGCAGATTGATCTGGGTTTGTATGCAGGGCCAAATTTTGCCAATGTAAATATGAAATCACCGGATCTAAACTCCGACTCGAGAACAGGTTTTCAGGCAGGTACTTTCATAAGGTTTGGAAAACTTTTATATGGTCAGGTTGGAATGGAATATCAGATGGTTAAAACCAATTTTTCCGGTTTAGATGCAACAGACATTTTTCAATCAGATGATGTAAAATTTAATTATATTAATGTGCCTCTTTACGCAGGATTTAATTTAGTACCTGTTATTGACAGATTAGTAAATGTTCGCGTTTATGGTGGACCGGAAATAGCATGTTTATTGGATGTGCCTTTAAATGAATTTGATTTTACCAGAGATGATTTCAGTGCAGTAAAAGTAAATGGAGTTGTAGGGGCAGGAGTGGACGTACTATTTTTCTCCCTCGATGCAGGTTATAGTTTTAATACTGTTGATCTTTTCAAAAATGATTTTGACGGAAAAGCCCACTACGCATTTATAAATGCCGGCTTAAAATTCTAAGATCATTCATAATATTCTTTAATAAAACACACCAACATCTTCTGGTAATAATTATTGGGAGATGTTTTTTTTTGGGGGACGTAGGACATACGACGTAGGACATATGACATACGACATATGACATATGACATACGACATAGGACATAGGATATACGACTTTATAAAATCGAAGCTATGTTGCTTAAAAACTAAATACTGTATTTAAAGGTTAAGGCGGCTGTTTAATTCTCAATTCTCAACTCTCAATTCTCAATTCTTTTTTGGCTGTTTAATTGTCAATTGTCAATTAAAAACCTCCCCATATCCACCCATTCGCCATCGGTGAAATTAAAATTACCATCTTCTTTTAGATCTATGTTGAGAGCTACGGGAGTTCTGAAAATTTCGTTACTGTTTTTTAATACTATCAGATAAAAGTCAGGTTTATTTTCAAGTGGTGAATCTTCTGAGCGGTAAAGGGAAGGATTAATTTTGAAATGTACTTTCCCTTCTTTATCGGGAGTGGTCTCGCCTAAAAAATCATCGGATATTGGGTCTTTGTCGAATAATCTTACGGTATAATCACTGCCATAAACTGCGTCACTACTGTGTTTGAACAAAAATTGCGCGTGTACATTTATTAAAAATTCCATATTCTTCATTTGGCAAATGTAATAAAGTTTTTTATGCCCTTGCTTTTGTTGTTGGAAATTTTTGTGGAGTTAAATCCGATCCAAAGTTCTGCTTAGAGGTTGATTTTATTGAATAATTAAAATTATGAATACCGTTTAAATTTATTTTTTCTTCTTCCAGGAAGCCCTATTGTATTTCCTGCTAATTCTTTACCTTGGCAGAAAATATAAAGACATGTTTAAGAAAGTAATATTTGGAATACTTACAATAGGAATGTTGACAGGATCCACCTGTGATCCACAGGTAATGGAAGATGTGTTAAACACCGTTATCGGAACAACTATAACAGAACAGGAGGCAGCCAATGGTTTAAAGGAGGCATTGGTGCAAGGTGCAACTAATGGATCTGATCTATTATCGGTGGTAAATGGTTATTTAGGCAATCCGCAGGTTAAAATTCCATTTCCTCCGGAGGCGCAAAAAATTGAATCTACATTACGCAACCTTGGTCTAAATAAAATGTGTGATGATGTTGTGAATTCGGTAAATCATGCCGCGGAGAATGCTGCGATTGAAGCTAAAGCTGTGCTTACAAATTCTATACGACAGATGACAATAGCTGATGCCATGAATATTTTATTTGGAGCAAATGATGCTGCTACCGAATACCTTAAAAAAACTACCACGGCGGAATTAACGGCTAAATTCACCCCCATCGTTCAAAGTTCATTAAATAAGGTTGGTGCCACCAAATACTGGACTGACGCAATAAATTATTACAATAAAATACCCCTTGTGGAGGATATGAATCCTGATCTCACTGGATATGTCACCCAAAAAGCACTTGACGGTTTATTTCTTATGATAGAAAAAGAGGAGTTAAAGATCCGACAGGATCCTGGTGCGCGGGTTGCAGATATCGTTCAAAAGGTATTTGCCTATTACGATGCGAATAAATAAAGTATGCATAACCTGTGGAAAAATTATGGTTTAATGTTAAATACTGAATATTTGTTTACAAATATTTAACAATTGTCAAAAAACACTATAATATTGCTATTTAAACCTAATTTAACTTAATTAGAGTTAAACTTAGGCCGGTAGATATAAACCTATTTTTAAATAATCCAAATCCAAATCTATGAGAAAATTAGCTACTTCTCTGTTGCTGATGCCTCTGTTTATGGTTTCACTCGCTTTTGGGCAGAGTAAAACAATAACCGGAACGATTACATCAGGAACAGACAATGAACCTTTGCCCGGTGCAACCGTATTGGTGAAGGGCACAACAACAGGAACTGTTACCGATATAGACGGCAAATATGTGCTTGTTGTTCCGCAAGACAAAGATGTTTTAGTGTACACTTTTTTAGGTTTTAAAATGCGGGAAGAAACCATCGGGGCAAGAAATGTTATCAATGTTGCTCTGGAGGAAGATATTCTCGGACTTGAAACTGTAGTTGTTACTGCGCTGGGTATCTCGAAGGAAAAACTTTCCTTGGGATATAGTACACAGCAAGTAGGTGGCGACAGATTAGCGAGCTCCGGTGAGGAAAACTTTATTGAAGGGCTGTCGGCTAAGGCTGCAGGTGTTCAAGTGGTTGGATCTGCGGGCACTCCGGGTGCTTCCAGCAAGATCATTATTCGTGGTCCGAGCACATTCACTAACGAAAATCAACCCTTGGTGGTTATTGATGGTGTTCCGATCGACAACTCTACAAATTCAACCGTAGCAGGTGACTACCCATTTAATGCAAACCTTAATGGTGTGAGTAACTCAAACAGAGCAATAGATGTTAATCCCGATGATATTGAAAGTATTAATATTTTGAAAGGTCCTGCCGCCGCAGCTTTATATGGTTCACGTGCGGGTTCGGGCGCTATCATTATAACAACTAAAAGAGGTAATAAAGCCGGTGATAAATCGGTACATATCAATTTTTCATCCTCCCTGGAAATTAGTCAGGTAAATAAACTTCCTGATCAACAAGATCAATATGCACAAGGAACAGGTGGAGGTGATTTTAATGCTGACGACCAGATTGAACCGGAAGGAGATTTTGTTGAAGCTGATCCGGGTCCGGATTATTTATGGGATACTGATGATGATGTTTCCGGTGGAACTCCAAACAGCTGGGGACCACTTAATAGTACTTTAGGAATTTCTCCGGTTGATAATGCGGGTGAATTTTTCCAAAACGGTATGACCTATAATAATAACTTAGCGATTAGTGGTGGAACAGACAGAGGTTCATTGAGATTATCTATCGGTAATACGCAAGATAATGGTATAATTCCTAATACAAGTTTCGACAGAAATTCAGTGCGTATTAATTCAGATATGCGCATTTTTGAAAAATTTAAAATTGCTGTTGATGCAAATTATATCAATAGCCAGGGAAACAGAGCACAAAATGGAAGTAACCTTTCCGGTGTTATGTTAAGTTTAATGCGCACACCTTCCAGTTACGATCTTGGTGCCGGATATGAATATCCAAGTGGTGCGAACAGAAATTATTTTAATGCATATGATAATCCATATTGGACCGCATACAATAATCCATATACTGATAATACAAACAGGTTGATCAGTAATGTTTCTGCAGTATATACTCCATGGAACTGGATGACAGTAACTTATAGAGTTGGTGCAGATTCTTATACTGATTTGCGCAAACAAATATTTTCGATAGGAAGTAACGATCCTGCAAATGCGCCGGGTGGTCAGATCGAGGAAAATTCTATTCGTTATCGTCAGATCTATAGTGATTTAATTGCATCCGCTACTAAAAATATTACGGAAGATTTTAATATGTCTATAACTCTTGGAAATAACATCACAGATATAGATGTTTCCAATTTATACGCTCGTGGTCGCGATCTCACTATTCCCGATTTTTATAATCTTTCCAATGCTGCAGATCTTTATTCAAGTCAGTTGACAACACAACAAAGAAATGCTGCACTTTTTGGCGAATTAGCATTTGAATATCAAAGTTTCTTATTCTTGACTTTATCAGGAAGAAATGAATGGTCTTCAACCTATGGACCAAATCAGGGAAGTGCATTTTTCCCATCAGCTAATATCGCGTTTGTTTTCAGCGAAATAATGAATACCAATAATATTTTCTCTTTTGGTAAAGTACGTTTTGCTTATGCTCAGGCAGGTATAGAACCTCAACCTTATAGTGCAAATACTACGTTTATTTCTCCTGTATATACGGATGGATTTACCGATGGATATAGCTTTCCATACCTTGGTCAATCAGGTTTTGGTTATAGCCAGTTAAATACACTAGGTAATCCTGACCTTAAACCGGAAAGATTAACCGGAACTGAATTTGGTTTAGAATTGAAATTCTGGAAAGGTAGAATTGATCTTGATGCTGCTTATTATATCCAAAATTCTGAAGATATTTTATTGACACAACCAATTGCTTCCACTTCAGGATTCTCTTATGTATATAACAATGCAGGTGCTATGACAAATAAAGGAATTGAACTTTCTTTAAATGCCGATATTGTTAAAACAAAAAATCTCACTTGGAATGTAGGAGGTAACTTCAGCAAAAACGAAAATGAAGTTACTGCTTTAGCAGAAGGTGTTGATGAAATTGAAATTGAAGCGGGATTTGGTGATCCTGGTGCCTATGTTATTGAAGGTCAGCCTTATGGATTATTATATGGTTCACAATGGGCATATAGCCCCGATGGTGATCTTTTGATAGATGAAGATGGATTTCCAATTTTTGATACCGTTAGCGGTGTAATTGGTGATCCATATCCGGATTGGTTAATGAATATTAATACCGGAGTTACCTATAAAGGTTTCACTTTAAGCGGATTATTAGACATCAGAAAAGGTGGTGATATCTGGTATGGTACCGGTGCTCGTATGAACCGTATTGGTATTTCAGAGGAATCTGCAGAAAGAGATCATACTTTTATTATTGAAGGTGTTGTTGAACAACCTGATGGAACTTATCTTCCGAACACAACCGAAATTGCACCAATTGATTATTGGAGTAATTATTTAGGTGATAATGGCGCTACCTCTCAGTCAATTTTTGATGGAGGTTGGGTACGTCTTCGTGAAGCAAGATTGAGTTATGAATTTACACTTGCTCCGAAAAGTGTTCTTAAAGGACTAACAGTATCGGCAACAGGAAGAAATCTTTGGTTAAAAACTGATTATCCAGGAGTAGATCCGGAGACAAGTTTAACCGGAGCAGGTTCCAATATAACAGGTTTCGACTGGTTTAATAATCCAAGTACTAAATCTTATATTTTCACAGTTAGTGCTGCATTCTAAAACGATAAAAATATTTAATATGAAAAAGATTCTTTTAATACTAACAATTCCGGTTATCCTGTTCAATACAGGATGCAACGGATGGATAGAGGAGGTTTCAGAATCTCCAAATAGTCCTACTGAAGTTACACCGGCTTTATTGCTGACTGTTTCTGAAGTTGCAATGCAATCTTTGTATACGGGACAATTATCCAGAACCAGTTCTATTCTTACACAGCAATCGGCAGGTAATAGTTTTCAAATGATCGATATTCGCGATTATAAGATAACAGAACAATCAAATACTAATGAATGGAAAACAGTGTATGCGGATGCATTAATTAATCAACAGGAATTAATTAATGTTGCAGGTGATGAAAATCCATATTACAGAGGAATTGCAACAATTCTGAAAGTGATGACCATTGGTTTAGCTACCGATTTTTGGGGTGATATTCCTTATTCTTCCGCATTAAACGGATTAGAAGGTGGTGAAGCAAATCTCAACCCTTCGTATGATACGCAGGAAACCATTTACGCTACAATGCAATCACAATTAGATGGAGCTATTACTGATCTTTCTGCTCCTTCAACCAGCAATGGACTTTTACCGGGTGCTGATGATTTTATTCATAATGGTGATGTTTCACAATGGATAAAAGCTGCTTATATGTTAAAAGCAAGATATGCTAATCGTTTAAGTGGGAAAGATGCAACCGGTTCTGCAAATGATGCGCTAGCTGCAATTAATGCTTCCGGTGTTTCCTCTAATGCAGATAATACCATGGCAATATTTGGTGAAAATGGAAATGAATTAAATCCATGGAATTCCTTTAATACCACCAGAGACGGTTATATTAAAATGGGTGAATTCTTTATCAATTTAATGTTGGCGAACAGCGATCCTCGCTTACCATTATATGCTACCTTAAATCCGGATCTTATTTATTTAGGAGTGCCAAATAATGGTGAAAATTTTAATGCATCCAATATGGGTCTTTTATATGGAGACGATAATGCTCCGCTTCCACTTTTAACATGGTACGAAATGTTATTTATTGAGGCTGAAGCAAAATTCCGTTTGGGTGATCTTCCAGGTGCTGCAACTGCTCATAATAATGCTGTTAAAGCAAACATTTTGGCAACAGTAGGTGCTCCTGATATTGCTTACGAAACAGCAAATGCAAGTGAAACGTCTGTAACCATTACCTTGGAAAAGATAATGACACAAAAATATATTGCGATGTTTTCACAATGTGAAGTGTGGTCAGATTGGAGACGCACAGATCTTCCAACACTAAGTCCGAATCCTGATGGTTTGGAGAGTGGAATTCCTCGCAGATTTCCAACTTGTATAGATGAACGTCTTTACAATTCAAATGCCATCGTTATATCTGATATTTTAAGACCAGTTTGGTTTGATGAATAAAAAATAATGAATCATAAAAAAACCTTTCATGAAAATGAAAGGTTTTTTTTATGTCTGAATTTTTAATAATTGGGGGAGATAAATTGTTTCAGAAAAAAACAACATCAATCTCAATATTTGTATTTCTTCCCTTGTCATCGCTGCAGCTGATCTTTATTTTTCCTTCCTCCGGTTCATAAAATACCGGTGATTTTGAATCTGCCTGCGTTAATAATTTATCGTTGATATACCAGAAAACCTTTTTAACATCAGAAGCCACATTTGCAGAAAGCATTATTTTTTGTATATCTGTTTTATCAATGTAATATTCTAAATTATTTACCGGTGAATTTATGGTAGGTGCACCCTCGGCAAATATTCTTTCACAATCAGGGTTATGTGGAGGAATTAATTCTACCGGAATATTTTTCGTTTGCATCCAGGTAATTATTTCTGGGGAGAGATGTTGATAATACTTTTCCATATATCCACTTTCGGGCAAACAGGTGGTGCAATAACTAAATGATTCATCCTCTGCAATTTTTACTCTTAATAAATGGTCGCACATTTCATTTTTTGATACACCCGGAATAAAATAATCAATAACTACATTTGCACAAAAGTCGTTTGGATTTTTTCCAGTTTCTGAACAAACATATCTGAAGTCGACATGCTCGGGCATTTTATTCCAATCTTTATTGTTATCGCTTTCAATTGCATTAAACAAATTGAAAAGGAGGGGAGTGGCGATATTTGCTCCAGTTAATTCGGGTACTCCCTTACCGGAAAAATTTCCAACCCAAACACCTATGGTATAATTATTATTATAACCAATACTCCATGCATCTTTTCTGCCATAAGATGTACCTGTTTTCCAGGCAATGAGGGGAACATTTTTTGCATTCTGATAATAATTCGGAAGGTCGGGTCTTGTTAATTGTGTAAGAATTTCTGTGGTCATAAATGCTGCTTCAGGAGTGATCAATGATACTGAAGAAGTATCCATGTCGCTCTGCAACCATTTAATATGTTGATACTTTCCCTCATTGGCAAAACTTGCATATAATCTTGTAAGTTGTTCCAATGTAACTCCACATCCCCCCAAAGCAACAGATAAACCAAGATCATTTCGTTTTTTCTCTATGGATTTAAAATTTCCTTCAATCAGTGTATTTATAAATTTATCTAATCCTACCTGATTTAAAGTTTTAACGGCAGGAATATTTAACGAATGTGATAATGCAAATTCAACACTCACATTTCCGTGATAATCTTCATCATAGTTTTCAGGACTATAACCTGAATAATTTACGGGAACATCTGCAATAATAGAATGTGGAGTAGTAATACCTGCATCAAACGCCATTGCATACACTAAAGGTTTTAAAGTGCTGCCTGGAGAACGGATTGCCTGCACTCCATCTACTTGTCCGCCATCCGCAGTATTGAAAAAATCGGCAGAGCCAACATACGCTGTTATTTGGTGTGTTCTGTTATCAATAACAATTGCGGCACCATTGTGAATATCAAATCCCCATAATTGTTTGATATAATCTGAAAGTATTTTTTCTGATTTTAATTGGATCTCCGTATTTAATGTTGTTTTTACAATTGCATCTCCGGGATATTGAAATTTCATTCGTGTACAAAAATGTCGTGCAACTTCCGGTCCTTGAGTTCTAAATGCGGTAAAGGGTTCTACAATTGCATCATTAATGATATCCTCCGGGAATAAATTTGCATCTCTGAATCGTTCGAGCCATTTATTTCTTTCTTTAATAATTACATCATTATTTACACCGGGGCGAAGTGAAGTTGGCCTGTTTGGAATAATGGATAAAGCCGTTAGTTCTGCAAGACTTAAAACAGAAGGAGTTTTTTCAAGATAAAGAACTGATGCAGCTTTTACTCCTTCAATATTTCCACCATAGGGAACAAGGTTGAGATACATTTGCAATATTTCCTGTTTGGAATACAACATGTCCAATTGTAAAGCCCGAAACATTTCTATAAATTTATTTCCATATGTTCTTTGTTTGGGATCCAATAAACGGGCAACCTGCATAGTAATTGTTGATGCACCGGAAGTTCTGTTGCCGGAAGTAATATTATTATATAGAGCTCTTACAATGGATGCGGGATTTACACCGGGATGCCTATAAAAATATTTATCTTCTTTAAAAACAATAGCGCTTTGCATATCTGGTGTAATCTCTTCCAACTCTGTGAGCATGCGCCATTTATCGTCGGAAGTTAAAAAAGCGTGTAATACACTTCCATCATCTGCTGTAACAATTTGAGAGTATTCAATTTTAACATGCAGTGGGAAAAATAAATTCAACGCAAAATAAAAGATCAAAAAAAATAAAAACCCTTTTGCTGCTTTTTTTAAAATGCGCAGATATCTGGATTTTTCAAAAGCATTATGAACATTTAAAATGGATGTATGAATTTTCGATTTGCCACTCATTGTTGTTCCGGAGAAAAGAATTTATATTTATTTGGAATATCATTATACATGATCAAAGAATTATTGACCTCAAATCCCAAAACAATATTATTTGATATAGAAATGTTTTCCCCTTTGTAAAATGCTTTCAAACGCTTGTCAAGATCGGTGTATACCACAATGTCCTTGTCGGCCTTTATTGTTTCGGGATAAAAGGTTTCCACTACAGAGAGTATTCCATTACTGAATACTTTAAAATAATTATTATTATCTATATACCATAAGATATTATCGGTTACTTCATAATAAATTGGCGCTTGGTTTTCTAATACCACAGTTTTTCCATCATAAAACACCTGAAATGTTTCGGTATCGTCTATAAAAGCAACAATATTGTCCCCTGCTAAAAATACGGGAAGTGCGTTTTCCATGTCGTGCACAGTTTCCCCATTGCAATATTCCTCAATACCATCATCATTTACGCCACCGGGAATTTCAAGACACATGATCTCAGGAATATTAAACATTTCGTAAATAGTACCACTATAAAATATTTTTAGATAATTATAGCTATCGATAAATGCTACTGTATTTGCTCCGGTTTTTACTTTTTTGGGAATGTAATCATCAACATCAATTTTTTCATTGTGATAATAAATTTTAAATTGGTTGAGGTGATTTATATAAGCGATCACATTTTTTCCTGCGACAACCTTTTTTGCAGGATTTTTTTCGAGTTCAATAAAATGTTCATCCTCATATGCATAGAAATAATCGGAATAATCGTGAAAGGCAGCAATACTATCTCCAAAAGCAAAGGGACTTTGTTGAATATATCCTAAAAACTTTCTTTCTGAACCGTTATAAACGGAAAAACTTCCACCCATACTGTAATATAGATAGTGGTCGGTATTCTTATAAAATGCAGGATTAGAGATATCCAATTTTTTTAATTCGTGGTTGCTGTAATATAAGAGATTGCCGGTATTTGAAACATAGGTAATACTGTTTGCGCTAAATTGAACAGAAGAAATCTGTTGATGTTCCAGATGCACGATCTTACCTCCATCGTTTACATAAAAATCGCCCTGCGGATCAGAATAACCTAGCATATTTTGTGCATATAGCCTTGATTCGACGAAAAAGAACTTGTAAAGTATAAAACAGATACCGATTACGGCAAATTTATTCATAGTTGCTGAATTTCATTGAAACGTTGATATTTAGTTTAAAGGTATGATATTTGTAAAATTATCAATAAATACAACCCAAATTATGACACGAATAATTATGCTCTCCATTCTAAGCAGTTTTTTCACTCTATTTGCAAAGGCACAGAGTGCGGATGTTAGTCAGCTCCCTCCGCTCACCGAATTGGGCACAGGGACATTTAAAGGGCACCAAGGCGGACTTTATCCCAACGGTAGCAACACTATGCCACCGGAATTTTATAATGATGCTGTAACTATTGCCGCATCCATTAAACCTTTGGATAAAAATGGCAATGCTGATGTTAATGGTGAGATTGGACTCGTTGCCTTAGGTGCTTCCACGGTAGCAATGTTCAGCAAAGGCATTGAAAAAATGCTGCCGAAAAGCAATGGGATCAATAAAGAATTGAATTTCGTGAATTGCGGGATCGGTGGACAGGATATGAGTGATATTATGAATCCTGAAGCCAATTTTTGGTCGGTGAATGACGCAAGAGTGAAAGCAGCAGGTATGACTCTCGATCAGGTGCAGATAATTTGGTTTCAAGAGGATAATTTGAGAACCAGAGATAATGATCTGGATGCACGCGGAAATTCATTGGTTGATGATTTTACCTATATGGTGCAATTCTGCAAAAAACATTATCCAAATCTAAAATTGTTTTATGTTACCGGTCGCCATACAACGGATTATATGCCTGCCGATGGCAAAGATAAACACCGCGAACCCAAAGCATATGTTAATGGATGGGCTTGTAAATGGCTGATCGAAAAACAGATAAATGGTGATAAAGACCTTAATTATAAAGGTGAAGATGCAGTGGCGCCATTAATTTTATGGGGGCCTTATTTCTGGACACAGGGAGAAAAACCACGCAGTGATGGTTATACTTGGACGCCTTCTTTGGTTACTCCCGACGGAGTGCATCCAACAGATGCGGGAATTGAACGAGTATCCAAAGATCTGGTCGATTTCTGGCAAACGGATCCGGTTTCAAAATTATGGTTCCTGGAGAATCCAGGTGATGCACCTTTGGTGACAGATCTAAAATATATGCATCTTACCATCAATAAAACTATTGTTGATGATATACTATACAGTGATATAAGTGATATTTTCAGAATTGTAATACTAAAAGATTCCACTGTAGTATTTAATCATGAAAAAGAAAAAAAGCAGGAACTGTTGGAAATTCAGATCAATGAAAAGGGGACTTATAAATTCTTAATAACTGATGAAAATGAAAAGGCCTTTGCCGGAAAATTTATTGTGGATGAGGCACTTGCAGTTACCATTGATAATTCAAAACCTGCAAGGGATGCAAACGACAGCTTATCAGCAAATTATATTGACCCGAATGCACCAGCCTGGATCGTGAATGGAGCAAATAAATTACCGAAACTTAAAAGAGTTCTAAGCGGACACGAAATTGTAAAAGTTACAATTAAAGATTCAAAGGGCAATATTATCTCTCAAGTGGATGATGTTTTAAATAAACATACCGATCTAAATGAATTGCTCGAACGCGGCGAATATGCTTTAAATTTTTACGATGAAAGTGGAACTGAAATTTTGCTTCCGGAAGAGTTTAGGAGTATGGTGAGGATAAAGTATTGATCAAATCTACCATTAGTGAGACCCTCGCTAAGAGCGAGAGCCTCACTGCGTTTCTGCTGGGAAATTGAGGCTTTCGCTTAGCGAAGGTCTCAATAAAGCCTTAAACAAAAAGCGAGAGCCTCACTTGGGAGGGACATTTACCGTTAGTGAGACCCTCACGAGTGCTTCACTAATTAAACGATGTAACCCTAATATTATCCATATAGGTTGTTGTTCCATCAAAATTCCTTAAATAAAATTCGATACTGTCGTATTCTTTTTTTGGTAATTCGACATCAAAATTGAGATTTTGTTTTTCTGCTTGGTTCATTAATCGGTGAACTTTGATATGTTTGATTTTTATGGGATCGTTATTATTTTTGAATTGAACTATAAATTGTGGCATTTTCCAAACATCCCATTGTTTATACGGGAAATAAAAATCGGCAGAAATATTTATCCAGGTAGCATTGTCAGATGGAATTGGAATTGCATAAGGTTGGGTAAATGGATTTTCTGTGGAAACGAAAAGACATTTTTTTCCGTATAAAATACTATTTGTATCTATGTGTATAAGATCCAATTCGATGTCATTAAAATAGATCTCTTGAACATTTGTTTTAGTACCCCTATGTTTTTCATTGGTATCGATATATTTTTTATCCTCCATGTCTATTTTCAGTTTGCCGAAAACAGTCCAGAAATAGGTTCTGTTCATAGATTCGCTGTCTAATACGCCATATTTATTATGTGCCTGAAACGTGAGTATAATATTATACCAAATGCAGAATACTGAAAATAAAATAAAAGTCAGTTTGAAAATCTTTTTACTCACTAAAATTTGTTGTATAAGTGCAGCTATTGGAAAACTCAATAAAGCATACGACTGTACCATACTTCTTTGCCCTAAACTTCCGCCATACCACCAGATATCCCAACTGAAAACAATATAAATATTTATTACTGTAAATAAAAAAACGGGTAAAAAAATTGGTCTCTGTTTTTTATATAAATAAATAAACCCGGGAATAATTAATATCAGGAATGGTGTATATATGAACCAACCCTTTTTATAGGAAAATAACCCATCTTTCAAATGTGGATGCAGCCAACTGAATGATTGCTCTTCATAACTATAAAAGAGAAAATTACCTGTAGTTATTTTCCAATATATGAGCTGAATGCTTCCAATTAGAAATGCTCCGAAAATAAATAACAGTGTCATTTTGTATTGATGAAGGAAGAATTTTATGCGGGAAATTAAGCTTGAATAACCGGTAACATTCCATAATAAGGGTATGAATACACAAATTATCTCCGTGGGTCTTGTAATGGTTGCAAGTCCGCAAAATAAACCTAATAACAGTGCAATTTTATGGGTAGGATCTTTGTGAAATTTAATGCTGAACCAAATAATGAAAACATAGAGTGTGAATAATAGATTATGCGTCATTGCATTATCAATAGCGCTGTAGTTTAAATAATTGGTAGCAGCAACTAATAACAAAAGTGTTATTCCGGTTGCAGTTTCTGAGAAATAAAGCAATAATATTTTTCTCAAAAACCAAAGACCTAAAAATGCATAAAATAAACATCCGATACTTAACATTACCTGGTAAGGGTGAGAAAATCCATCTGCATCAGAACCTTTTAACGAGCAGTAATCATTTGCAATAAAAAAGAACGGACTGTAAAATATGGAAGCACCAATAGGATATTTCATTGTAAAGGTGCTATCTGGCAGCATAACACCTTGGTATTCCGAAGGAGAGAATTTATATTTTTTGAGCAATTCTTCCTGAAATTTGAGATGATGGATGTCGTGATAAATAAATATAGCCGGCAAATAAAAATAATAGCCGGCTACATCATAAGATATGGTTGCTTCTGCATCTTGTTTGTTAAACTTCGGGTAATAAAAAACAAAACAAACAATTAAAATATAACTTGTAAAAAGAGCTACAAATGAAAAGTTTTTCATTGCCGCCAAATTACAAAGCTTATTTTGATATTTTCACAATTCCCGACCCATTGTAACTGTGATATTCCTCATTATACATTGCATCTGCCATAACAGGACCCATTTTATAGGTTCCCGGTGAAACGGCCCGAACGGTATAATAATAATTTTGAATTGTTGAACTTGCTGTTACATACAAGTTTATCCTATCGTCCCGAATGTCTTCGTGTTGTGCCTGCGCCTGATCTTTTATCCAGCTTAAACTTGCGGTAGCCCTTAAACGATCGTTCTCAATTTCAAAACCTGCGGGGAGTATATCCGTAATAACAACATTTTCCACATATAAGGATGTGGCAGCCTGTAAACTTATTTTTACGATCACCAGATCATTCTGCTTTATTTTTTTAAGGTCAATTTGTTGCCCCCACCTGTCGTAAAACGTTTTTCTCACCTTTAAATAACTATCCTCTTGTTTATAAGAGCCATCAGAAGTAACTCCACTGGTCATCCAGAAATAAAATAATTGACCTTTTCCGGCACTTTCTATAGTTATTTTTTTATTGAGCATGGTTTTATCCTCAATTACAAGATCTTTTCCACTGAATTTTCCAATTTCTTTTCCATCTGCTTTAATTGTGGCAGTAATAGTTGCATCCTTTGTTTTTCGAGCAAGTTTACCGAAGGCAAGAAATGCAAAGGAGCGCTCCTGAGTATTAAGATAAGGTCTCATTTTCATCATCTCCGATAATTGTTGAGCAAGAATTCCAATTTGCTGGTTTTCAGGATCAGTTTCCAACATACAATTTAACGCAATTGCCCTGTCGCGAATCGGGGAATAAAAACTTCCACCAAAAACCTGAACAGATTCTTCTCCTGCAAAAGCAGATGGCAATAATTTTTCATAACTCTTTTTATCCCCTGCAGCTAAGTACGACATTGCCAATAAATATTTTCCATCCAATGGAACAACACTTAAATTGGCCTTGTAATAATTCATAGTGGAAATCTCCGCTTTTCCTGCCAATGCAAGAACATACATGGAATAAAATACCTCCTTAGAAGCCATTTCTTTGCTGAGATTATTATTGTAATAATAAACGAATGTTTTCTTTTGCTTCAACATATTCTTCATGTATCCATACGATTTATTCAATACCTTTTCATCCACATCAAATCCCGCTTTTTTTGCTTCCATCATAAAATGTGTTGCATAAATTGTTCCCCACCAGCTTTCATATCCACCACCGGGCCAATACATAAGAGCTCCGTTATACATTTGCATACTTTCCAGTATTCGGATTCCTTCCTGCACATTATAAGATGGATTGAGGTCTTTGTTTTCTTTACCGTAAATAGTTTTGATCAGATCGGAATAATATATCTGCGGAAAAACAGAAGAGGTTATTTGTTCAACACAACCATGCGGATAATTAATTAGATAATCAAGATCATCGGCAAATTGAACTAGGGGAGAGGTGCTTAACACTAATTTTGCCTTTGCACTTTGTGGTTCCAGGTTATTGGAAATATTTATTTCTGACGTTTTGCCTGCATCTGCAAATCCGGAGCCATTATATTTTTGTAACGACGCCGGCGGCCTAACAGGGATCTCAATTTCTTCCATAAATTTTTCATTCATTGCACTTACAACCACTTTTACTTTTGCATTTCCGGTTTGATTGGTCGCAACAATTTTAAATTCCGCACGCGATTCCTTATTTGCATTTGCGCTAAAATCCTGTGTAGTATTTCCTGCAATTTTGATCGGCCCTTCCACAGAAATATTTACATTTCCTGAGGTGTTTTTTCCGGTTGTGTTTGCAAGCGTTACGGGAACAGTTATAGTATCACCCGGACTTAAAAATCTTGGTAAAGAGGTTGTTACTACAATAGGATCTGCAACCTTCATGTGTGTTTCGCTGGATCCAAAAAGATCATTTTTATAGGCGACAACCATTACGCGTAGATCACCTGAAAATTGAGGTATATCAATATCGAATTTGGCTTTTCCATTGGCATCGGATTTAATTATACCGCTCCAATAGGAAACTAGTTTTACCCGGTTTGCTGTCATAGGATTTAATCGGCCTTCCAGATCATATCCATCACCACCACTCAATAACTTTTTTAAATAAATTTCAGGATATAAATAGGCGTAAAGATCGTAACTCAGCACACTTAATGCATGCGACTGATAAAACCAATTATAGGGATCCGGAGTTTGGAAATTTTTAATTTGTAAAATACCTTCATCTACAACCGCAACGGTTAATTCTGCATTCGGAGCAGTTTTAATGCTTATGGTCTGTTTTTTATTGGAACGTGAATTTTTTTCGTGTGTTACCGCAACATTCAATTTCTTGCTCGGATTATCCACCTTTAAATTGGTGATGCCATGAGCAACTGTTAATGGTAATTCACTATTATCAGCTGGCCTGAATAAAGTTGCTGTGATATAAATATTTGGAAGATGCGTGTTATTGATCTTCAACTTTAAGGATGCTGATTTTTTATCAGTATCGAGATAATAATATTCGTATACTTTATTTCTTTCAACAGTCACTAATAATTTTCCATTAAATGGTGCTGTAAAAATGATATTGGCATCCTCTCCAACATTATAGTTTTCTTTATCTGCTACAATATTGATATTTCCTTCCGTGTTAACTTCAAAGGAATTGCTTTGTGTATTCCCCCATCCATAGGCATAAAAATATCTGCTAACATACGTGGAGGCATTGGGCAATTTTATACGAACCTCATATTGGCCACTCAATTCCGGTGTATAACTTACCGATGTTGTTGTGCCTGTTACCGTAATATTATGCGTTGATAATAATTTTTCTACTTTGTTTGATCGGTATTTGTAATATGTACCGCTTCTTTCAATAACTGTTTCGTATTCATGTTTAATTATTTCCACTTTGGCAGGTGCGCCATTTATCAGTTTATCATCTTTGTCCACTGCAACAAACGGTATCTTAATTGTGGAACGCGTTTTCATATAATAATCAAAATCGCCAATCCCAAACAGAGTATTTTGGGTTATTACTTTAAAATCCTGAACATTATAAACAGGTCGGCCGGATTCATCAAATACGGTGGTCATAATTCTACCGCTTAATAATCCCATGTTTTTATATTCTTCCGGAATAACAAATTCGGCATTGGCATTTCCGTTTTCACCTGTGGTTCCTTCCGTTGTTTTGGTGGGGATATAACTATCAGCACCATTAATGCTGAAATTATATTCCGGATATTTTTTTGAAGAAAAATAGAACTTATTTAAATTCATCTCCGCTTCCCAATTTCTGTTTGCAGCCGGAGTGCCGTATAAATTATTTGCAATTATTGTATTGGTTACGGCATCACCGGGATAAAATTCTTTCTTTGGAAGACTGGCATCAACGCGAATTCTATCGGGCATAAATTCCTCCACACTTATATACTCTGAATTTAGTAAAACATCGTTTGAAGAGTAGAGTTCTGCTGTATATGTGCCCGTAACGGCAGCTTTCGGAATATCAATGGAAGCCTCAAAACCACCCTGGTCATCCAGAGTCTTTTTCACACTTTTAAACTCTTTTCCAGAAGGCGATACAATTCGCAATTTTACTGGAATTCGCGGTAAAATTTCCCAATCGTAGGTGCGTATTACGCCGGCAATATGCATGGTTTCACCGGGCCGATACATGTCGCGTTGCACATACAGAAAGGCATCCATATCGCTTTCGTTCAGGCGTTTGCCCCCAACTTCAAAACGAGAGGTGGAAACTTCGGTCTGACTGAATGGAAGGAAGTTAAAATCGCTGCCGTTTTCTGCAGTAATTAAATTAACATCAAAATCGGGCAGATTTTTTTTAATTCCGGTAAACTTTGCAACTCCGTTCTTATCGGTTGTTGCCGTATATAATTTTTGATTATTGGAGCTTACAAAAGATACTTTAATTCCATTAAGTGGTGTTGCGCTTTGAATGGAATTTGCAAATACCACCAATTCATCTTCCGTAGCTTTTGAAATTAGTCCGATATCGGAAAGAGAAACGATCTGCGCATCTGTGAGCCATCTTTTTTCTTCGGAGGAAACACGAACAACATAAAATCCGTCGAATCTCTCCAAATTGTCGAGTACATCCACATGTAATATTCGGGCAGAATTATATTTTTCCAGTTTACTGGTTTCATATTCTTTTTCGTAGATCACATTTCCATACAATTCAATATTTACATCTTCGTAATCAAAATAATCCCAATAATTTTCATCTTCATTATATTCATCATACCATCTGTAACGGAACCCATCGCGCATAAAACCCAGAATATTATTTTCATACACTTTAAGTATTTCAACTTTTACTTTAGGAACATTAATGATCTGCACTGAAATATTTTTATTTCCTTTTTTGCCCAAATACATTCCTTTGTTATGGGTAAATTGAATTTTAGGTTCTAATTCACCAAAGGTTATGGATTGAGAATAGGAGTCGATCATTTTGCCACCAGCAACCCCAAACAGGTTCTCAGAGAGGGTTACAGTATAACTTTGCGCAGCATTAAAATCATCGCTTTTAATAACAAGTCCGTTAAGTGTTTTTTCTATTTCGAAAGTAAGGGGAGGTTCAACAGTAACTACTCCATTCAAATTTGAGTTTCCAATTTGTTGATTTGTAATAACCCTAACCGTTCCTGTTACGCCGGTATGTTCGGCGATCATATCTTTAATTTCAAGACTCTCTATGAAAGGAATTTCCACATTGAGTTTAATATCTTTTTCATTTTTGTAATTGCTGCCCGGTGAACCTATTCCTTTTAAAACTGTAAATTCCATGTTTCTGTTTTCAGCTTTAGGATTCATATTATGCACAGCAACAGAAATTGTTTTAGCATTTTGTGTAGTTACAAAATTTATTGTTTTCTCTTCTTTACTTTGAGATATTTTTAAAAACTTTTTTAATTCTTCCGCATTAACGGTTGCATTAAAATCAAGATCAGCATGCAAAACAATTTCGTTGGAAGCATCTTCCTTGATCCAATAAATATTCACCGATTTTAAGTCGAGTAATGGAGTATGAAACTGAATTGGATCATTTTTAACTGCCAATTTTACATCAGTGTACTTATGTAAATTATCAGATAGATTGGCAGTAAATATTTCACTTTCAGCAAATCCACCGGTAGGGGAGAACAGGATCTTGTCGCTGGAAACGATCTTAAATTTGCCCTGAACATGAGGCTGAATGGAAAGTAATTCATCATCCACCCAGCGATTAAAAAGACTGTCGTTAAAAAGGTGTTGATTGAGAGTAAATTCCAGGTTTTGAACCACGGAGATCTCCTCCTCAAAATTCATTTCATCAATGGTGATAAGGTTTCTGTCAGTATTACAGGAGATAAGGCCGAGTATAAGAATACTCAGTAGGGTAGCAGCGGACCGCATAGTGGTTAGGAGGTTTTGGGTGATGTGAAATTATTGACTTAATAAAGTTAAATTCAAATTATTATCGTAATAATAATAATAATTTTTGAGCTTGAAACGGAAAAATGATAACTGTAAAACGCGCACCTGTGGGCTTCTGCCAAAAAGTGCAGAAATGTGCAAAAAAAAAGTTACGAAAATATTTGGTAAACTGGTAAATGTTGGCTAAAATCGTAGCGTCTTACCTAAATGCATTGTTTAACTAAAATACTACAACTATGGTGATTACATTTGAGGAATTACGGCACATCAAGGATACACTGCCACATGGCAGTATGGAGCGTATAGCGCAGGAACTCCATCTTGAAGTGGATGCAGTGAGAAACTACTTTGGCGCTGAACATTTTGAAGCTCCCGGTAAAATAGCCGATGTGCATTTTGAAAAGGGAGCAAGTGGAGGCGTAGTACGCCTGGAAGACACAGCTATTCTGGATTGTGCCATGCGTATTTTGGAGGAGTCGAAACACGAACAGGCACTTAATTGATTCTTTTCATACTTGAATAACAAGCCCTGTTCGGTTAACAAACTGACAGGGCTTTGTTCTTGTATATGGAATGCGGTTAATTTTTCGTTTAAGTATGGAAATTCCGGTTTTCGGGAATCTTCTGTGTAAATACCACTTTATGCGACCCATACTTTTTACCTCTCTCGTTTTCTTCTTTTTTTGGGGATGTTCTAATTCTGTTGAGAACAATAAAACCCAAATTCAGACAGAATCAATTCCGGCACTTGCGGTTGAAATTCCACTACAAGAAATAGAGGATACAATAAAAGATAATAACAAAAATTCTATTGTCCCCGAGCATGTTCGTTTTGAAGAATATGATCCAATTCCAAGAGAGAGGTATGAAGATGTTCCAGCGCCACTGGATGAAAAATTTACTGGCCTCGAACAAATCTATCATACTTTCGAAAAAAAACCTGAATTATTTGAATTCGATTGCAATACTTCAGCCGAAATAGTAGCTCAAGAGGGAACGAGAATTCTTATTCCTGAAAATGCATTTGTTTATGCATATTCTGGATTACCCGCAAGTGGGCAAATAGATTTTCGGGTAACGGAGTATTATAAAATGGAGGATATTTTATTATCTAAATTAAGTTGTAATACTCCTGAGGCGTTATTAGAATCGGGAGGCATGTTATACCTGGAAGCATACTCAGGTAGTTTACCATGCCAGGTTGCTCCGGGTAAAAAATTAGCGATTGAATTTGTTGGAAATACTGCTTCTGATAATATGTCGGTATTTGATGGAAAGGTTGATGCCGACGGAGATATTATTTGGGATCTACAATATTCCAATTTCCCCGACCCGGTTATTTATATTAGGAATAATACTATTTATTATGGAGATCCTACAAATACGCTATATACTGCATGCGATAAAATGCCTGAATTTGATGGAGGAAATATTGATATGCGTATTTGGGTGAATTCACAGCTTAAATATCCGCAGGAAGCTATGGATGCAAAAGTTGAGGGACAGATATATGCATCTTTTATTGTTACGGATTCAGGAACAATAAGGAACATTCAAATAGAAAAACGATTAGGTTATGGATGTGATGAAAAAGTGATAGAAATGCTCAATAAAATGCCGAATTGGAAACCAGGTTTTGAAAATGATATAGCGGTTGATGTAAAAATTGTAATGCCTATAGTATTCACACTTGACGACGGCGATTTTTTATTTGGCGTGAATGCAAATGATATGCCTAAACAAAAATCTGAATTCAGAGATGACTTAGATGACGACGATTGGTTTAATGGTGCTTTTTACAACGGCAAAACTACTATTGTAGCAAATACGACTATGATTGAAAAGTTAGGTTTACCTACAGATACATTCTCGCAAATTTCCAATGCAACAACAATATCAAATGCATTAATGTATTCGATCAAAATAGGTTGGATCAATTGTGATAGATTTATAAAGATAGAAGAACCGAAAACCAATTATACTGTTGCGTTAGGCAATGATGAAGATGTTGATCTCACTTTAGTTTTTGATAATTACAATTCTGTAATGAGAGGAAAACGTAGTAATGGATTAATGCAGTTCAAAAATGTATTAATAAATGAACCAATTACCTTATTTGGGATTAAAAATATTGATGGGCAGTTTTATTATTGTTATAAAAAATCCACAACTACCGACGCAAAAGAAAAAGGTTTGGAATTTATTCCTGCAACAAAAGAAGAATTAAAAGCCATTGCTGCAACATTAAATAAACCGGTAGATATTTAAAATTAAAACCTCTTTATCAAGCACAATATTAAATTGTAAATTGATAAAGAGGTTTTTTTATTTAACTACAGGGAGATTATCAGCCTGCCATTGTTTTATACCACCTGCCAGTTCATACACTTCAGTAAATCCATCAGAACGCATTTTATCTGCTGCAGCTCCACTTCGTTTTCCACTTAAACAATATACATAAACAGGTTTAGATTTATCCAAAGTTGAAATCTGTGTAGCAAAACTATTTCCATTCCAATCTATATTGACCGCATTTTGTAAATGACCTTGCGAATACTCCTCTGGAGTTCTCACATCAATTAATGGTGCTGTGGGTTCTGACTTTATTTTGGCTTCAAATTCGGAAGTGGACAGATCTGTTTTAATAGTTTGAATTGCAGATTCCGGTGTAGTTTTTTCCTGAGTTTCTGTTACCTGACTATTAGTGCAGCCAACAAAAACGAAAACAAAAAGAGATAAAAAAATAATACTGTAATTTTTCATTTTAGATTTCAATTTGAATATTGTTTTATAATTTGTTCCAAAGTGTGGGCAGATAAAACTCCTGATTGTCTCCATTTGATCTCGCCATTTTTAAAAAGAATAAGTGTAGGTACACCCTGAATTCTATAGGTATTGGAAACCTGCGGGTTTTTATCCACATCTATTTTTATGATCTTTGCCTTATCTCCGATTTTCGATTTTAATTCCTCAAGAATGGGTTTCATCATTTTGCAGGGTCCGCACCATTCTGCAGAAAAATCCACGAGAACCGGAGTGTCGCTTTTAATAAGTTCTAAAAATGAATCTGTCATTGTTTTACTATTATTTTAGTTACAAGTGTTACTTTCGATTTAATGGAATTGGAGATCAAACACGCTGCTTCCGATTTTTGAATCACTCTCTCGGCTTTCTCACGGTCAATTTCATTGTGTATTGTTACAGTGGGTTCGAGAATAATTTCACTCATGATGAATTTTCCCTCCACCTGTTCCAATTTGCCTTTGGCATTGCAATTAAAGTTCAGGAATTCCAATTTTGAATTTTCAGCGATCGCTAAAAAAGTGGTCATTAAACAAGAGCTCACAGACGCAGTAAATAAATGTTCCGGCGACCAAATACCTGGCATTCCTTTTGGAAATTCAGGAGGTGTGGCAACCTCAATACAGCTGTTTATATTTCCGTTTGATAAATTCAGCTCCGGTGAACACATCATTCCTTTGCGGTCTTTATTCCAATTAATTTCTACGTTATAATAATGCGGTTCCATAATTATTTTGATTTAATTTCTTCGTAAATAATATCTTTTAATTCCGGTTTATTTTCATCGGGGTTGGTTTCCGATATTTTGTTATAACAATTACCTGCGGCACAACCAAAAGCAAAGAGCCCCATCGAAAAGAAGTATCCGCCAAATGCTATACTTATCCAATCCAGTGAGGGAATTGCGGTAAATAAAATAATTCCTCCTAATACAAGAAAAAGTATCCTTTGAAAATTCCAACCGGTTAATATTCTTTCTTTCATATTTTATTTATTGAGGTAAGCGGAATACATCCACACCATTTTTTCCTGTTCGCGGATATAATCACTCATCAGTGCATTTGTTCCTTCGTCGCCTGCATCGGCTGCCAACGCTAGTATGATACGTTGTTTTACAATTAAGATCTCAAAGGCTTTTAAAATACTTTTAACACCTTCCTTTCCATCAGATACATCTTTTAATCCTGCAATTTGGGCAGTTTTTTTATAATCTTCAAATGTGTGAAGCGGAACTGCACCTAGAGTAAGAATACGTTCTGCAACCTCATCCACTTTTAACAATAAATTTGTATACAATTCCTCAAATTTGACATGCAATTCGAAAAATTTTTCACCCTTTATATTCCAGTGTAAACCTCTGGTATTTTGATAAAATACCATGTAATCCGCTAAAAGTTCATTGAGTTTTCCGGCAAGAGATTTACTTTTTGTTTTATTTAATCCGATAGAATTCATATTAATAATTTTTTAGGCATTAAAATGTAATATATAAATAATAAGGATTATTGGTTACTAAAAGTTTCATAAGATCTAACCATCAAAACAATAATTAACCATAACCATGGCAGTCCATGTAAACATACATCAAACCAATCCATTGGTTGCATACCATTTGCTCCGCCTGCTATCCATCGAATTTTACCCCAAATATGTGGTTCTGGGAAAAAAGGAGCCAAACCCAGGGTTAAACTAAGTAATAACGGAATTTTTAAATCTTTAAGAAAAGGATGTTCAGTCATTTTTTATAATTCACTGCTTCTATCATTAAGATATTTTATTTCGCAAACTCGTCCAGCTTCCACCATTATAAACCTGCGTATAACCCTTTGATCTCAGAATGCTTTTAGCAGACGCGCTTCGCATTCCTGATGCACAACAAGTAATAATTGGTTTATTCTTATCCTTTAATTTATTTAGGTTATTTCCTAATTGCTCAACCGCAATATTCATAGACCCTCTGATATGTCCGCTGCCATATTCACCCTTGCTTCTAACATCTAAAATTATGGCACCTTCTTTAATAAGCTCGGCATAGTTCACGGAGGGACCTATACCGAACATCTTTTTGATTGTTTCAAACATTCTGTAATTTTTATTTAGTTTAATTTTCAATTAATTCCATCGATAGTGGTTTTGTGCAAAAAAACCAATCGTGACAAGTCATTCCGTTTTTCGATTCCATACGTTCCTTAGCAACTCCGCAAGATCCTGCAGGTGGAACAATTACATCATCTCCCGGCATCCAGTCAGCAGGTGTTGCAATGCTGTATTTATCGGCAGTTTGCATAGCGATGAGTGCTCTTTTTAATTCGTCGAAATTTCTGCCTAATGAAAGAGGGTAATAAATAATTGCACGAATCATTCCCTTGGGGTCGATAAAAAATACCGCTCTCACTGCTTTGGTCGAACTTTCACCCGGTTGAATCATGCCATATTTTTTTGCAACATTCATGGTAATATCCTCAATTAATGGAAATGTTACTTCCATATTTTTCATGCCCTTATATTCTATCTTTTCTTTAATAGTTCTCAACCATGCAATATGGCTGTATAGTCCGTCAATGGACAATCCAACTAATTGACAATTAAGGGCATTAAATTCAGGTTCTCTTTTTGCGAAAGTCATAAACTCTGATGTGCAAACCGGTGTAAAATCGGCGGGGTGACTAAATAGAATTACCCATTTCCCTTCATAGTCGCCAGGGAAATTAATTTCACCCTGTGTGGTTATCGCTTTAAATTCAGGAGCTTTATCTCCAATTCGTGGCATTGCCACTACTTGATCAATAGTATCCATATTATAACATTTATATTGTTTGTGAATAATAATAATTTACATCTAACCATGATCCACCATTAAAACATTCAATACCTAATTGTTCCAGGTATTTTTGTGCTTGTCCGCTTCTGTTTCCGGAAGCACAACATAATACCAGAGGTGTTTTTAACATTTTTAATTCATTAGCGCGCATCGGAATTTCCTGTAATGGTATATTAATGGAGCCAGGTACCTTTCCTCCCATAAATTCTGCCGGTGTACGCACATCAATAATGGTGGCTGTTTTTTCTTTGATCATTTTTTCAATAGTCATATTTATTGTGTTTTTGTTGTTTGTTTTTTGAATAAACTAAATATTAATCCACCCATCACAGCACCGTATAAAATGCTGTTGGTCGGGTTTGATGTAATAGAACATGTTCCACTATTACATCCAATAAAATGGTAATAGAGATACCCTGATAATGCACCAACCATAATTCCGGCAATAGTTAATATGTTTTTCTTTATGAGATTCATTGTTGAAATTGTTTTACTGCTTCACTCAGGTCAAATATGGTAGCGTGCCCATTTAATTTATTTTTTAAAATACTGCTTCCGGCTGCGCTGCGATATCCTCCTGCACAATGCACAACTATTGGTTTATTCAGTGGTATTTCATCAAAACGTTCGCGGAGTTCATATAAGGGGATGTTGATGGAATTTTGAAATGGTCTTTGAATTTTAAATTCTGAAGGATTCCGTATATCAACTATGGTAAATGCATCCGGATGTGATTTTAATTTCTCACTTTCAAAAACAGGCATTTGTAAATCACCATATTCAGAAATGAACGCAAGTTCAATATTTTTCTCATAACCTATCTTTGCAATTCGCGCTTTTAATTCGTTTAGTTCGGTCTCATTGTCAGACATCAGATAAAATTTCTCATCGGGTCCAATTATACTACCTAACCATGTTTCGAATTTGGTATCGTTTGGAAGATTTATTGCATTTTTCAGGTATGCTTTTTTGAATTTTTCCTGCGGTCTTGTGTCAATAATTATAATATCGTTATCTAATGATTTAGCGCAATTCATGCAAGTTACCGGTTCTCTTACCGGTATATTCATTATACTTTTGGCAAAAGAATCTGCGCCTTTTTTATTTAATCCAACTTCATAAGTAAAATATTTCGGAATGAATGGTTGATCAGCGAGTAATTCTTTTATAAATTCTTCTTCTGAGAGATGTTTTAAACTCCAGTTACTTAATTTCTCTTCTCCTATAGTACTTGTTTTTTGATCACTTAATCCTTTTCCGCATAAACTTCCCGCACCGTGCGCAGGGTAAACTAACACGTCATTGGGAAGTGGCATTAATTTTTTGCGAAGTGAATGATACATTTGTTTTGCAAGTTCAGAACGTGTTGCAGTAATTGCGCCTGCATTTTCTCTGAGATCGGGTCTTCCGCAATCTCCAATAAATAAAGTATCCCCGGTGAACACTGCTTGTGCCTTCCCTTCGGCATCTCTTGCAATTATACTAATACTATCAGGTGAATGACCCGGAGTATTTAATGCTGTTAAGGTAATTGCTCCCAACACAATAGTATCATCTTCATCGAATGTTTGATGAGGATATTCTGCACCTGTTAATACACTAGTATAAATGGTAGCACCGGTAGTTTTATGGATTTCCAGATGGCTGCTTACAAAATCGGCATGTGGATGCGTTTCAATTACGGTTGTGATTTTTGCATCATGTTGTTTTGCCAATTCATAATAGGGTTGTGGATCGCGTGCAGGGTCAATTAATGCAATTTCTTTTCCACTGATAATTGCATAAGAAAAATGCGCCAGATTTTTATCTTCAAATTGTTTAATTTCCATTAATTGGTATTTTATTAAATTTAATAATGCAAAATTACCGCGCCTAATTTCGATTAACAGCTACATATGTTACACAACATATATTTTTATAATATAAACTTCTAAAAAGAATATTTTAAGTTTAAAACTCTGATAGTATGGTGCATGGGAAATTGCTACAAACAGAAAGGAAATATTATTTCTTTCAAAGTAACCCAAATGACATTTAAAAGAATATAACCTTAAATTTTATACAGCCAAAATTTGATTCAGACCGTTTTATTACTTTCTTTCTTATTGCTTGAAATGCCAAAAACCCGGTAAATTGGGCAGAATCCAACTATGCTTGTAAGAATAAATATGCCTGCAACTATTAAAAGAATGATTGCTGCAGTTCCTGATATTTGATCTGTGTAATATAGTATCACAACAGCTATTGCGAGAAGAATTCTGATGATCTTGTCGGCTGTACCCATATTTGCTTTCATATTTGTAATTTTAGTTATTAAATTAATTTACAGTACAAAAATGGTGCAATATCAACAGCCATACAGTGACTTATGTTACTTAAGGTAAAAAAGGCAGAAGAAAAATCTAAAATTGTACAGACTGCAAGATCCCTAAAATTCAGTTATTCAGGGATCTTTACAAAGATACAGGCATTAAGAACGACTTATTTACTGCCTGGCTTCCAGTTTTCGTTCTATTTGCTCCACTTTTTCCAGAATTTCTAACAGTTTTTCATATATTACTATCTCCGTCAGATTATTTTCAGTTAGTGCCGGCTGAACTTCTGTACGTAGTGTTTCTAACTTTTGTTCGAATTCCTTTTTTGCTTGACTACTTTTCATGTTTTTACTTATTAAGATTTAATAATTATAATTTACCATTATTGTAGATATGTAAAGGTGTATTTTAATATTATGAATGTCCTTACATATGCATATCAAATGGCGTGTGCCATTGCATTTTCGTCCACAACAATACCTAAACCATTTGCAACAGACATGCCTAACTGTATATCAGCACGAAAAAAGTGGCATAATTGGCGATTAATGATCTCATTTCTCTTTTCACCGGAAATACCGCTCATTGCATCTACGATATTTTGCACCAGATTTTTTCTATCCTGAACATTCATCGCTTTTCGATATAATAAGCCAGGTTGTGTATAGTGATCATCATCGTTTTGATTGCGATCGAACCAATCGGCAATATTGGAATCAAGTTCCATGGATGGTTCTTTGTATTTTTCATCTACTATAATATCATCAAAACTATTTGGGCGGTAATTTGGATTGGCTCCACCATTATCAGAAACCTGCATTTGTCCGTCGCGTTGGTAATTTGCAACAAGATATGGGCAACTATTTACCGGTATGTGTTCATAATTCACCCCTAAACGGTACCGCTGAGCATCGGGATATGATAAAATTCTGCCTTGAAGCATTTTATCCGGGGAAAATCCAATGCCATCTACAAGATGTGCAGGAGCAAAAGCAGCCTGTTCAACATCGCGGAAATAATTTTGAGGAATTTCATTTAATTCCATCTCCCCAACATCAATTAATGGAAATTCAACATGGCTCCAAACTTTAGTGACATCGAAGGGATTGAACTTAAAATCTTTAGCCTGTTCATTTGTCATGATCTGAATTTTCAGCGTCCATTTAGGAAAATCTTTTCTTTCAATTGCCTCTACCAGATCGCGTTGTGCATGGTCGGGATCTACACCGCGCATAGCACTTGCATCCGAGCCCATAAAATTTTTAATTCCCTGTTGCGTGATAAAATGAAACTTAACCCACACTTTTTCATTAGCATTATTAATTAATGAATAAGTATGGCTGCCAAATCCATGCATATTTCTGTAAGAAAAAGGTGTACCTCTGTCACTCATCAAAATCATTACCTGGTGGAGACTTTCAGGATTTAAACTCCAAAAATCCCACATCATTGTGGGGCTTTTGCAATTTGTTTTAGGATCGCGTTTTTGTGTGTGAATAAAATGGGAGAATTTCTTGGGATCTTTTATAAAGAATACAGGAGTGTTATTACCTACAAGATCCCAGTTTCCATCCTCTGTATAAAATTTCATAGCAAATCCTCGTGGATCCCTTTCCGTATCTGCGCTTCCCTTTTCGCCTCC
This sequence comes from Bacteroidota bacterium, assembly GCA_016706865.1. Lineage (NCBI taxonomy): Bacteria > Pseudomonadati > Bacteroidota > Bacteroidota bacterium. The sequence goes on along the minus strand of JADJIS010000003.1, from coordinate 1,585,940 downwards.
TACTGTGCTAAAACGAATGAACATTTTAGTCTTTTTGCCAATTTCTGAAAAAATTTTTGCTTTTGTAAATGCTGTAATATCATGTGTAACTTTAAATGTGCCAAAGGCTCCCGTTCCTTTTGCATGCACTACTCTTTCAGGGATGCGTTCCCGGTTGAAATGGGCCATGTCTTCATGTAAAAAATAGTCATGTAACAGGATAGGACCACGTGCACCTATTGTCATCGAATTTTCAAATTCAACAAAGGGTCTGCCGCTTGCTGTAGTTAATTTTTTATCTTTCATATTGTTAATATTTTGTAATCACACTAAAGGTAAACATAATTAAACTATAAATATTATTGATATTATTTATATTTGCATAGATAAAATCTATAGTAATGAACCTACAACAATTGGACTACATTATTGCAGTTGATACATATCGTCACTTTTTAAATGCTTCTGAAAAATGTTTTGTTACTCAGGCAACCCTGAGTATGATGATTCGCAAATTAGAGGATGAATTAGGAGTTAAAATATTTGACAGGAGTAAACTTCCGGTAAAACCGACTGAGATAGGGGTAAAGATCATTGCGCAGGCAAGGCGTGTTGTTGCTGAAGCCGGTCGAATCCAGGAAATTATTATAGAAGAAAGCGGAGAAGTTACCGGGGAGTTAAAGATTGGCATTATCCCAACGCTTGCGCCTTACTTGTTACCAATCTTTCTAAGGGAGTTTCAAAGCAATTATCCGGATGTAAAATTGGTAATAAGTGAACATACCACCGATAATATTACTCAAAGGTTAAAGTCCGGACAAATTGACGTTGGCATTTTAGCAACGCCATTAAATGATCAATCGATCAAAGAGCAGGTTTTATTTTATGAAAAGTATTTTTTGTATGTAAATGCGAAAGAAACGGGTTTTAACAAACAATATGTTTTACCGGCGAATATTGATATAAATCGATTATGGTTATTAGAGGAAGGGCATTGTATGCGTTCGCAGATACTTAACTTTTGTGAATTGAAAAAACAACATGAGGTAACTGAAAAATTGCATTATGAGGCCGGAAGTATTGAAACACTAAAAAATCTTGTCGAAAAAAATTTCGGTGTTACTATTATTCCGGAGCTTGCAACGTTCAATCTCACAAAAACACAACAAAAACGTTTGCGGTATTTCAAACCTCCATTTCCGGTGAGGGAAATAAGTTTGGTAACACATAGGGAATACATTAAATTCCGTTTGATAGAAGTTTTGAAAGAAACTATTTTAACCGTTATCCCCGAAGGAATGAAAAAACAGCATAAAATGAATGTACTGGAAATTTAGGTTTTTAATAAACTTATTTTATTTCTTCCGAGTTTTACCATGCCTTGATCTTCCATTTGTTTTAACAGTCTTGAAACTACAACTCTGGCTGTGCCTAATTCATTAGCAAGTTGCTCATGTGTTACATATATGGTATGGCTATTGGTAAGTTCGTATTTCTTTTTGATGTAATCATAAAGTCGTTCATCCATCTTTTTAAATGCAACGGCATTCACAACTTCCAAAAGTTCTTCAAATCGCTTATGGTATAATCGAAAAATGTAATCCAACCATTCGGGATATTCTTTAATGAGTAAACTCACTTTTTCAACCGGAATAAATAAGATCTCCGTATCTTCTTCTGCTATTGCAACTACTTTGCTGGTATCTTCGTGAATACCTCCTAAAAATGACATGATACAACTTTCTCCGGCTGTAATATAATACAACAAAATAGCTCTTCCCTCTTCATCATGACGCATAACACGAACACTTCCACTCGTAACAATTGGAATTGCCTTTATATATGCATTTTCATTTAAAATAATATCTCCTTCCTGAAATACCTTAGAGAAACCATAGGATAAAAGCACTTCTTTCATTGGTCCGGTGTAGCTCAACTCCGGAAATTTGTTTTCCTGCATTTGCAAATTTACAAATTGTTAGCATTACATTACCTGCGGTAATATTCAAGAATATTGGCGATTTTATTAATTCAGGGGAATTAACTATCCATTTTAGAGGTGTTAAAATGATCCTTAATAAATGCTTCCATTTGGTTATCTGTCATTTTTTCAGAGGGTTTAATTTCAATTTTGATCTTATCATAACGATGGTCCTCTTTTAATATATTTAACAATTCGGATTTTGCATTGGTAGGCCCAAATAATAAAACTTCATCATATTGAAGAATATACTGACTTATTTTTTTGTAAAACTCCGCCTGTTTACCTTGCTCTTTATTATGCATGTGGGATTCGCCTTTTGATAAAACCTCCCCCCTTATCTGCGAGGTGAAGTCCGATTCTACAGTATCTACTTTTTTTACTTCGTCTGTAAATTCGAAAGTATGAGCACTTGCATTATCCATCCAAATGCCTGCTTTTTTTATTGTTGTCATTGTTAAAATATTTTAATTGTTTATTAAATAAAATTTATTCGTTCATTTCTTTTCTATTAATGAATATGATCCTTTCCTCGGATGCAAGTCTATAATGGTCTGTTTAACCTCCGAATTCTCACTAATTCCAGCTTTGTTGAGCAGAGCTGAAATATGTGAAATCGCTCTATTCGCACCTTCCTTTGGAGCATCAATTGCGCATGCTTTTCCTATTCTTGAAAGTCCTACGGTAATAAAGATCGATTTATTTTCAAATTCCATTTTATGATAGATTATTAATTTATATTGAAATTGGGACTTGGGTCAAAAAAGCACATTACAGTATTTATTGCATGAACGCCATCAATTATTGGTGCCGAATATGAAATATTAATACTGATTATTTCTATCCTGGTTCCTTGAATCTCTATAATAATGGGAACTGTTAACATGTCTATTTTTAATTAACTATAACTTATTTTATTTATATAATAGCTGATCCCTTCTTTTTAATGGTAAATTCTGACTTCCGTTAAAGTTCTTCACTTGTGAATGTAGCGTTGGTAATGTTGGGGTCTTTATGTTTTTTTCAACACTCAGCCTTGCCATCAGATAACTTAAGGTGGACTCCGCTCCTTGATTTAAATTAACATTGTTTTCTTCGAGTCCATCATAACAACCCCCTGTGCAAGGGTTATAAATAATACGATGTAAATGGTTGTCACCTAAAAACCAATTGAAACAAATTTCAATCTTGCGTTTATAATCGGTATCTCCAAATACATTATAAAAACTATTTAAGGCCAATATGGTGTATGCCACATCTATAGGTTGCTCCCCACCCTCGTTAATTTCCGGTATTTGACCTTTGTGCAACCAATATTTATTGGAAATTACCTTTAATTTATTTCCACTAAACATTTTAGAAAGTAAAAAATCAAAACTTGATTTTGCAATATCTTTAAAATGTTGCTCACCCGTTACCTGGGCAGCAAATAACATTGCTTCCGGCAAAATGCTATTGGCATAGGTTAGGTAACTTTCATACCACTGCCATTCTGTATTTCCTTCGTGTTTATACATTTGTTCCAATCTAACTGCAAATTGTTTTATCAGTGCAATATTAAATTCTGAAGGATGAGCTGTATTTTGAAAATATAACCCCTTTATTACGAAAGCCATTGCACGAGTAGAATATATTCCCTGAATTTTTAATAATGCATTATGCATCAGGATCTGAGCCTCATTAATTAAATTTTTTGGTAAGATCGAAGATAAAGAAATTAAATATCCTAAGGCCCAAATAGCTCTCCCATTTGCGTCTGCAAGATTGGTGCTGTTATTTTGAACTGTAAACTTGTTTTGTTTATCAATATAATTTAGAAAATATCCTTCCGATTGCAAACAATATTTAATGAAATTAAAATAAATTAAAATCATTGTCAGATCTTCTTCCTCTGCAGTTAATTCATAATGTTGGCAGATCGCAATTAATGCTCTTGCATTATCATCTAAGGTATAGCCGGAATCCATGTCCGGCTGATTAATTTTAGAGAATTGAATAATTCCGAAGCCCGTAGTGAGTTTTTTGATATGATCAAGATTTATAGGAGGAATTCTGTATTTTAATGCAATTTTGTTATCTGTTATTTTTTCAAAAACCCTGGCATGTGCTATTGCTGCATTTTCCCATGAGGTGGATGCTATTTTATGAAGGCCATTTGCGCTTATTTTGTTTCTCAACTGTTCGTCATTTATCAAACTGATTACAGCATTTGCAACCTGATCGGCATTTTCGAAATCAACAATAATTCCTGAGTCGTGTTGTAATATCTCTGTAGCATGCGGAATTCGAGTTGAAATAATTGGACATCCACAGCTAATTGCATATGAAAACGTTCCGCTTACCGCCTGATTGGGATCCTTAGAGGTAAATAAATATATATCCGTAAGTTGTAAATATTCCAGTAATTCAGAAAGAGGTAAAAATGCATTAATGAAAAGTACATGTTTTTGTATTCCCAATGTTTCAATTTTATCTTTTAACATCAGCCTGTATTTTTCCCCTTCTTGTTTTTCTACCGTAGGGTGCGTTTTGCCAATGATTAGAAATAGAACATTGTTGTTAACTTTTATAATTTCCGGTAATGCCGACAAGGTTGTTTCAATATTTTTACCTGAGCTTAACAATCCGAATGTAGATAAAACTATTTTTCCTGAAAGGTTATACTTGTTTTTCAGATCCGATTTATCAGAATGCGGAACCAGATGAGTTCCATGTGGTATAATGTTAATTTTCTCTTCCGATAATGCATAGTCATCAATAAGTATTCTTGCTGAGGAGTTTGTCATAACGATTATAGAATCAGCCCGATCTGATAAACCTTGAACATTTGTTTTCAGCAAGGAATTAGGATTGGGTAAAACGGTATGAAATACCAGGATAACTTTTTTATGGAGCAGACTTAAAAAATTGGAAAAATCGGAAACTGTTTTCTCAAAGAATCCAAATTCATGTTGTATCATTACAATTTGAATATCATCATCATTGTTTATCGCTTTTGCAAGGTTAACATAAACATTTTTTTGATCCGTATTTAATCGGTATTTAATTTCCTGATCGTATTGGTGGACTTCATTTTTAGATTCGAGTGGACATATGATAATTTTAAATGAACCTTTGAATTTATTCTCCAATGCTTTTATCAGATCCTGAGAATAAGTTGCAATACCACATTCCCTGGGTGGGTACGAAGTAATAAATAATATTCCAGGCAAATTATCGCCTGATGGAATTGATGAAGGTTCAGAGTAATCTTTCACCCCAAATCTGAAATTGGATCCTGAAATTGATTTGGTGGAATATTTGGCGACGTTTAATTTATTCATTTGAAGATTTATTTTGTAATAATTCTTTTAAAAGATCAGAAAGTTGAATAGATGCAATAGCAATTTGCTCGTCTGCAGCTCCGTAGTATATATATAAAGTATCATCGAATAAAGCTGTGCCGGTAGGAAAACAAACATTATTAACTGTTCCAATTTTCTCCCATGGAAATTCCGGAGAAAATAATGGATATGGTAATCGTGCAATTTCTTGTTGGGGATTTTCCAGATCCAATAGTGCTGCGCATGCAGAATATACGTATCCTTCTATTGTGTCATGAACTCCATGATAAATAAGTAACCAACCATGTTCAGTTTCAATAGGGGGACAGCCTCCACCTATATAACCTACTTCATGATCGAATTTTGGTGAAAGAACAATACACTTATCAATATGCATAAAATAGTTTTGCCAAAAATCTTGTGTAAGTTCGTTAAGGTCATGAACACAAACCATTTGTATATCCGGCCTGATGCGATGCAAAAAATGGAATTTCCCATCTATTTTTCGCGGAAAAAAAATTATATTTTTATCCCAGATAAAAATTTTCTTTCCATTTTTCTCTTTTATTTGTTCGTGTTCATTATAGCGCAGATATTTTTCATTAATTGCTCCTTTACATTCCGCTAATAATCGAAATTCATCGAAAGTAATTTGTGGGGAGAGAATACCTTTTCTTTCGAAATTTATCAGGTCTTCTGAGACAGCTAAAGCACCTAAGGCATTTATACCATCGTAGGCGGTATAGGTCAAATAATATAAACCGTCTATTTTAACTATCCTAGGATCTTCTATCCCCCTTGATTCATAATCGAATTTTGGAAATAATAGCGGAGTTTCAGATCTCTCCTCAATCGTAAGCGGACCTTTTAACTTGCAGTATCCAATAGTGGAATGATTTCCTTTGCTTACAGCCCGGTAAAAAATATGAACAAATTCGCCCTCGCGGATCGCGGCAGGATTAAATACGCCTTCATTTTCGAAACCTAAATTCGATTTTTTGATCAATATCCCTTCTTTTTTTACTGCTATCATTTTATTAATTATAAAAAAATATGACCAAAAAACAAATAATATGTATAAACTTTAGCTACTCTTTTAGATGAGGAAATTTAAATTTTAAAATATAATACATGTTTTCTGTAAAAGATTTACTATTTTGATTTAATGAATGATATATGTCAAATAAAACTTTGACATATGTTCTTAATTTTATTGTGATCCATGCGCAAGTATGTATGTTGTATATTGATCATAGTATATTGATAGAGCGTGATGTCTTTTTCATTTTGCTCAAGTATTTTTGTATACGTTTTCACAGCTGCATCATCACCTATTTCACAGGATGTGAGTATATTATTGCGGTCTTTTCCATTTAGCGCTGATTTAATATCCATCCAAACACTAAAAAATTTCCCATTGAGAATAGAACATTCCATTGCGGAAGCTCCCATTTTATTAATTTCGCCAATGAGATCTCTTTTACATTTTCTACTTGTTTGAATAAAATTTTCAAATAAGTTTTTTAAATCAAACTCCTCGGTGGCATTTGATGCCATTTGATAACCTGCAATTCGGTCGTTATTGATTCCGATCAGGGTGTTTAAAACTAAAATTGATGACATTTTATTCATAATATATTTTTAATTGATTAATATTATTTAAATTTTACTTCGTTTTCAACTTCTGCTGTAATTGTCGGATCCAACCTTTTAAGGTTAGTAACTGCCGGTCCGTTAATTACAATTCCATCAGTTGTAAATCTGGAACCATGCATGGGACAATCGAAAGTTTTTTCGTCGTTGTTCCATTGTAATATTGCGCCCAGGTGAGGACAAACTGCACTGCATGCGTGAAGTTTGTTATTTTCATCTCTATAGACCGCAATTTTTTTCATTCCGGAACTGAAAATGCCTCCTTCCAATGGTTTTAATTTATTTACTTCCTCTAATTCATTTTTGGTAAACCAGTCGAAATACTGTGCAACCATATTTCCTGCTTCATGTAAATAGTCTAAAGTTCTATTTAAAGTAATTCTGGAAGGATCGTAAATTTTAATCCATGGATTTTCTTTTCCTGTTATGATATCAGAAATAAGTATTCCACCAATAGTGCCATGGGTCATTCCATTGCCTGAATCACCTGTTATGATATAAATATTTTCATCTCCCGGATTCTTTCCGATATAGGCCAATGAATCAATTGGTTCAATTACCTGTCCCGACCATTTGAAATCGATATTCCTAAAGGATGGAAAATATGTTTTCGCCCAGGTTTCGAGTTTTAGGTATCTATCTTCCTCATGAATGGTGTTATCTTCTGATTGACCCGTTTTATGATCTTCACCACCGATGATCAAAATATCGTTGTGTTCATCAAAAGATTCAAGTCTTACGTAATGATAGGGTTCAGAAATTAAATGCGATTTTTTTTTGCCCGTATCCCACCATAATGCATATGAAATTTCACCTTTAGGAATTTTGGAAGCAATTACATAACTTCGATATGGCCATTGTTTCGTATGCATGGTAACCCAATCGTTAATGGGGGTATTAGTTGCTACTACTATATGAACAGCTTTAATAGTGAAACCATTTGCAGTTGCTCCTTCTTTTGTAATATTTTCTGCTTTTGTTTCCGTATAAATAATTCCACCTAGCTTTATAAATGCCTCGGATAATCCTTTTAAATATTTAAGAATATGAAATTGGCCTTGGTGTGGAAACTTTAGCGATGTGCGAACTCCATTTAAATTAATGTAAGGTGGAGAATCTATTAATTCTGTATTTATACCAGCCCTTTGGGTTGCATCAAATTCCTTGTTTAAAGTTTCAATAGTATCGTCAGGATCTAAAAATAAATATCCATCAACACGCTTAAAATTGCAATCTATATTATTTACGCTTATTGTATTTTCAATCCAATCAATGGCAGCTTTGTGACTATCAGCTGCAAGACGTGCAGTTTCTTCATCAAAAATTTTTTCCAATTCAAAATATCTATCATCAAGAGCACAAGTTAAATGTGCTGTTGTTCTGCCGGTTTCACCACTTCCTATAAATCCATCTTCAATTAACACTACTTTGCGTCCTTTTAATGCGAGACAGTAAGCAACCGATAGCCCTGAAATACCCCCGCCTATTACTAAAGTATCAGTTGTGAGGTCATTTTTTAACTTGCCATAATTTATCGGTTTTTCCGCTTGATCAAACCAAAAAGGAATATTTGCTCCAGAAGTTAAATTTTCATTTACTGGTTGATCTAATTTGTTGTTGTCGGTAATTCCTGGCATAAATTAAATATGTAATTTGAGAGCTTTACTCTCTAAATACTTAAAATAATTATGCCAAATGCAAGCAAACACAGGAGGTGATTACTTCTGTTGCAATGTGAGATTCGCAGGTATTGGTGCCAATCCCAATTGATTAATTAAAACGGGGAAAAACTACCCCGTTTATTGAAAATAGTTGAATTGTAAGTACAATTTTGAAGTTGAAATTGGGAATTCCCTGAAGCACCAAAGCCGTGATTATAAACAGAAATTGTTTAGTATTATAAGATTATAAGCTTTCCAGCGTATTCAATTTTTTATCTTTTAATTTTTTGAAAGCAGAAGGAGAATATCCGGTAATCTTTTTAAACTGGTTTGAAAGGTGAGACACACTGCTGTAGTGTAGTTTGAGTGCAATTTCAGTTAAAGTAAGTTCATTGTAATCAAGTAACTCTTTAACTCGTTCAATTTTATTTATTATGATAAATTGCTCAATTGTTGTTCCCTGTTGTTCAGAAAAAAGATTGGAAAGATAGGTGTAGTCGTAATTTAATTTGCTGCTTAAATATTCTGAAAATTTTGTTTTAGGCAGATTTTCAGCATAATGAATCATTTCCACTATAATATTCCTGATTTTTTCTATAAGCATAGCTTTCTTGTTCTCTAAAAGCTCCAGGCCAGATTTCGATAAAGCCTCTTTCAGCTCTTCACGTTGTTTGTCTGAAATAGTCTGCATTATATCAACTTCGCCTAATACGAGGCGGGTAAAGGGTATATTAATATTCTCCAATTCGGACTGCACAATTAGCTTGCAGCGATTACTTACCATATTTTTAATATAGAGATGCATTGAGCTATACATAGTTTAAATTTATAATTAACAAGTAAACAGACACTTTGTTAGTTGAGTAGCTAATGATCAAGTGGGAGTAAAACCTTATATTCTGCTAAGTTACCATTTCAGTTGCTATGGATTGCTATAATTTAGCAATTTATAGGTTTTATTATTTATTTGATCAAATAGGTAATTAAGTTATGCTGATAGGTTCAACTAATCCTATGTTTTCAGGCCTCAGATTTAATTTTTCGCATCTGATTTTATTTACATTAGCAGGAAACTGGGTCCAATTTATATTTCCCAAATTGGTTTGTAGTGGATTTGATTTTATTCCTCTTCTCATAAATATATTTTTTTGAAATTATTCAAATAGTGCTCGTTTATACATTGAAAAAACTTAACAGCTCCCGTAGATCATGAGTTGTTGTGTTGACCATTCATTTTTTAATTCTGAATCACAAATTCTTTAATATTATATGACTCTGTTCTAAATTAATTGTTAGAGAAAGCAATAAATAAATATGCATGTTTTTCCATATTATCGATTTCGTTTTCCGATTAAAAATAATTTAAACTGATCAAACCTAAATTTTAATGAAATGTGAACCTGAATTATAAAATATACTAATACATTTTTTGTATAATAATATACCTTTTTAATGTTACCTGATTAAACGCGCCCGATATCCAATGTTAAAAAGAACTGCTCTCATTACTGAGAGCAGTTCAAATTAAAGGTGATTAAATTATCTTACCAATATTAGTTTCCTATTAATTATTTGGGAACCATTTATGATTCGATAAATATAAATACCTGCTTGTAGTTTTTCTCCTTCCACTTCTACTGTATTTAACATTCCCTTTTCAACATCACCTTGGAAAAGAATTGCTACTTTATTTTCAGTTAGTGTATAAAGTTCGATTACAACAAACGAATTTGATTCTGTGTTTGTAAATTCTATAATCGCTTTATTGCTGAATGGATTTGGATATGCTTTAACTTCAATGTTGCCATCAACAGATTTAAGACTCTCATCTGATGCTAATCTATAAGGCCCTTCGGTTATTTCAATACTGCATGAACTGGTGCATCCAAATTCATTTGTAACAATAACAGTTTTTAGTCCTAATTCTGATACATGAATACAACGGGTTGTTTGTCCGGTGCTCCAAAGGTATTCGGCAAAACCTTCAGGTGCGCATATCAAAACTGTTTCTCCGGTGCAAATACAACTGTCACCAGTTATATCACAAACAGGCATCGGATTAACTGTTACAATTATATGGTTTGAAATTAGAGTGCCACAACCTGTAGTACTGGTGACAAAATAATCACCACTAGTATTTACAGTTATTGTAGAAGTTGTTGCACCATTGCTCCAGGTTCCTCCACTATTTCCAGATAGAACTACAGAACCACCTTGACAAAATGTGATTGGCCCTCCAGCAGTAATAACTGAGCTTATAGGTGCAGGATATGATGTTACAATTTTACTGCAAGTGCTACTGCAACCATCAACCGTTGTAACTGTAACTGAATATGTTCCTGCTGTAGAAACACTGATACAATTGGTAGTTGCACCGGTGCTCCAAAGATAGGATGCAAAACCTGCAGGTGCACAAAGATTTGTGGTTTCACCAATACAAATTTTACCATTACCGGTAATATTACAAACCGGAAGTGAATTTACAATTACTGCGATATGATTTGAAATTGCAGTTCCACAACCAGTGGTGTTTGTTACAAAATAATCACCACTTGTATTTACTGTTATAGATGATGTTGTTGCACCTGTATTCCATACGCCACCAACATTTCCTGAAAGAATTACTGAACCACCTGCACAGAATGTAGTTGCTCCGCTTGCTGTTATTGTTGATGCAACAGGTGCTTCATATAATGTAACTGTTTTATTGCAAATACTGAAACATCCGTTTGCATTTGTAATCTTAACGGAATAAGTTCCCGCTGTTGATACAGTAATACAACTAGTTGTTGCTCCTGTACTCCATAAGTAAGACGCAAGTCCCGGAGGAGCACAAAGTGTGGTTGATGCACCAATACAGATTTTAGCATCTCCTGTAATATTACACACAGGCAATGGATTCACTGTAACAATTATATGATTTGAATTTACACTTCCACAACCGGTGGTATTTGTTACGAAATAGTCACCACTTGTATTTACTGTTATTGACGCAGTTGTTGCTCCAGTGCTCCATGTTCCACCAACATTTCCAGTTAGAATTACTGATCCACCTGCACAGAAAGTTGTGGTTCCACTTGCAGATATTATTGATGCAACAGGTTCTGGATAAAGAGTTAATGTTTTACTGCATGTGCTGATACAACCATTTATATTAGTACCTGTAACGGTATATATTCCCGGACTGCTAACAGTTATGCAACCTGTTGTTGCTCCGGTATTCCATAAATAGGAAACCAAACCCGGTGTTCCGCACAAGTTGGTTGATTCACCGAAACAAATTGAAGCATCTCCGGTAATATTGCACAAAGGCAAAGCATTAACTGTAACAATAATGTGATTCGAAATTACATTACCACAACCTGTGGTATTTGTTACAAAATAATCACCACTTGTATTAACAGTTATGGATGGAGTTGTTGCTCCAGTACTCCATGTTCCACCAACATTTCCAGATAAAATTACTGATCCGCCTTCGCAGAAAGTTGTTGTTGCGCTTGCAGTTATTATAGATGCAACAGGTTCCGGATAAAGAGTTAAAGTTTTACTGCATGAGCTGATACATCCATTAATATCAGTACCTGTAACGGTATATATTCCCGGACTGCTTGCAGTTATGCAACCTGTTGTTGCTCCTGTATTCCATAAATAAGAAACTAAACCTGGTGTTCCGCAAAAATTAGTCGATTCGCCTAAACAAATTGAAGCATCACCGGTAATGTTACATGATGGCAATGGAAATACATTAACAATAATATGATTTGAAGTTATTGTTCCGCAAATATTTGTATTTGTTACAAAATATTCACCACTTGTACTTACTGTTATTGATGAAGTTGTTGCCCCTGTATTCCAGGTTCCACCAACATTTCCAGATAATATAACAGATCCACCTGCACAAAATGAAGTTAATCCTCCGGCAGTTATTAATGATGCTGTTGGCAATGGTGTTACTACAACTGTTTTACTGCATGTACTTACACATCCACCTCCGTGTGTTACAGTAACCGTATAAGTTCCTGATGCAACAACATTAATACAACCAGTTGTTTCGCCGGTATTCCATAAAAATGAAGTGCATTCGGCAGGTGCGCATAAATGTGTTGATTCTCCTTCACAAATGGATGCATCACCTGTTATATTGCAGAGAGGCAATGGGTAAACAGTTACTACTATATGATTAGAAACTACACTTCCACATGCATTGGTATTTGTTACAAAATAATCACCCGCTGTTGAAACTGTAATTGTTGGTGTTGTTGCACCTGTATTCCATATTCCTCCTATATTTCCTGTTAGTATAACATTCCCACCTTCACATAAGGTAGTTACACCTGTTGCTGAAATTATAGATGCAATTGGTAAGGGTGAAATTGTAACAATTATATGATTTGAAGTTACACTTCCACATGCGTTTGTATTAGTTACAAAATAATCACCTGCAGTTGTAACTGTAATTGATGATGTTGTTGCTCCCGTATTCCAGGTTCCTCCAACATTACCGGAAAGAATTACACTTCCTCCTGTACATATTGCAATTGGTCCAGCGGCAGTAATTATTGATGCAGTTGGCAATGGTTTAATTGTAACAATAATATGATTGGATGTTATTGTTCCACATGCATTTGTATTTGTTACAAAATAATCGCCGGCAGTTGTAACTGTAATAGTTGGTGTTGTGGCACCTGTATTCCAGGTTCCACCAATATTCCCTGAAAGAATTACACTTCCTCCCGGACAGAATTTAATTGGTCCTCCTGCAGTAATAACAGATGCAGTTGGAGCAGCACTAATTGTAACAATAATATGATTTGAAGTTACACTTCCACATGCGTTTGTATTTGTCACAAAATAATCGCCTGCAGTTGTAACTGTAATAGTTGGTGTTGATGCACCTGTGCTCCAAGTTCCTCCAATATTACCTGAAAGAATTACACTTCCTCCTGTGCAAATTGAAGTTGGCCCAGCGGCAGTAATTATTGATGCAGTTGGCAATGGTTTAAGTGTAACAATAATATGATTGGATGTTATTGTTCCACATGCATTAGTATTTGTTACAAAATAATCGCCGGCAGTTGTAACTGTAATAGTAGGTGTTGTTGCACCTGTAATCCATGTTCCACCAATATTCCCTGAAAGAATTACACTTCCACCAGGGCAGAATTTAATTGGTCCGCCTGCAGTTAAAATGGATGCAGTTGGAGCAGCACTAATTGTAACAATAATATGATTTGAAGTTACACTTCCACATGCGTTTGTATTTGTCACAAAATAATCGCCGGCAGTTGAAACTGTAATGGTTGGTGTTGATGCACCTGTGCTCCATGTTCCACCTATATTACCCGAAAGAATAACACTTCCTCCAGTACAAAATGCAGTTGGTCCAGCAGCAGTTATAATTGATGCAGTTGCCAATGGTTTAATAGTAACAATAATATGGTTGGAAGTTATAGTTCCACAAGCATTTGTATTTGTTACAAAATAATCACCTGCACTTGTAACTGTAATAGTTGGCGTTGATGCACCTGTGCTCCATGTTCCACCAACATTACCGGAAAGAATAACACTTCCACCCGGGCAGAATTTAATTGGTCCTCCTGCAGTAATAACAGATGCAGTTGGAGCAGCACTAATTGTAACAATAATATGATTTGAAGTTACACTTCCACATGCGTTTGTATTTGTCACAAAATAATCGCCTGCACTTGTAACTGTAATAGTTGGTGTTGATGCACCAGTGCTCCATGTACCACCAATATTACCAGAAAGAATTACACTTCCACCAGTGCAAAATGCAATTGGGCCGCTTGCAGTTATAATTGATGCAGTTGGTAATGGATTAATAGTTATTACAATATGATTTGAAGTTACGGTACCACACGCATTTGTATTTGTTACAAAATAATCACCTGCAGTTGTAACTGTAATAGTTGGTGTTGATGCACCAGTGCTCCATGTTCCACCAACATTACCGGAAAGAATAACACTTCCGCCGGCACAAAATGATGTTGGTCCACCTGCAGTTATAATTGATGCAGTTGGTGCTGCACTAATTGTAACAATTATATGATTTGAAGTTACACTTCCACATGCATTTGTATTTGTTACAAAATAATCACCTGCTGCTGAAACAGTAATGGTTGGTGTGGTGGCTCCTGTCCATGTTCCTCCAACATTACCGGAAAGAATAACACTTCCACCACCGCAAAATGAAGTTGGTCCACTTGCAGTAATTATGGATGCAGTAGGTAATGGATTGATTGTAATTATTAAATGATTTGAAGTAACAGTTCCACACGCATTTGTATTTGTTACGAAATAATCACCTGCTGTTGTAACTGTTATTGTTGGTGTTGATGCACCAGTGCTCCATGTACCACCAATATTACCAGAAAGAATTACACTTCCACCGGTGCAAAATGCAATTGGGCCGCTTGCAGTTATAATTGATGCAGTTGGTAATGGATTAATAGTTATTACAATATGATTTGAAGTTACGGTACCACACGCATTTGTATTTGTTACAAAATAATCACCAGCAGTTGTAACTGTAATAGTTGGTGTTGATGCACCTGTGCTCCATGTTCCACCAACATTACCGGAAAGAATAACACTTCCGCCGGCACAAAATGATGTTGGTCCACCTGCAGTTATAATTGATGCAGTTGGTGCTGCACTAATTGTAACAATTATATGATTTGAAGTTACACTTCCACATGCATTTGTATTTGTTACAAAATAATCACCTGCTGCTGAAACAGTAATGGTTGGTGTGGTGGCTCCTGTACTCCATGTTCCTCCAACATTACCGGAAAGAATAACACTTCCACCACCGCAAAATGAAGTTGGTCCACTTGCAGTAATTATGGATGCAGTAGGTAATGGATTGATTGTAATTATTAAATGATTTGAAGTAACAGTTCCACACGCATTTGTATTTGTTACGAAATAATCACCTGCTGTTGTAACTGTTATTGTTGGTGTGGATGCCCCAGTACTCCAGGTGCCTCCAACATTACCGGAAAGAATAACACTTCCACCGGCACAAAATGAAGTTGGCCCACCTGCAGTTATAATTGATGCAGTTGGTGCAGCGCTTATTGTAACAATTATATGATTTGAAGTTACACTTCCACATGCATTTGTATTTGTCACAAAATAATCACCTGCAGTTGAAACAGTAATTGTTGGTGTGGATGCACCTGTGCTCCATGTTCCTCCGACATTACCGGAAAGAATAACACTTCCGCCACCGCAAAATTCAATGGGCCCACTTGCAGTTATAATTGATGCAGTTGGTAATGGATTAATAGTTACTACTATATGATTTGAAGTTACTGTACCACATGCATTTGTATTCGTTACAAAATAATCGCCTGCAGTTGTAACTGTAATTGTTGGTGTTGTTGCACCTGTGCTCCATGTTCCGTCAATATTTCCTGAAAGAATAACACTTCCACCTTCACAAAAAGAAATCGGTCCGTCTGCATTAATTACAGATGCAGTTGGTAATGGATTAATAGTTGTTATAATATGATTTGAAGTAACACTTCCACATGTATTTGTATTAGTTACAAAATAATCGCCTGCAGTTGTAACTGTAATTGTTGGTGTTGTTGCACCTGTATTCCATGTTCCTCCAATATTACCGGAAAGTATTACACTACCACCTTCACAAAAAGAAATCGGTCCACCTGCTGAAATTATGGAAGCAGTTGGTTCGCTTGAAATAGAAACTAAATTTGTGTGCATATCTAAAGCGCCAGCAGTTGAAAGGGCTCTGCCATATAAAGAAGAACTTTCTAATAAATGGATTGCTCCGGCATTAATAACAGTTCCCCTAAACACAGAATTTTCACCTAAAGTAAATTCGCCATTAATTTGCCAATATACATTACATAATGATGCTGAATTAATTAAAGTAACACTTGCAAAAGTACCAGTTGAAAAAGCTCCATCTATTTTAAAAATAAATAAAGCATCTGGATCTCCCTGACCATCTAAAATTAAATTTCCATTTAATGTTGATGCAGCTCCAAGACAATAAACATTTGGGGTCAGAACCTGGCCTGAACCTAAAGTAGTTCCTATCACAGAACCGCATGGTAATGCACTCAAATATCCATATGCAATACCAACATCAATTGCAGCCTGTGTGGAGACTGCATCCTCTACATGGATCTCACCAATAACTGTCCCGGGAGGAAACCCCGAGAAAACGCCTGCATCAGTACCTATATCACCTGTAACATTTGATGGTCCGAAATTTTCAAATGCCCCTACAGATGTAAACAATACAAAACTCGAAGAGGTGCCTAAATCAGGGGCCTGACCGAAATTTGTATAAGGTATTGTTAGCAGTAAAACTGTAATTAATACATTAAGTATTTTTTTTATCATTTTGAATCTTTTATTCGTGAAATAATTTCCACTTCCCAAATTTGTGGAACATTAAATCATTTCCTTTACACAATTTTATTATTTAGTTGTATAATTTACTGCTGATATGTAATTCAGTAAATTTATGTGACAAATAAATTCATGTCACATAAGCTAGTTTAAATTGCACAAATTAGGTCAACAAAATCCGGTTAAAAAATAGAAATTATCGAACGTATAAATCTAATTTTCGAGTTCTGATCAATTTTTCGTAAGGGTTTTGCGATATTTTTTTTAAAAAAATTGCAACAATTACATTTTGATGGAATCGTTACAGGCAGTGGGTTTTTTCGATTAAATGAGTGCTAAATTTAATATTATAACGAATTAAATATTGATGAGTGAATATTTTATTTCAAAAAATTTGGACTATAAACTAATTGGAAAGTACATATTTTATAGAAGCATAACAGAAAGCTAATAGAAGGAAGTTACTTATTCCAACCATGTAATGTACTGAGACAACTAGGTTTTATTTTATTTTATCACTATAAACTCAAAAAATATGCTTGTAGATAGTGTTTACCATTTTAATGAAACAGTTCAACACTTAGGTATTGGTGATTGTGGAGACTTTATATTCCATTCTGGATTTTGAGTATTAGGAGGACATATTAGCAGAAAAATGAAGAAATTCTAACAAATAGGTGTGTTTTGCACCATAATTTTTGTATTTTGACCAAAAAGAGTAACAATACAGGGTAAAATATGATTAAATTGAAATAATTCAACCCATAATTATATTTACATAATGACTAGAACAAGGAGTAATTGTTGAAGTTTTCAATTCATTAAATTTTCATCTTTGTGTTTAATATCCTTGTTCAACTCATTGGAACCTCAGATCTATGCTTATATTCCTTAGAAAGTTCTGCAATTTCTCTTTCCGTATTGTTTTCCATGTTTACAAATGGTATTTCTCGCCAGTTCGTGAGATGCAACCAGTTCATTAACTTTCAAATGTAAAGCAGAAGATAATTTGTTGAATGACCTTTGTATGATAAATAAGCTGAGGAAGATCAAACCATGCAAAATGGCTCTTATGCACTCCCGTAGAGAGTGAGTGTATAGCTAGGGCTATTCAACCAGCAAAGAATTGTGATAAATGCTATTATAAATACTATACTGTTTCCCAATAAAGTGGTTAGCAATATTGGGAAACTATTCAAACAGTAGTTCAATTTTGGTATATATCTTCTGCATGTCACTTTTTGTAACTAATTTCTCTGACTTAAAAATGACACCTTTCAGCAAAAAGATGAACTAAACCCGAACATTATTCAGCATATTGATCAAACCAAATGCATCGAGTAACCAAATAATTAGGATTATTACCACAACGATATTGAATATGCTTTTAATCTTACGATCCATTGGAACATAGGTATTTACTAACCAAAGTAATACACCAACGATTAAAATAACGAGTAAAATAGTTAAAATAGGCATTTTAGTTTATTTTTATTTTTACAGGAAGAGCCTGTTGCTCCGTTTAAAGTTTTATACAAAATAGACTGTCCGTTCTGTGAATTATTCTTTATTCTGAATTACATAATTATTAAGTAAGGTATATTCATCTGCAAAAGTGGAAACCTTGTAAAATGTTGGGGTTGATCCAGTTACCTTTTTAAATTGAGCTGATAAATGTGCTACACTGCTGAAATTTAAAGAATAAGCAATTTCCGTAATGCTGAGTTCATTTTTGACGATAAGGATTTTTACATACTCTATTCGCTGATTTAGTAAATATTCTCTGATTGTTATTCCTTCATTTGAGGAAAATACATTGGAGATATAAATATAATTACAATTTAATAGGTTGCTGAGGTAGTGTGAAATTCTGCCTTTTTGAATTTTTTCTTTATTCCTAATCATTTCATTTATGGCAATTTTCACTTTTTCCGTTATTTCTGACCTCCTGTCTTCTATAAGTTCAAGGCCAGAACCTGTTAATGCCGTTGTTAAGTGGAGTCTGCTGTCTTCGGTAAGATTTTCTGCAATTTCAATTTCGCCAAGTCTTATATTTATTATGTTCAGACCAAGCTTCTGCAGTTCTGTCCTAACCAATAATTTACAGCGATCGCTAACCATGTATTTGATCTGGAGCTTCATTTCGTGTTTAAATTATTTTAATTTTTAATGACTTATCCTCAGAATTTGATAAAAAAATTATTGCAAATTATAAATTTTTTAGTGTTACTCCAATTATGCAAAAGTTTGTCCAATAATTGCATAATTCACTCATATTTATACGTCGAGTTGATTATTTTTAGTTGGAAACGCAAATATATTTAATTATATATATATATAAAATAATATAGAAAGTCAAGCTGATATGGGTTCTTCACACATCGCTCAGGTTTAAAATTAATTTATATTTATCGGTGATTTGTTTTTTTTGTATAAGTATAAATTCTTAATAAAAATATTTAATTATTATATAATAAACATTATTTCATGTAGAAAAAATTCTACAGATGTGGAGATGATTGATTGTTATATTTTAAGGATCATAAGAAGTTTTGTAGAAATAAATCCCCGAAATTATACGTTTGATATCTTCTTTTTACAATTTGTATATTTTTTACAAAATGCAAATTGTGAGATTAGTCATAAACTCATGTGATTTAGATTCTTAAAAAAATGATAATTGCCTTATATTTTAGCTTGTAAAGTTTACCAACTAAGATATTTATTATGAAAAAGCAACTGGAAATTAAAAAAATAGCAATTTGGATGGATCATAAAGAAGCTAAAATGATCGATCCTGCACATCTTGATCAGGATTTAATAAAAGTAACCTCCAAGATTAAAGGAAGGAAACGCATTTCCGGACAATCTTCCGATGGTGTAAAACTTGGCGGATTCAGGTCATCCAACAATGAATTTGCTAAGCATGAGAAAGAACAAAATAGTTTACATGCTTATTTTAAAGAATTGGCAGATAAA
Organism: Bacteroidota bacterium; assembly: GCA_016706865.1. NCBI lineage: Bacteria > Pseudomonadati > Bacteroidota > Bacteroidota bacterium. Next base: position 1,565,955 of record JADJIS010000003.1, on the reverse strand, counting down.
TTAGTGGTTTATGATGAAATTCTGATTTTTGGTCCAACCACTGCAAGACAGGAGTTTTATAACTATCTTAATGCGGAACACAATTTCATCAACAAGGTAATTCATACTGTAGATGGCGATTATATTACCGATAATCAATTGAAAGCGTTTGTAAAAAAATCACTAGTTTCCTGATTGGGCTGATAATGGGTAATAACAAACTATTTATAAATATTACTACCCGGGAAATTCTCTGATTATTTTCTGGGTAAATTAATTTTTTTAGCTTTTGTTCTCTTAAGTAATTTTTCAAACTCAACCACCCAGAACACAGTTGAGGAAATAGCAATACAAATTAATAATTCATTTAATGATAATGCTTCTGTTCCGAATATATCCTGCATAAAGGGAACATAAATTACGATCATTTGTAAGCCTAAGGTTAAAAGCACTGCAGCGGCTAATTGTTTATTTCCGAATACCCCTTGTTGAAACAATGATTCCATGTTGCTTCTAATCGCCATAGCATGGCCCATTTGACTGATACACAACACAGTAAAAACCATAGTTTGCCATTTATCATTTTCCAGATGCATTGCAATTGCCTGCGTTGCTAAACAAATTGCACCCATAAAAAATCCAACCCAAAGTATATGGATACCGATTCCATTTGCAAAAATACTTTCATTGGGTTTTCGCGGTTTTCGGTTTAAAATATCTTTTTCCGAAGGTTCCGCAGCGAATGCCAAACCTGGTAATCCATCTGTAACGAGGTTAATGTATAAAATATGAATTGGTAATAAAGGCAATGGCAATCCTATTAAGGGAGCAAGAAATAAAGTCCAGATTTCTCCTCCGTTACTCGTGAGTATATATTTAAAAAATTTGCGAATGTTATCATAAATTCTTCTGCCTTCTTTAATTGCCTTTATTAATGTTGCAAAGTTGTCGTCGAGTAAGATCATATCAGCAGCTTCCTTGCTTACATCTGTTCCGGTGATCCCCATTGCAACTCCAATATCTGCTCTTCTTAAAGCAGGTGCATCATTTACCCCATCGCCGGTCATTGCAACAATTTGAGATCTTTTTTGCAGTGTTTTTACAATAAGTAGTTTTTGTTCTGGTGAAACACGGGCATATAATCTGATATTTTCAACTTCTTTTTCAAATTCGGCGTCCGATAATGCATCTAATTCCGCTCCGGTTATAATTTTATCCTTAGCATCTCCAATGATGCCTGTTTCCATTGCAATTACCCTGGCGGTAATAGGATGGTCACCGGTTATCATCACCGGAATGATACCGGCCGTTTTGCAATCAATTATTGCTTGTTTTGATTCCAAACGCGGCGGGTCGATCATTGCAACCAATCCTAAAAAATGCATTTTACATTCAATGGTCTCTACAGAAAAAGAATCAGGTAGATCAGGTAATTCTCTAAAGGAATATGCTAAAATTCGTTTGCCTTCTTTTGCAAATTCTGCCGTTGCAGTATTAATTTGAGCTGCATTTTTTTCATCGCAAATTTCTAGAATAGACTCAACGGCACCTTTTGTAATTACCATCCAAGCATTATTAAACGGATAAATTACACTCATGCGCTTGCGTTCCGAATCAAATGGCAATTCTTGTTCTCGTGGTTGATCAATATTGAATGCAATTTTATTATTTCTGTTACTTCGTGAATATTCTACCAATGCAATTTCTGTAGGATCACCTTTTAAATTATTATTTTCATCCAACATTACATCGTGGTTAAGTTCCATCGCAATAAGAAGTAATTCATCCGCACTTAAATTTTTAAAAGAACTGGTTTCCGACATTTGCCAAATGTTTGTAACGGTCATTTTATTTTGGGTAATTGTTCCGGTTTTATCTGTGCAGATATAGGTTACAGATCCTAAAGTTTCTGTCGCCGGTAATTTGCGGATTAATGCATTGATGCGCACAAGGCGTTTAGCGCCAATAGCTAAAGCAATTATTATTAAGGCAGGCAATGCCTCCGGAATTGCAGCAACAGCAACCGAAATTGATGTAAGCAACATTTGAATGGGTTCTTCACCGCGCAATAATCCTACCCCAAACATCACCACACAAATTGCAATAACAATAAAGGAAAGTTTTTTTCCGAAATCAGCTAATTTTTTTTGCAGAGGAGTTTGAAGTTCTTTTGTATCTAACAATTTTGCTATTCTTCCAATTTCTGTTTGCATACCTGTGGCAACTACAATTCCTTCCCCTCTTCCATAGGTAACAATAGTACCTTTAAATGCCATGTTGATAATGTCGCCCAGCGATAATTTTTCTTCCGTGAGTTCCTCCGTAATTTTATCGATCGCAATTGATTCTCCTGTAAGTGCAGCCTCTTCTATTTTCAAAGAGTGACATTCTCTCAAACGCATGTCTGCAGGAACTAGATTCCCCGATTCCATTAATACAACATCGCCCGGCACTAAATCAATACTGGGTATTTCAAATATTTTTCCTTCACGCCTGACAATTGTTGAACTCGCCGACATCTTTTTTAAAGCCACCATCGCTTTTTCTGCCTTGTATTCCTGCATAAAACCGATCACGGCATTCAATAACACAATGATAAGAATTACATAGGCGTCATTCATCTCACCAATAAAAATGGATACTGCTGCTGCTGCCAATAAAATAAAGATCATTACATCTTTAAATTGGCTTAAAAAAATCACGATAGTGGATTTCTTTTTCTTAGCAGCCAATTCATTTTTCCCAAATTCTAATAAGAGTTTTTCGGCCGCAACTGTATTCAAACCTGCTTCACTTGTGTTAAAAAGTTGCTCTATTTCTGAAATTGGTAATAAATGGTGATTCATAATTGTTTGTTTAAATATTGACGAAACACAAAATGTCCATTACAAGATCACCTCATAGGTTCATTATATATTTTACGTATGAACCGGGATTTAGGTTCAGAATTAATTAATAGGAGTGGATTTAATGTCCTATTGTAAAAATAGGACATAATTAATTGATAGTGAAAAAGTTATGATATTTGTCTGTATCTTATTTTTGTTTGGATGCAGTATATCTGGTCCGTTTCGTTGTAAATAAATCCCAAAGTCTTTTTCGATAAAATAATACAATAAAAAAAACCAGGAGCAAAAAACTATAAATATGAAACATAAGGAAACTCCCAAAAGTGTAATTATTGCGAATAGTTTCATAGGATTGTAGTCTGGTCCATACTATAAATGCATCCGCAATGGGTAATTTTCCTGATAAATATTTTTTTTGATCTCCATCAGTTTTTGGAAAACCGATACTTTCTATACAAGCCGAAATTCTATTTGCTGTCTCCACTTCACCAAATTTCATAAATGTTCCTGTGGCTACTATTGTGCCCGCGAAACCTACTTTCAGAATTAATGGTCCGGAATCAATGTCGGCATGTCCTCTTGTACCTTTCGGATATTCTCTGATAAATGGTAATCCAAATCTGGTGATCGTAAATTTTTCATAAAACAGATCAAATTGTTCTTTTGCGAATACAGAATCAATTTCAGAAAGAAATATCAGTGTTAAACAAATAGATGATCCTCTTGCAACATCAATGGGTTCTCCGTTTGCTGCATCAACTTCGTGAGGAATTAATCCTGAAATACTGTCAAGATTTAATTTTACTTTTTGCACCCAATCTTTTATTAACGAATCGTACTTAGGTTCAAAAAGAAGATCATGTTGTTTTAAAGAGGCAACGCCAACAGCAGCATCTGCAGGCCAAGAGGAGGTAGGATATGATGCCGGATAAAAATTATTTTTAATGGCTTCGGAAATTGAATTGCAATAAGATTTAAATAAAACCACCTCTGAACTGTCTTTAATTTTTTGTGCGGCAAGTATTTTCCCCAAAAGAAAATTTTTCCACCCTATATAATACATTCCATATTCCGGAGACATTGATTTAATGAAATTTTGTTTTGCATATTCGGAATTAATTTCTTCAAAGGCAAATCTCGCTTCACCAAGTTGGTAAGTTTGATCTTCGTTTTCAAAATTTGTTTTTGCTGCAATTTCCGCACAACTTAATCCATATAATACATTCGTAAAAACAAATCCTTCGGGAAATATTTCCTGCATTCTATATCCTAGTTCATTATTGTGGATTTCATTTCCTAAATAGTTTAGTTGTTTTATAGAGGTTGCGAGAGTTTCCGGCTTATTTTCCAGATGAGGCCCGGAATATAATCTGATATTCAAATAAATAACAAGGCACAGAAATAGACCGGTAATTATTTTAAATAATATGGAGAATGTCTTTCTTATGGAGTTTATAAATTTGCTAACTCAATATTACTGAATTTTTGTGAAACCAGGATCTCAGCGCCTTTAAGCATTAAAATTAGGTGAAGCAATTAGCTTATGCCGCAGTCGCTTTTTAGATAAATGTTCATATTATAAGAAACCGAGGTGGAGACGTAGGTGTAACGATCTCATTAATTAATTGCTGAGCGTTTATTGATAGTTTGTAAAATAAACGATTTATCCGAAGTGGTTTTTGCGAGCTCTAAGGCAGTTTTAAAGTGCTCTCCGGATTTCGCATTATTTATATCAATGTATAAATTACCTAGCAACATATGATATAAATGGTTGTTTTTCAGATCAAGTTTTTCAGCTTCCTCTATGGCCTGTAGTTTTCCATTTGCTTTTGATAATGCAAAGGTTCTGTTGAGTGCAGCAATAGGAGAGTACTCTATTTGTAATAACCTGTTATAAAGCTGTAATATATTTTCCCATTTTTCGGTGCTGTCGTTTTTAATTGTGTGCCAATAAGCAATTGCTGCTTCCAAATGATACTTTGATAGTAATTTTCCCGTAGAGGCTCTGTTCAAATAATATTCTCCCTTTAGTATTAATTCTTTATTCCATAAATTTTCATCCTGCTCCTCATATAAAATAAGTTCGCCGTTTAAATTCGTTCTTGCATCAAAACGCGAAGAGTGAAAACACATTAATGATAATAAAGCGTTTGCAGCCGGAGTATTGGTAATTTCAAATTCCGTCAACATTAAATTTAATCGCATTGCCTCCAAACACAGGTCCCTGCGCAATGTTGTATTTTGTGACGTAGAATAATATCCTTCACTAAATAATAAATAAATTGTTGTTAATACAGTCTCTAATCTCGCGTTGATCTCTGATGGAGCCGGCAATTCTATTTTTATATTTTCAGATCTGAGTTTTTCCTTTGCTCTTGATAAACGTTTATAGATCGTTTCTTTGTTGCTTAAAAATGCATCCGCAATTTCTTCCGCCCCAAATCCGCAAAGAATATTGAGTGATAACCCGATTTGTGCCTCCGTGGGTATAGCAGAATTGCATATGGCAAACATCATTTGCAATTGACTGTCGTTGATATTTTTTCCTGAAAGATCGATCTCCGTTTCTTCACTCAATGAAGTTGATCTTTTAAAAGCAGGCTCTATTTTTTTGTTAAATACATCGTTGTGTTTTAAAAGATCTTTTGCTTTATTTTTTGCAACAGTATATAACCATGCAGTTGGATTTTGTGGCAATCCTTTTAATCCCCAGGTTTCCGCCGCCAATAAAAATGTTTCACTTACAATATCTTCCGCAATAGCGATATACTCAAATCCAAATACCTTACAAAGTACAGATATTATTTTTCTGTACTCCGTCCGGAATAAATGTGGTATCAATTCTTGTTCCTGCATACAATAAAAACCTTCCGAAATTAATCGGAAGGTTTATGAGATCATCTTAATCCATTGGTACAATTGTGCGCACTTCAACACTTCCGCCATTAAATAAAATGGGGCAATTTTTAGATAATTCAACTGCCTCTTCCATTGTTTCACATTTGATAATTGTATATCTGCCAATCGCTTCTTTAATTTCCACAAATGGCCCATTTGTGATCACATTATTCGGTTTTATCACAGCTCCATCAGGTGTTAACCGGTTTCCTGCAGTCACCAATTTATTTTGAGCTGCTATACTTCCTATCCAATCCTGCCAGGGTTTCATCATGGTTTGAATTTGTTCGGGCGACATTGGGGGTTCGTTCACAGAAGCGTCTCTTCTGAACACTAATAAAAATTCTTTCATAATGTATTTTAATTTATTTATTTGAATGTAAAGCAACAGTATTTCCTTCAGAATCGATAAAAAAGGCCATATTACCTATATCTTCTCCAATATGTGTTTTCGGCATTATCACCTTGCCACCTGCACTTTCCACTTTCGATAAAGCGATGTTAAGATCGGGATTTCCATTCAAATAAATTTTTGCCCCATCAGCACTCGGTTTGTGCATGTCACCTTGCACCAATGAACCGGAAACTTTCCCGTTCATATCCTCCGACGGGAAAAAGGCCATTTGCATGCCCATCATTTCCTGTGTTGGCATTTCAATACCGAAAATAGTTTCGTAAAAAGTTTTTGCTCGTTTGATATCGCTTACGGATATTTCAAACCAATTTAATGCATTTTCTGATCCTGTCATTTTAATAGATTTAAGTTATGAAATTTGGTTATAAAGTTTCATAACGATCGAAATTCTAAAAATGGACAGGGGAGGAATTCGTGAATCGTGAATCGTGAGGCGTGAGTCCGGATTTCAGTTGCCGTAAAATTGCACTCCTGACCAATGACATTTATTTCGTGAATTGTGAATCGTGAGGCGTGAGTCCGGATTTCGGTTGCCGGAAAATTTCACTCCTGACCAATGACATTTTTTTCGTGAGGCGTCAAGCGTGAGGCGTGAGTTCGGATTTCGATCGGAGGAAAATTTCACTCCTGACCAATGACATTTATTTCGTGAGGCATCAAGCGTGAGGCGTGAGTTCGGATTTCGGTTGGAGGAAAATTTCACTCCTGACTAATGACTATTGACTCCTGACAAATAACAATTATTTCGTGAATCGTGAATCGTGAGGCGTGAGTCCGGATTTCGGTTGCCGGAAAATTTCACTCCTGACCAATGACTATTGACTTATGACTCTTGACTTATTGTTCCATCCCGGATTCACGATTCACGATTCACGACATCCGCTGCCGCTGCCGCTGATCTTTCGAGAATTATACGATGAAGCTCAGAAATATCTGTCTTGATTAAGGTCAGATTGATCAACCAGGGCGTCTCCAGATCGTTGATTAATGTTTGGGTCATTTTAGAACGAACTGGGCTTTCGTTATCTAAAACATCGTAATAATCGCGCAATATAATTGCCATTTGTAAATTTCCCCGATATTTTTTTACCTCAGCACCGACAATATTAGACCATGGTACCAACTCCGGTTTTATTAAACTGATATTATCGATAATTCCATTTTCTGAAATGATAAGGGCCGGAGTTCTTTTGTTTAATTGACGAATAGAATTATTTACTAAGAGTAAAATGAAAAACCCAAAAACGTAAGAAATGATGAGAAAAACTAAATTCCCCTCTCCACCTGATTTATAATATGAAATAATATTTCTTGCAATAAAAAACAATGCAACAACACTAATCGCGAGCATGCGGTAATATAAGTTGTAATTCCTTTTTATAATTATTTCCTGCATAAAGTAATTTTTAATATAGTGGAATTAGTGTATTTTTTACACTATTATTTTTCCTCTTCTTTTTTATTCTTCGGATCCATCATCTCCATTAATTTTAATCCCAATAAACCATCCATTGCCGTTCCATTACTATTTGTTCCGCCAATAAGCACATCCGGAATTAATTTAATATGTCCTTTTGCCAATTCCTCTGTTATTTTATATCGTGTAAAGTTTTCACCGCCAAGTGCTTTCACTGCTAATTCATATGCTTCTGCAGTGGATTTACCTATCGCGAGAATTTTTCCTGCCTCTGCACTACCGGTTAATGTAATTTGTTCAGCCTGCGCTGCAGCTCTTAATTTTATTGCTTCTGAATCTGCCTGCGCTCTTGCTCTGGTAGATTCCGCTTCTGCAAATGCGCGCATTTTTGTCGCCTCCGCTTCTGCACCCACCGCAAGTTTTACTCCTGTAGCATCACCTTCCGATTTTTTAACAGTTGCGCTTGCAGTGCGTTCCGCGATCTCCACACTTTGTTGTGCTTTTACTATATCCTTTTGCATATCGGCAATGGCAGTTTCTTTTTCCATTCCCTGACGAGTTTCCTGTGCCTTTTTTTGAGTATCGTAAGTTATTTTTTGTTCCTCTGCAATTTTTCTATCTGTTAATGTTTTCATTAAGGATTCCGGTGGAACTATATCTCCAATAAGTGTATCCACTGCATTCACATTATATTCATCCAACACTTTTTTAATATGCTCTTTTGCAGATTCCTGTCTTTCTTTTCTGGTAGATAAAAAGGCAATTACATCACTGTCCTGCGCCGAGTTTCTGAAATAGTTTCCAATGGTAGGTTCCAATACCTGCGAAACAAGATTTACCATATTTCCGAAACGCGCAATAACCTTTGGAGCTTCTGTTGTTGGCACGTGAATAATTTGTGCAACATCTAAATTAAATGGGAAACCATCTTTTGAACGCACAGTAATAGTGGAAAGATTTTTATCCAGATTATGAGCTTCACTTCTTGCTGAGGCCCAATTTAATACGAGATTTGTTGTAGGCACCAATTCCACTTTCATGGTATATTTATTAATAGGATATTTACCCGGTCCAAGTGGTTCGAGCCAAACTCCTTTAAATCCTTTTTCTACTATATTCCCATGTTTAAAATCAGATCCTGTAAGATCGTGTCCATCCTGTCCGATAAAAGAAATAACCACTCCAACATAACCGATCGAAATTTCTGTCATTGGAATTTCTTCCATTTGCACTGCCCAGGGATTGAGGTTATAAGATCCTGCAAGAATTACATGCGGTTGAAGTCCGCGATTTCCACCATTCTTAATAAATTTATCAAAATCCTGAAAATTATTATGTCCCTCAATCATTTTACCCGCTATTTGTCCGCTTTCAATCGGCAAACCATCCAGCGTAGTAACTATGCCCACCATACTTTCCTGAATTCTGATCATATCTGTAACCGAAATATCAAATAACATGGTATTGATACGATAAGAACCCGCAGTTATATAAGTTGTTTGGCGACCGCGCTGTCCACCATTATTTAAAAATTTTGTGGCATCCTGATAGGTGTCACATTCCACCATTTGACCGAGAATATTTCCGGTAGGAATTGCCATACCATCCTTAGCCAAAACAAGTCCGATCTGACCCTCCGGAATTATGGTAAATCTTTCCATGGTAACATCATATTGCCACACCCATTTCCAAAAATAAAGGCCCGGGGCAAGGGTTTTAGCCTGAAAACCTGCTTCACCCAATGTTGCAATAATGCGCCCGTCGGGTAATTCTTTATTTTCGCCAAATAAAACGAATTTTTTTGTCACCAATCCGATCTTATCCTCCGGAACAATTACCATCCCGAATAAAAAACGGAGTATGTATTTATACAAAACAAGACAAAGAATAATGAGTAAGATCCACCAGTAATCGTAGAATAGGAGTTCCATGAGTTTTTTTATTTAATGACGTAATTTAGTAAAGTGTATTGTATTCAATCTTGCAATTAATATTTACCTAAGAGTAAATATGTTTTGTGTAATTTGGTATAAAAGTAGGAAATGTTGAGGAAAGAAAACGTTATTTAAGCTTCATGTAGTCAACAGAGGTTGATTTTACTGTTTTATAAGCCTAAAAATATCAGAATTTATAAAATGAGTTCAATTTTTTTTAAAGGTAAGATGTTCAGAATCCAAAACCAGGTGAAGTTTACGCATTGCATTCGGACCCATTCCGTGAAGTGCTAAAATTTCTGCTTCCGTGTATTTCGACAATTGTTTAAGTGTTAATATGCCTTCATTTTCCAAAGCCCTTCGCGCCGGTGCTGAAAGCAGAGAAAATAAACCGTCTTTTGGTTTGCGTTGCTGCTCGCATATAGGGCAAACGGGACAAGTGCTGCTCTTAAAAAATTGGTGACCTTTTTTACAGGTTTTTAAGTTTTTTTTTGGCATCTGCTTTTTCCTTATCTTCCTTAATTTTAAATTTTACAATTTTAGTAATTAGTGCAACAGGTAAGGGTTCGTCCAATGGAAATTGAACAGCTCCTTTCGACCATTTATATTTGGCGAACTCCTTTTCAAAATTTTTAATTCCTGTGGATGTTGGATAAAATCCTATATGATGTTTATATCCGGCAAAATAAACGATTACCGAATTTAATTTAAATGCTGGCATACCATAACTTATTACTTCCTTAGCTTTAGGAGCTAACTTCTGAATCAATTGCCGAATTTGTTCCAGTTTTTTCTGGGTTTCTGAAGGAAATGGGAAAATATATTCATCTATATTGGCCGGGGCGATTTTTAACATAGCCATAATAAAAATTTAGTTTGTTAATGAAATTAATAATACTTTAATCTAAAATAATACAAACATAATTATTTCGATTCAAAACATCAATTATTTTATCCAATACCATATTTTCCCCTTCCACTCTCAATATTTTATCACAATCAGATAAGTCAAAATTTATTTTGTAACAAGGAAAATCTATATTGAGTAAATTCAATAAGAATTTTGCTTCTACTTCTTCTGCTACATTTGTTTTGAATACTTCTACCATCTTTAAAGAGAAACAATAATTAATTTATTCTATTGCGTAATTTAAAAGTACAACACCACTTTTAAAAGTTTTTGTATCAATTAGTTTGAGATTTATATTGCATTGTATGTTATTAAAAATTGGTGTTCCGTTTTTAATAACAACAGGATCTATCATTATTTGATAACTGTCAATAAGATTTGCTTCGGCTAATTGGGTGATAATTGTCCCGCTTCCGAGTATGGTCATATTTTTACCATTACTTTGTTTCAATTTTCTAACCTCTTCTACAATATTCTCTTTTATCAGTTGGGTATTTTTCCAATCAGCAGTTTTTAAAGTGGTAGAAAATACAATTTTTTCTGCCTTATTCATTCCCTCTGCCACAACCGGCGATTGTTCAAACGCAGCCGGTGACGACCAATATCCGGCCATCATTTCATAGGTAATTCTTCCGAAAAGCAGTGTATTTCCGGGTTCCATACTTTTTTCCGAAAAGGAATTTTCCTCAGCTCCATGTTGATGCCAACTAATGTCACCATTTAATCCTTTATAACAACCATTCAGGGAAAGGAAATTGTAAACACTTAAATGTCTCATAATTTATTTTTTATTGATGTTCTTATCAAAACTTAATAACCAATGATTACCATATTTATCGGTAAGATCGCCAAATAATGCTCCCCAAAAAGTGTCTTCTAATGGGTGATCGGCATTTCCTCCCACGGAAAGTTTTTTATAGAAAGATAAAATTTCTTTTTCACTACTGCAATTTATAGAAAGTGAAACTGCATTGCCTTTAATTAATCCGCCTTCTGCAACCATATCAGAACCCATGAGTATTAATTCATTTTTTGTTAAGGTAGCGTGCAAAATAAATTCTTTCATTTTTGCAGGCAGTTGTTTTGCAAGAGGTGAATCTCCAATGGTTTGTAAAACAAGTTCACCACCCAAACATTTTTGGTAAAAAAGCATTGCTTCCCTGCAGTTTCCACTAAAGGTTAAATAGGAATTAATCTGTGCCATTAAATTTATTTAGGAGGTATTTAATTAGCCTCAGTGTATTTTTTAAAATTATTCAGAATAGCCTGCCAACCTGTTTTTTGCATGTCAATGGGATTTACACTTTCCGGATCAAATTTTTCAATAATTTGAGTATTATTACCCTCCTTAATAAAATCTACCTGCACTTTTCTTCCGTCTGCCATGCTGTATTTAATTAGCTCCATATTTATTACTTCATCATAAATGCCTTCAAAATCAAAACCAAAACTGCCGTCTTTTGCTTCCATTCGTGAGGTGAATTTTCCTCCTGTTCTCAGATCATTTGTGGCAGAAGGAGTATGCCAATCGTCGGAAGCTGCATTCCATACCATAATGTGTTCTGGTTTGGTCCAGAATTTCCATACTTTTTCTATTGGTGCATTTATTAATGCTTCAATAGTGATCATGTTACTTGTCATAATTTGTATTTTTTAAGTTAGTAAATTAAATAGTTTTGCTTTCCTTATAGATTGTAAAATTATTTGATTTGTGATACAAAGATGGGGCATATAGAATTAAAAACAATGTGTTAAAATGACAATATTGGGGTGTTTTGCGACAGATTTTTTATATCTTTGAATCATGAAAAACGTAAGCATTCTCGTACCGGAATCATCAGTAATGCAGGCAATTGCTGATCCGCAGTATCTATTTTCCGCAGTAAATCAATTTTTGATGATTTCGGGGAAGGAACCTTTGTTCAATATACAGCTGGTTGGTCTTAAGAAGGAGGTTAAGCTTAACGATGGAATATTTTCCGTTCATACGGATAAACAAATTAAGGATGTTAAAAGTACCGATCTGGTTTTTATTCCGGCACTTTTTGGGGATATGAAAAATGCCATCCATTTAAACAAAGATTTAATTCCTTGGATCACCGATCAGTATGAGGGTGGGGCAGAGGTTGCATCTTTATGTGTTGGTGCTTTTTTACTTGCCAGTACAGGTTTGCTCGATGGAAAAAAATGTTCCACGCATTGGGGATTTCAAAATGAGTTCAGAGAAATGTTTCCTGAAGTAGAAATGGTGGATGGTAGTATCATTACCGAGGAAAATAGAATTTATTCCAGCGGTGGAGCAAATTCTTATTGGAATTTACTTTTGCATTTGGTGGAAAAATATACCGACAGAGAAACTGCAATTCTTGCGTCAAAATATTTTGCCATTGATATTGATAGAGATAGTCAGACAACATTTGCTTTATTCAAGGGACAAAAAAATCACAGCGATAATGAAGTAAAGGAAGCGCAGGAATTCATAGAAAAAAATTATGCCGAAAAAATATCCGTGGATGATCTGGCAAACAAAGTTTCTGTTGGCAGAAGAAGTTTTGAGCGTCGATTTAAACTGGCTACCAACAATACAGTATTAGAATATATTCATCGCATTAAAATGGAAGCCGCAAAAAGAAGTTTTGAAACAAGCAGAAAAAATATTAATGAAGTAATGTTTGATGTTGGGTATACTGATACAAAAGCATTCAGAACTATCTTTAAAAAAATTACGGGACTTACGCCGGTGGAATATAGGAATAAGTATAATAAACAAACATTTTCGTGAACCGTCAATCGTAAATCGTGAGTCCGTCACTGCTACCATTGGAGCTCGGATTTTGACTTTGAACTTTTTTCCGGGATGGAACCTTCTCACCACTCATTTTCGTGAATCGTGAGGCGTGAATCGTGAGTCCATTATTGCAACCATTGGAGCTCGGATTTTGACTTTGGACCTTTTTCCGGGATGGAGCATTCTCACCACTCACCACTCACCAAATAGATCGGAAGCTTTAATCCAACTCGGATCAAATTCATTACTCATTTCTCATTACTCATTTTCGTGAATCGTGAGTCCGGTGCAGCTACCATTAGAGATTTGGGTTTTCACCTTAAACTTTTTTCCAGGTTGGAGCATTCTCACCACTCACCTCATTAATCACGATGCACAATTAAACATCCACTGCACACCAAATTTATCGATACAACTTCCAAAATAATCCCCCCAAAACATGTCCTGAAGTTCCATTGTTATTTTGCCGCCTTGCGATAATGCATCAAATAATTTTTTGGTTTCTTCTTTCGTGTCAGGTTCGAGGTTGATGTGCATATTATTTCCAAAATTCACTGTAAAGCCCATGGTTTCCGGTGCATCGGTTCCCATTAACTTATGTCCACCGGTAATTTCCAATTCAATGTGCATCACGAGATTTTCGTCGCCGGGAGCTAAGGGTGGCATATCGTCGGAGGGTGGTATATCCTTAAATCTTGCGATGCCATTTCTACCAAATTCTCCTCCAAAAATGGATTTATAAAAATTAAATGCTTCTTCAGTGTTTCGGGTAAAATTGAGATAAGTGCTTGTTCTTGCCATCTTATTATTTTTAGTTATGATTAAATATTATGAATAAAAAAAATAGATATTTTACTTTTTATTTTCCTTTAATAATTCTAAAGTTTTTTCAATTCTTCTTTGTCGGGTTTCTTCTGTTTTTGCATCGTTGATCGGAATAATGAATGCGCGTTTTTTGCTATAGGAAAGTGCGTCAAAATTCTTTTTGGCTACAGGATCTTTTTTTAATCTTTTTTCAAGATCTGCCGGAACCTCTGCAATTCGTTCTTCCGTATCTAGTTCGATATTCACTGTAATTTTATCTCCACCTTTTATATTCGCACCCTCCCGATGTAATGCACTAACACCGATCATATAAACTCCTCCCATAACAGCAATGGTATTTCTATAGGTATATCCGTTTATGGTAACTTTAACCGGAGGTTTTTTTTCCGCACCTAATTTTTCAACTACTTCGGCAGGAATTTCAAATCCGGTCGCTGTTTTGCCTGCTTGTAGTAATACCGTTTTAAATTGCATAATATTTTATTCTTTTTTACCCTTAAGCAAAGCAAAAATAGCCATCGCGTGTCCGTGTCCCAAATCGAAATCCGTTTTTAGCCAATTAACAATTTCTCCGGCTTTTACAGTGGATTTAAGTTCACCATTTTCTAAAAAGCCCTTTTGTTTCGCTAATTTTTTAAAATCCTCAGGCGACTTACCTGTTTTGGTTTGAATATTATCGAGATATGCTTGAAATGACATAATAATTAAATTGTAGTTTGAGATGCAGTAAAGGATTTTAATTTTTTGTGATAAAAATAATATGATAGCGCTCCTATTAAAATAGGTCCCAACATTCCCATCCAACCTTTTGGCGACGGATCGATGCAATACAATGAGTAAGTAGCCCCAATTAAATCATATGCTAATCCTGCATAAGCCCATTCTTTTATTCTTGGAAATCCGGGAATAATTATTGCGATCACTCCGAGAATTTTTGCCAATCCTAAAAACGGTATAATATAAACAGGATATCCAAGATCATCATGCACCATTTTGACTGCATCCGGAACTGTTAAAAGATCAGGGATTGCAGAAAAAAGCATAAATGCTCCGAACAACCCTGTAAATACCCAGTATAAAATTTTAGTTCTTTTCATTGTTTTTGTTTTGAGTTTTATTAAAACCTGAATTAATTTAATAAAAACAAAGGTCAGTTTTGTTCGGAATGCAAATACTGTGTGTATGTGACTTAAAAAGGGTGTTTTGCGACATAGCACAAAAGAATTATTCTTCGTGAATCATCCAGGAAGTTAATTTTATTTTTTCTTCTTTTTAGAGGATTTTGCCAGGTCATTAAAGGAAAGTGCGAGTTCGATCCAATAATCGAAATCCTTTTTTGATTTCATTCCTGTCTCATCAATTAGTACATAACCTATCATGGGTCTATTTGTAAAATCCATGGTTCTGCATCCGCGTTGCTCCACTGCCTTTGCATGAAATTCCGGGTTTATGCGACACATAAGATCATCTTTTATGATGCCTACACACATTTTATCATTTACCATAAATGTTAAACCACCCATCATTCGTTTTTCTTCCACATTAGGAACATCCCCAAGTTTCTCGCGTATGCGTTCCGCTAATTTTTCGTTGTATGCCATGGGATAAAAATAAAAAATATTTGTTATTTCCAGCAGGAGCTTCAAAGTTTTGGTTCACTAAATTCCAAAAACAATTAAATCAGCGAAATCCGCGTAATCCATATAATCTGTGATCCAAATGTTTTTGTTCCCCGCAGAGATCGCAGAGGACGCAGGGCATGCAGGGTGTAATTAAATATTAAGTAAATCTGTGAAACCCGCGAAATCCTTTAAATCCGTGATCCATTACCCAAAAGGAGTGCCCATGCCAGTGGTTATGTAATCGTGAAAACTTTCCATAAAACTTATCCAACCATTATCACACACCTCATAACATTCTAATGAAGGTTTAAGTCCGTGATGCGTCAGGATAAGATCTGTTGAATCCTCATTTTGATTTATTTCCCAAACTATTTTCGTTCCGTTCCATTCTGATTTATTATTGATCTCTGCGATATCGATATAACTTTCCATTACCTCCCAGATAATTTTTTTGTCGGGTATCAATTCCACTACTTTTATCTTTTTAAAAGTTTTGTCGAAACGCACGGTAAATACCTCATTTATTGTATTCGCCGAACCTTCCATTTTTTCAGTCCACCAATTTTGAATATTTTGTGTGAGCCCTGTATAGATCTTTTTAGCAGTGGATTCTACCGTGATCTCATAGTGAAAATCATCCTTTTCAAGATAATTTTTTAACGAGGTATTTATTATTGAATCCCATCCCGCTTCAAAATTTGTAATAGAAAGATCAGCATTATCAGATGGGAATGTTCCAATATCCTTATGGGTTAATTTAAGAAGTGTTTTGTTGTCCTGCGGAAACAATTCAAAACTCACATAGGAAATCCCTGAGTATCCATCATAACGCCAAGTATAGGTTAATTTTTTTTCTGGAATTAACTCTGTTATTTCACAAATATGTAAATACTGTTTTTCCGGTGATGGGCCACCAGTAAATTGAAATACAAATCCCACTTCCGGTTTAAATTCTTTGAGGTCAAAATACCATAATTTCATTTCGTTTTTATCGGTAAGTGCCGACCATACTTTTTTTACATCTGCGTTAAAAAGGCGTTCGAGGTATATCGTTTTATTTTCCATGATCCGGTTTTTTATTTATTTTTTTAACGGTTTTTTTATGCTGTTCCAAATGTATTTCCAGGGCATCCAATTTATTGGTCCAGAACAAACTGTATTGCTGAACCCAAGTTTGCACCTGATCCAAGGCTGCCAGTTGCGGGACACAGAATCGCTCTCTTCCAAGCTGTTTTATTTCGATAAGGCCACACTCGCTGAGGATCTTAATATGTTTGGATATTGCAGGCCTGCTCATGTCAAAATTATCGGCAACAGCATTGAGATTCATGATCTGATTGGACAAAAGCGCTATGATCTCCCGCCTTGTGGGGTCGGCAATTGCCTGGAATACGTCTCTTCTTACCATAAGCTTAAGTAACTATTTGTTTACAAAAGTATATGTAACCGAATGGTTACGCAAGGAATTTGGAAGATTTATTTTGTGTGATTTGAGAAACTATAATGGCAATCTAAATCATTGGACACAAACCGTGATTATTTCTTTAGTTGAATGGTGCAAAAAAAAGGAGTTGATTACTAGCGCCATTACCGGATATGCATTGAAACATAAAATACATATCTATTGTAATATAATTTTCCCGGCTCCTAATCTTTTTCCTGCACTCACTAATTCATAAATATAAATTCCCTTGGCTAAATCATTCGGACGCCATTCTGCATAATTGTCATTTACAATAATTTCATTTATTTTTTGTCCGAATAAATTGAATATACTTAATTTATATTCATTCGTATATTTTTCGCTCATGTAAAGTGAAATTTGTTTGCGAAAAGCTAAATATTGATGTAAAAAGAATGCATGTAAATAAAAGTACTTTGGGTTTCATAGGAAATTTTATTAGAGGTGGAAAAGAGAATAAATGTAAACCAATTAATTTGAATTTTGTAAATTTTTCATTAGATTTGTTTAACAATCGGTATAAAATACCTATTTTTAGTGACAATGAAGCACTGTTTAACCTTTTTTTTATTACTATTTTTTGTAAATGGATTGCTCTTTGCTCAAGCGCCGGACAAACGTATTATATATATAGGAGGTGGAGGAATTGATAATACTCTTAACATTTCCTTAATGGATGATGTATTCGGTGAGAGCAATTGGGAGCAGTTTAATTATGGAGGTATTGACACAGCAGGTTTGTTTTCTGAAAATACATGTATGATTTTTATAGAAGGGTCATTTTCTGGTAGCGATGATTTTGATCTTTTTTACACTAACTACTTTGAAGAATTTCAGAATTTTATTTACAACGGCGGTGGTCTATATATTAATTATTTATCTGCTCCTAGTTATGAATTTTATCTAGGATTTGACTCAGTATATAGAAGTAATTCGCTACTCCCAAACTATGAGGGTTATTTTTTAGCACCATTTAATCCTATAATTAATGGGCCATTTTTACCAATAACAAACCCAATTGATTTTTCTCCTGATTTGGGTTACTTTATGTGCACAGGAAGTTTCTACGGAGTCGATTTCGATACCCTAATTATTGATACTACATATTCCAAAGCAGCATTAATTCAAAAAAAATATGGCGAAGGTACTGTTATAGCCTCCCAGTTTTATTATGATATTGAACATTATTCCGAAGAACACCTAGCTTTGAGACGCAACATACTTTGGCACTTGGCCTCTTGTCTACATTCAGAATCAGATCTAGGAATTCAGGATATCATCTATCCTATCGCAGAATGCAATTTAGGAGAAGAAAATTTACAGCTACTTGTTCATAATTATGGATTTGCAGATCAAAATAATTTTACTATTTATTTTCAGGTTGATGGAGGTTTAATTGAGAGCGAATCAATTACAGAAACTATCACGGCTTATTTATCAGATACCATTTTATTTACCTCATTGGTTGATTTAAGTGCCTGTGGCGATCATGAAATAAAATTGTGGACAAGCGTAGAGGGCGATACAATAACAAATAACGATACATTAATTTTTACCATAACAAGTATCTGTGCAACCCCCGCAGGTTTGAATTATCCGATTACGTTATGCGAAACTGATGCGAGTTTTACTCCGGATGTAAATGTTGGCAGCGGAGGAATTTTTTCAGGTGAGGGAATAACCGATTCGTTAACAGGAACTTTTGATCCCGGAGTATATGTGAATGGAACTTATGCTCTTATTAATTACAGTTATTCTACTGCAATGGATTATGCAATGGAAACTATTCCATATACTCCACCGGAATTCATTTCACCAACATTTGTTTCCTTTACAACAAATGATGACGTGGATACTCTAGGCATCGGATTTAATTTTAATTTTTATGAAAACACATATGATACCATCTTTCCGGCAAGTAATGGCTATATGTGTTTTGGAGAGGCTCATGATACCTGGTATATAGGTATCCCTTCTCCAACTATTAATAATCTAATTGCATTGGCAGGAGAAGACCTTAATATTCTAGGCGGTGGTGAAGTATATTATGAAACTTCAGGATCAGCACCTTATCGAAAATTTATAATTAAATACGATGAAGTTCATATGAATTTTCCATCCTATTTTTATATCACAGTTACGTCGGTATTGTATGAGTCAACCGGTATTATTGAATTATATATTGACACCTTGGCAGATGTAGAGGAAGGAGCATTCACGCAAGGAATAGTAAATGATTTTGGAACAAAATGGATTAATACGCACAATCCCAGCGATAACGAATTTGTACAAAAAAGCTGGCATGATGGTGCTAATGATACAGCATTTAGATTTATTCCAGTATTTTGTTCTGCGGTTGCAATTGATACAATTTTTATCGGGCCGCAATTATCAATGACAAGTTCTCCTGCAATTGGCGGTGAAAATAACGGCACTGCAACAGCAACTATCACCAATGGCGGCACTCCACCCTTTTCATTTTTATGGGAGACTGGTGAAACAACGGCGACGATAGAAAATTTATCACCTGGATTTTATACAACAACTGTTACAGATAGTTTGGAATGCTCAACCACAGATAGTGTTGAAGTAACTTTTGCAAATACCTTGGAAGATATTGCAGAAAATTCCATAAAACTTTATCCCAATCCTTCGGAAACATTTTTTATTCTGGAGGTTGGAAATGATTTTTTAAATGGTACAGTGGAATTAATTAATGCAGAGGGAAAAGTTATTTATAACATTTATGTCACCACAAATTCAACGGAAATTATTGTCGCTGATATTGCAAGTGGGTTATATCATATTAGAATTAGTTGCGATGGTAAAACCTTTTTCCAAGCCGTTGTTATAAATTAACATTTAATTGGAAACTGATTTCTGGAATTAGATCTTAAAGTCTAAAATGTTTTGTGTATTCACTTTTACTTTTGATCTTTTTTTAACTGATATGCAACGATAAAAGTTTAATATTTACCAAAGTCAGGATATTTAATTACTCTTAAATTTTCCATTGAGTTAATTTATTATATCAATTTTTAACACATTCCCGCCTATCAATTTTGTAAACCACACCCTCTTCTCCATCAAAATCAAAATCCTTCCAATAATGCAAACCAATTTTTTCCAGCACTTTTATTGAGGCAATATTTTCTTTTCTTGCACGTCCTACTATTTGTTGCATATTAAACTTATGGAAACCAAGTTCTAAACATGCAACAGCAGCTTCCGTTGCATAACCTTTATTCCAATATTTCTTGAAAAAACGAAAACCTATATCAATTTCATCCAATTCAGAAGTGTATTTTAATCCACACCAACCTAAAAATGTTTCATCATTTTTTCTGATAACAGCCCATCTGCCAAAATGATATTTGAGATAATGGTCGTAATTTTTTATAAAATTTCTTGCAGTATCTATATCATGAAAAGAAGCGTCACCGGTATATTTGATCACATCCTCGTCAAGGTTTAACTGGTATGCGCTTTCTGCGTCATCTTCTGTAATTTCACGTAAATAAAGTCTTTCGGTTTCGAGCACTTTCATTGTAGGATTGTGATTAATATTTTATTGCGGTTTTTTGATAAGATCTAAAGTATAGTTTAAATATACATCCTCCGATAATGCAAGTTGCTCCGGTGTAAGTTCTATAATATGATCGGGAATTAATCCGCGACCAGTATTTAATTCGATGGGATTATAAATTGTGGCAAGTGTAGCGGGTGTGATCTGAATCCTCGTATTTGGAAGTTGCCAGGTTGACCGCATAAAGAAGCCTGACATGATAACGGGGTTACCTCCGGTTTCAGTTCCAATGAAAGTTGCTCTATTCTCTCTTTTTAAGGTTGATGCAAGTATTACTCCTGCAGAAAATGTACTTTCATTAATAAGCACATATACTGATTCTTTAAAATTATTTTTTTTCGGTTGAAATTTGCCTATGCCATAAAAAGGAAACCAACTTTTTTTGTTGCGTTCCATAAAATTTTCTGAATCTTTGTTTTTAACAACCCTGCATTCTGTAGCTTGCTCAAATGGCTCATCGAACAAGTAGGTTAATAAATATTTCACATAATCAGGATTGCCACCCATATTGCCTCTCAGATCAATTACGAGATTGGTGACATTAGCATCCTGTATCAAATTAAAATAACCCGAGACATCTCTTTTAAATTTTTTGTTGTATGTATTTTTAATAAGAGTTTGATCAAATGTTTTTATGGTAAGCACTGCCGTGTGCATACTATCTAAAACCTTTAAATTATATGGATTTAAGTCCGGAATATTGGCCTTTTCTTTTTGATTTTTCATTGAGAGTAGGGCTATCCCTGTAACTTCACAATTTCCAACCTTACCATTCAAATTTTTATAGGCAATGTTATACTTTTCCGCTAATCCATAATAAACAAAATAATAAAATCGAAAAGCGGAATTGATAGAACCATAAATATATTGTTGATTATTACCTTCCTTAGGGAGGTTAGATAAAAATTTATTCAGAATCACTTCAGCGGTAATACTATTTATGGATATAATTTCTGTCCCGGGACTTAATTCCGATGCTGAGCTATAATTGTATGAAACATACAATTTATTTTTGATGCATTTAATATCCAGTGGAAACAGATCGTTACAGCCCCTCAACGCTTCCATTGCGTGTTCACCCGGAATAATGGAATTATGTCCGTCCTGTATGAAAGTGGTAAGGGGAGTCAACATCCTATAAAACTCCAATTCATTCATAGGATGATCAATAGCATTGTAAATACTGTCAAATTTGCTATCTACGGCTTCCTTACTTTTATATAAATAAAGTATGGGAAGTTTTTTTTCCAGTCGGTCGCGCCAATAAGTGAGATCTTCCTGCAATTGCGATACACTATATTCTTTGGTAAAAATTGTATCCGCCTGAGCGAAACAATTGTTTGTGACAAGGATGAAGAATAATACGAAAAATGGAATTTTTCTCATTGGCGAAATGCTTAATCACTCTTCAAAATCCGTCCTGAGTATTTTAAATTCAGTGCGGCGGTTAACAAGATGTTCATCCTCCGTTTTTGCATTTTTAATAATTGGATTTGAATCATCATAACCCACTGCGGTCAATCTATCTGAATCAATTCCTTTACTAATTAAATATTCAACTATTTTATCAGCGCGTAAACAGGTAAGACATCTGGAGGATTCAGCTGACCATCGTTCGTCAAAATAATTACCGACTTCCATCACTAAATTATTATTTCGTTGTAAAAATATTACTATTGTATCAAGATAAAGATAGCTCTCTTCCTTCAATGTAGATTTTGCTATTTCAAATTGTATATTATAGGTTACTAAAGTTTGAACTTGTTTCAAAGTAGTATCCTGAAGTGTAAAATTTTGCGCAATACAGCATTGGTAGTCAAATAAAAAGGTGAAAAGTAAAATGAAAACATATTTCATTTGGTATATATATATTAGGTTAGTTATTTTGTCACCTTTACAATTAATTGGACTTTTTTGTCCTCACAAAAAAAGCAATGATAGCCGTTGTTAATATTCCCATTGCAAATGCTCCTATTAATCCCTGAATGATATAATTTTTAAGATTGAAATAATTTTCGGCTTCTGTTTGCGTCATCTCTCCCTCAGCCACAGCATATTTTATCACATTTGGAAAATACTCAGGCGTTATAATGGTGGAGGTTATAAATTGAGTCAAGGGACTGAAAACTGTAATGATTATAGTGATGATCAACCCGCAAACAAATCCTTGTTTATAGGTCATAACACCTTTGTAAAATCGATTTCTTTTTTCCAGCAAGGCAAACAGATATATTCCAACTGCGGGTATCGCTATCAGATTGGTTACTATAGCGTGTTTATCTATATGTGTACTGTGCAGACCGGCTAATTTTTCCAGTAACATCCAGACCAAGGTCATTAAAATAAATATAAGGGCCCATTTAATTTCAATTTTAATATTTTGCATTTTAGTTTCTTTTAAGATTTTTTTCGTAATTTGTAATCCAATCCTCAACGGATATTTTTTGTGTTAGTTCGGCAATTAATTCGAATGGTATCTGATCGATCTTTTTAAATCGGATACAACTTTTTCCCATATCGAGTTTGGTTTTGTTGTGTTTGGGATATTCCTTGATAAACCAATCCGACAATTTTTTATCTCCATAAATACCCATGTGATATAAAGCTATAAAATTTTTCTGAGAAGCTACATTCATAAAAGGGAGAGGAGTTGTAGGATCGCAATGATAACCTTCGGGATAAATGGAAAAAGGTACACAATATCCAATACCAAAGTTGCTGAAAGTTTCCTTAAATCCTTTAGGTAAATTTTTTACAATAGTTTGTCTCAATTTTTTCATTGCTTCTTTGCGATCATCAGCAATGGTTTCCAGGTAATTTTCAAAAGTCATAAAAGTTAAATCTTTGGTTGCCTGAAGTTTTATTATGCAATAATAATAAAATCTCCTGATTTCCTCCATTAATTAACCCCAACACTCATTTTTTATGACTTCGTTCGTAAGAAAGTTTGATCAGATCGAATACAATATTATCAAATTCTTTAATATCATGTATTATTGCCATGTGTGATATGCGTGGCATTGGACCTGTCATCTTTGTTTTCTGGATCTTTTCATCGAAGGGCCTGTCACCCAGATCCATACCCAGGCGAATTTCACCCGGTTTTACATTTATTGCAGCAAATTCTTTTACTGCAGTAAATGATAAATAAGTTTTTTTGGGGATGAGTGTTGTGCCCTGAAAATTAGATACTATTTTTTCTGAGATGGCATCAAAAAGTGGTCGGATATCAGGGCATTTTATAAATTGATTTTCCAGGAGGACATTCTCATCAACATACACCGGATTCCCATTATTGAAATGCATTCCAATAATAAATTGCGCCTGCATATGATTTAAACCATGCCCTTTTTTGAGCCATTCCAGCAGGTCGTTTCGTTTTTCAATCCCGGAATTCTTTACAATTTTAAGCCATTCGGATATAGAATTTCCTGTTTTCTCCTTTGCGGAATCAATAAATTCTTTTTCCAGTTCTCCTGATGTTTTAGCCATATTAATAATTTTATCTCCAAATTCCTAAAATAAATCCAACCAAAGTAAAATAGATCGTGATATATCCACCATTTATGAGGATGTATTTCCAACTGCGTTGTTCAAAAAGGGCAACAATGGTAAATATAAGTGCAGAAAATCCAAATCCCGCAAGAAACCCCGCTGTGGCGCCCCAAATATAATCGGTTTCCGCATTCCCTAAAAAAAATGCCATGTTATAACTAATGATCAAAGAAAATAGCAGGGTTAGGCTATAGGTTTTACCAGGGTTTACTTTTTTAATATCCTCTTCTGTAAATTTATTTTCCTGCATCCATGCTTTGTAGAACAGGAGAGGAGAATACCAAATTGCTCCAAGGGCTAAATTCAGCACTGCACAGGTAATTACAGCTAAATGATTAATGTGTATTTCGTCCATAATTTTTTTTACGGACAAAGTAAAGTGGTTTTTGTAGAAGTGTATTGGAAAAAATTAACCTCAGCCTACAGCAATATAGTTAGTATAGGCATTATTCAATTGTAAAAACTGCGTTGGAGTAAATCCGGAGAAGTTTTTAAAATCGTTAATAAAATGTGCCTGGTCGAAGTAACCGCTTTCAAAAGCTATGCCTGTCCAATTCGCCCTGGCACTTTTTTCAATTTCCGTTATTGCCTTTTGAAATCGAATAACTTTGAGGAATGACTTTGGTGTTAATCCTACATTTTCTTTAAATATATTGATTAGGTGTTTGTGCGAATAACCGACCTTATCTGCAATTTTTTCTATTGTTGCGATATTGGGATTACGCAGAATTTCTCCAACTGCAAAATCAACAAAAGGATTTAGGTGCATTTTTTTACCAAACACCTTCAAAAGTTGTTGCTCCACACAATTAAATTTTAGCAGGATGTTGTTTATCCCGAGTAAACGTTCCCGTATATTCAATATTTCATTGGTAAGCACCAATTCACCATCAACAACACAATCGGTGAGCTCATACAGCGGCATTTCAACAAAGGGGTATGCTTTTCCCTTATGAAAATTGATAATAAACATTTCACTGTCGCGACCAGACGGTATTGTAATGAATTTATTGCGTATTCCGGAGAACCAAACATTTTTGCAGGATTGTATTTCTTTTAAGGTGTGATTGTCGTAAATAAATTTTGGATAATCGGTAAGGTCAATAACAACATTGATATTGCCATCAGGCAAAAAACGATCTACGCTGTGCGCTGGATTAAAATTTGTATAATAAATAAAACTCTCCACAAATTGATTGAGCGGAAATTGTGGTGTATAAATTTCATATATCATAGACAAATAATTACCTGGTTAAAATCTTTTTGACATTTATTCCTATAAACATCGGGTTAAAAATACAAAACTTTTAATATTCAGATTTTAACATATAATAACATTTAATTATTCTTCAATATTGATTTCTGCAATTTTATTTTATTGGAGAATTATCCATTAACCTGCCTTAGATTTGATAAATTTATTTACAAATTATTGTTCGGGTCATATTTTCTTAAAACCCTTAATGCTCTCAAAGTATTCCATCTGCTTGGTTTACCGGCTTGTTCCATTACAAAATGCACTTTTCCGGGGTGAGCTGCAGGCAATTTCCACAATCCGTCCTTTGTTTGTTTTTGGAGTATCCATTGAATGGATTCCTCCATTCTGGGGTCATATTTTGCATTTGCATACTGAAAATAATCCATTGCTTTGAGGATGTCGTAATACCATCTCCCCGGATAATACAATTTTAAGAAATTCGGATTAATGATCTCTCCGGTTCTGTGCGACCGGAATAATTTGTGTATTAAAATAAATTCAATGGCTTGTTTTTTTGACTTAATTAATTCTTTTAAACGGTAAGTATATCCATTCTTTTCATATTCGGAAATACCTTCCAAAACACTGAGTGTTGTATGCAAGGAACTGTGTACTGCACCTTGTCTGTTAGAAAAACAATTAAATCCGCCATCCGGCATTTTTTGAGATAATAGAAAGTCAACCACGGATTTTAGATTTTCTTTGGGAGTATTAAAATAACTCGAATAATTAAGCAACATTCCATTAATACAAACATCACTTGCCTTAACGGAACCGATAGGATTTATTCCACCATCCGGTCCTTTTTCAGTATCGAAAATAAGTTGGATTGATTTATTAATGTCCTTATTTCCCGGATAAATATTTAGATTTTTCAAATCCAATAAGGTATAATGCGTGGATATCCATTTAGGTTGATAAAAACCTTGTCCCCAATGACCATTTTTTTGCCTGCATTTTAGAAACTGATAACCCCAACCTTCTGAACTAATTCTTTTTTGTAGTGCAGATTTTTCCTTATCCAACAAATCTCTGTAGACCTGATATTGAATGGATATATCACTATCCAAAAGCCAATTCATAATTTGTTTGTGGGTCATATAACCAGTTAAATAGTATAATTTAATGTAACAATGTGAAAGTAACTAATATTAGTTATTTGAGGTATGACAAAGATCATTGTAACGCTCTATTTATAACGAAATTTCGTTAGATGGTTATTTAAATTTTGCCGGTAAGTCGGTGAGAGCGGGAAGGTGGCGGGAAGGAATTTTCGGTGGAATAATAATTATAATTTTCTATAGAATATTTTTTTTGCCACTAAGAACGCGAAGGTTCGCGAAGAAATTTTCGGTGGAATAATATTTCGATTCCCATTGATCTTGTTTTAAATCAATCAGACCAGAATTTATTTATTTACAATAGGAGAAACAATTTCGCCAATTAAATTTATTGAGTGCAATAATTTTTCATGAGATAAAGCTGCATTATCCATTTGAAAAGTAAATCTCGATATTCCACCCAGTGCTTCACTGTGACGCAATATTTTTTCTGCAACCTCCTGTGGATCGCCTACAAGTAAGGCACCCGTTTTACCATTTTGTGCATCAAATCTGTTTCTGGTAACTGGTGGCCATCCGCGTTCTCTTCCAATTCGAGTAAAGGTTTCAGCATAACCCGGATAATAATCCGCAATAGCTTCTTCCGATGAATTTCCAACATATCCCAAAGAATGTAATCCTACTTTTAATTGTTCGGGCTTAAAGCCTGCAATTTTTCCCGCTTCGCGATAAAGATCTATCAGTGGTTTAAATCTATGCGTTTCTCCGCCAATAATTGCGACCATTAAAGGTAATCCTAAAGACCCTGCACGGATAAATGATTCCGGAGTGCCGCCAACACCCAACCAGATCGGAAATGGATCTTGTAATGGACGTGGATAAATTGCCTGATTTCTCAACGCAGGTCTAAATTTTCCCGACCAGTTCACCACTTCATTCTCGCGAATACTTAATAGTAATTCCAGTTTTTCGGCAAATAATTCGTCATAGTCATTTAATTGATATCCGAACAAGGGAAATGCCTCTGTAAAGGAACCGCGACCAACCACCATTTCTGCTCTTCCATTGGAGATTAGGTCCAGAGTCGCAAAATTTTGAAATACACGAACAGGATCAGCAGCGCTCAAAACTGTAACTGCACTTGTGAGCCTGATATTTTTTGTGCGTGCGGCAGCCGCTGCAAGTATCATGGCGGGAGCAGAGTCGAGAAATTCTTTGCGGTGGTGTTCACCAATACCGAATAGGTCTAATCCGCATTTATCGGCAAATTCAATTCTCTCCAATAATTCAGCCAGAGCTTGAGTGCGTTGTTTTCCAATGTTGTCGTCCGCTGTTAAAGTTGCCGAAGCGAAACTGTCGATTCCAATTTCCATATTTTTATTTACCCTTAATATTAAACATTATTGTGCAAGGTAACTCACTTTCAATAAAGATAGTTCAATGAGAATAATTTGTATGCTATTATGGGTGTAGTTATTTAAAACAGGTAAGGCTAAACCCTTACAATTTGGATACAACGATAGTAAAGCTATTAAATTGCGACACATAACGGATAAGATAACTTCCGGTTGGAATATCTTCCGTGGTTATTTTCGTAACTCTGGTAGTAGTTTGTCGTTTTATCTCTTCTCCACGCATGTCGTAAAATATCGCAATTCCATTTTCCTCTGTTCCATTTAAATATATTTCATTTTTAAAAGGAACAGGATAACAACTGATAGATAAATTTTCATTTAAATACGGAACAACTTCCGTTTCTGAATAAGAAAACTGTCCATCGAAATCAGTTTGTTTCAAACGGTAATAATTTAATCCGTAAATGGGAGTTTCATCTATAAAGGTATAATGTGTAATTATATTGGAATACCCTGCACCGGATATTTCTCCGATCTTAAAAAAATCTATTCCATTATAACTTTTTTCAATGCTGAAATAATTATTATTTTTTTCAGAGGCGGTGCTCCATTTTAATAAAATTTTATTATATTCATTTTCAGCCGTAAAAGAAATGAGTTCTATCGGTAAAAGAATACATAAATTGGCTAATATCGATACGGTGGAACCACTATTTGTTACTGCTATATCAGGCCTGTAATCGCCATCAAAATCTGCTATTCCAACATCATAAGAAACACCCGCAGCCAGATCCACTCTTGGTGCAAATGAAATTGTTCCAACAATGCTCGTATTTCTAAAAACACTTGTATTGTTTAGTGTATAATTTCCTACAGCGATATCTGGTTTCGCATCACCATCAAGGTCGCCAACACCCAAGCCATAATGCGTAAATGTTCCGGCCGGAGTTGCAAAATCTTGTCGGGCTGCAAGTGTTATAGCACCGGGCGAACTTGTATTTCTGTAAACAGCAAGTGTGGCAACATCTCTGTTTACAATTGCAATATCGGATCTGTCATCACCATCAAGATCGGCAATATGAACAAAATACGGAACAGTTCCCGGAGAAAAATCTTGTCGCGTTGCAAAAGAAATTGTTCCGGCAGTACTTGTATTTCTAAAAACAGACATGGTATTGCTTGTAAATGCAGTAATTACCAGATCGGGTTTATTATCACCATCCAGATCGCCCACATCTATTTTGTGTGGTTGTGTTGTAGTGGAAAAACTTACACCTGCTGCAAATGAAATTATGCCCGGACCCGTACTTGTATTTCTCAAAACCCAAACACAATTTCCCGACCAATGCACTGATATCAGATCAGGTTTTCCATCCCCATCAATATCAATTATTTTATTACCATTTCCCTGACCAATTGATGCTGTAAAATCTGCACGAGGGGCAAAAGAAATACTTCCAATTGTACTTTGTATTTCTATAAACAGAAACAAAGGCCCCTCCACCATTTCCTCCAAGTGCTACATCCGGTTTACCATCTCCATCAAAATCTCCAATGGAAACTTCATTCGGTTGTCCCCCTGCAGCCCAGGGAAAGGTAACCTTTGCTGCAAATGATATACTTCCGGGTGTACTGGTATTTCTGGTTACTGTAAAATAATTATTAAAATAATCAGGTATTATGAGATCTGCTTTGCCATCTCCATCCATATCATAAATTTCCACATTGTGCGATCCTCCCTGCACACTAATAGCTGGTGCAAAGGTGGTGGCGCTGTTGCAAATAGTAGTTACAATAAAAGGTTTATCAGAATATGCCGTTAAATTCGTAATTATATTGGTTGCTGTAATATATTGATAATTTGCTCCCGTTGGAACAGTAGCAGTTAGAGAAGTTGCACTTGCAGCAGATACAGTAGCAGCGGTAGCGCCAAAAAATACAAT
Organism: Bacteroidota bacterium; assembly: GCA_016706865.1. NCBI lineage: Bacteria > Pseudomonadati > Bacteroidota > Bacteroidota bacterium. Next base: position 1,536,098 of record JADJIS010000003.1, on the reverse strand, counting down.
ATTATTTGTGAGGGTATTATCGAATCCGGTGCCGGTTATTGTAACAATTGTGCCTATGGGGCCAGTGGTTGGAGAAAAAGAACTTATAGTTTGCCCGTTAACATAAAAAGTATATAAAAAAATGAAAAAAAGTAATGATGCGTTGTTTAATATTTTGAAAATAGAATGTTTCATTATAGGTGAAATTAATTATTTCTTATAAATCTCTCTAAGATAATAACAATTATTTATGAATTTTGGGTTATTACTAATATAGCCTTGTATTTCAACAATAAATGACATACATAACCAAATTCAAAAATATATGAAAATATCAATAAGAAAAGTGATCAGGATCACATTTTACAATAACTAAAGTCATCTGACTGTTGTTTCGCTTGATATGAATATTCCCCGAACAACCTTACTTTTTGAATATATTGATTTAATGTTTCACGAACCCATTTCGGATTAAATTGGAGAGAATTTAATTTATGACTTAGGTGAGATGGTAATTGGAGAGTTTAAAGTCGCTATTGAATTAGTGATAATTATGATATGTGGAAGCGACAATTATTATACAATGTAAAAGTATCATATAGAATTCATCTTTGAAATTGTATTGACAATAAATTAAAACACCCCTGAACCAATAGGAACAGGGGGTGTATCACTTCATTTGGATTACCGGGATATTACAAACGGGATGGTTTCAAATGTATTGTCATTTTTATATCGCAGCAGATAACAGCCTGTTGGGTATTCAGAAATATTTACATATAAAACGGATTCCATCGATTGCATTTCGTTTACTACCTGGCCGGCAGTATTTATAATTTGTATGGGAACATTTTCTGGTATTCCTTCTACTAAGAATTGTTCAGATGCAGGGTTTGGATATAAATTAATAGCATTTTTGTTTTCACTAATATTACTGCGCACATAATGTTCACCAAAAAATGCAGCGGTTACCCTGCAGCATCCTCCACCGGGATTTTCGCTTGGAAATAGTAACCAATCATCACCGGTTAAATTTGACTGAAGAATCATATCATCATTTATTACAAGTCCACTTTCCACTCCCTCATATAATTTAACAGGCCATACTGCAACACCGGTGTTCGTATTATATCTTTCAATAAAAACATTATTGAGCGTAAATCCAGCAATTAAAACGTCGCCGGTAATTATATCAAAACAAACTGACCTTCCTTCTTCAATTGAACCTGGTATCAGGTTGAGGTTAATATTCTTCGTCCAGAGTATTGCACCTGTACCACTCAATCTCCATGTCCTGATATCGCGACCTCCGGACCCTGTTTTATAACTACCTGTAAAGGCTATTCCTTCTCCAATTGTATTTCCTGCAGCATCCCACATGTTTTCATCACCTTCCGTTGCTTCTCCGAATCTTTTTGTCCACAACATTTTTCCATTTAATGCTTTTATTTTAAAAACAGAAATGTGTTTGTAATAAGGGGCAACGTTATCTTCCGAGCTGGATATTCCATATAAATTACCTAAATCATCAATTACGAGTTGTGAAGCAATATCATCTCTTCCGGCGTAGCTAAAAAATAATTTAGAATATTGTAATGCACCAAAACTATTATATTTTGTTAAAAAATTATCGTGATTTGAGCCAGCTGCATTTTTTTGGAAATATCCCCAAATAAATACATTACCAACCGGATCAATTTTAATGTTTGTGGCAATTGTTGCAAAAGAACCAACCATTAAAGTATTAAATTCATGTGTTGCAGTATCTCCTAAATTATTAATTACTATGCGTGCAACGAGAACTTTCCATTTATTATCAGAAGTGTCAAATGCCTTAATAGCTGCGGTGACAACATAATTATCAGGAAAAAGGGTATGAAAAACAAATCCTAAAACTTCCGCCTGATTAAACTGCACAGGCAGGTCAATGTCGTATCCATCTGTTTCAGAGGATTGAATATTGTCGCGAAATGAGATATGTAAAACCTGTGATTCGTTATCTATTACCATTAAGCATGATGTAGTACCTAAATTTAATATTGGTCCGGGTTTAAGATTATCTGAGGCGGGTTCGATATTGATGGTATCTACAACTCCGCTGCTGTCGATACTTACGAATCCATTTTCTGTAGGGGAGGAGTAATACGCTGTAAAAGTGGCAGTAAACGCAAAATCAGTGAAGTAGTCCTCACAAAAATTTACCGCATCTGGTGGCGTCGGATAAAAGGTTGAGGATTTTAAATAGGGTGTTAGGGTTTGAGCGCCCAGACCCAGGCTGCCCATTAAAATCAGGGTTGTGATCAAGATGTTTAAATTTCTCATTTGAAGTGTTTTTAATGAAATGAATGCACAAAAATATTTTCAACCTAACGGCTAATTAAACCAAAATATGATTAAATTTGACATTGTGAATTGCCAATAAATTGACTGAAATATCTATAAAATATGAATTTTCTAATTAAAAATTGATATTTTGAAATGCAAATAAGCTGGTCACAATTATATGATCTCGTCCATTCCATGAGTGGTTCGGAAAAGGGGCATTTTAAGAAATCTGTCTCCGGTTACTCTCAAAAAGAGCATGGTTATGTCATGCTTTTTAATATTTTGGCTGGGATGAAAGTTTTTGAGGAGAAATTATTTGAAAAAAAGATGTATGGTAAAGTGAAAAGTATTTATAGCACAAGGCGATTTTTATATGAGCAGTTAATCAGGAGCCTTAGGGTTTATCATGCAGAGGATTCAATTGCATTTCAATTGCGTCAATTGTTGGATGAAGTTGCGATTTTAAAAGAGAGAAAACTAAATGAATTCAGTAATGAATTAATTAGTAAAGGTTTAAAACTTGCCGAAAAACACGATCAATACTCTTATAAAATGATGTTGCTCGTTGAAAAAAGACAAATGCTCAAATTTGAGAATGAACAAGTTAGAAAACAACAAACAGAGATAGTAACAGGAGAAATAATCGCTACTGCCGGAGTTATAGTTCAAATAGAAATGATAAAAAAATCGCATGAACAAACATTAGAATGGATAAATAGAAATATACCCCTGCGGGATGATTTGATCAGAAAAAAGGCGGAAAATTTGCTAACTTCATTATTGGAAATTGATTTATCAGCATTTACGAATTTTAATTCATTGAATTTTCTATTTGCATCTATTTCCAATATTTATTTTCTATTTAATGATCTTGATAACGCTATATTATATCAGCAGCGTTCTGTTAAATTACTGGAGACAATAGACTTGAAAAAAATCAAACGTCAAATGGGTTACGCATCGGCTGTTTATAATTTGTGTAATTTATATGTAAATAATAAAAATGAAAAAGGTGTTGCGATATGTATAAAAAAATTAAGCGACATACAAACTTTGGATGAGGCTGAAATTGAATATATTGGTAATTTAATACATTATGCGGAAATTGCAGAGATGAAGGCGGGTAAAAATGTCAGTAAAAAAGAATTACATAAAATACAGGAATTTTTAAAGCTGCCAAAGGTAATTCCAGCGCTGTTTTCGGATGCGCAATTTACCTTACTCAGTTATAATATATATATAAATGACTGGGGGAATGCATTGCAACATATCAATTTTTTATTAAGCAATGAAAATACACATGCACAAATTTCTATACATATTCACAGCAGACTCTTACAAATACTTGTTCATTATAAATTGGGAAACATGTTATTGCTTCCTTCCTTGATTAGACATACCTATAGGTTTATGTTGAAACATGAACTGAGCTATAAAATCGAGGGATATTTGTTACAATTCTTTCAAAAGGTATTATCCTCAGTAAGTAACAAAGAATTAATTAATTTGTTAGAGGACTTGCTGCAAAAGATTAGAAATACTTCGTCTGATATGCAAGAAAGGCGAGTATTGGATTATTATTTCAATTATGAAGTATTTTTGGAAAAGGAATTGGGGGGTATTAAAAAAATAGTGTAGGATTCTTGTGAATATTTATTTTCCAGGATTTATACCATTTGTTATTTGTTTAACTATAGGCATTTAAATTATATTTTACTTTTCCTTTATTCTTATTATTAATTATGAGCCCAAATTAAATTGAAAACCTCACAAATTTCGTTAAATGATAACTTGTGAGGTTTAAATTTCAAAATTTCAGGTGAATTGTCTAATGATCAATCCTTCAATTTCATCAATAAATAAGAATATTCCAAAGCAGCTGATCTTGCTCTTTGTTCATTGGTTGATGAGCCCGCATGACCGCCTTCAATATTTTCATAATAATAAACCTTATATCCCATTGCATTCATTTTCGCAACCATTTTGCGCGCATGTCCGGGATGAACACGGTCGTCGCGGGTGGATGTTGTAAAAAATACTTCGGGATATTTCATATCGGGTTTTACATTTTGATATGGAGAATATTTTTTAATGTATTCCCATTCTTCCGGAATATCAGGATTACCATATTCTCCCATCCAACTTGCACCTGCCAATAATTTATTATAACGATACATATCCAATAGTGGAACCTGACAAACAACTGCATTATATAAATCAGGTCGTTGAGTAAATGCAACGCCAACTAAAAGACCTCCATTACTTCCACCCATAATTCCGAGGTGTTGAGGAGATGTTATTTTTTTAGCGATAAGATCTTCCGCAACAGAATGAAAATCATCGTACACATTTTGTCTTTTTTCTTTTAATCCAGCCTGATGCCATTTAGGACCAAATTCACCACCACCGCGGATATTGGCGAGTACATAGGTTCCGCCATTTTCTAACCAGGCATTTCCAATCGTTCCCGAATAAAATGGTTGTGAGGAGGATTCAAATCCACCATATGCATACAATAAAGTAGGATTATTACCATTTTTTACCAAAGTATTTGAAGACACTACAAAATACGGCACCATTGTTCCATCAGTGGATTTAGCCTTGAATTGTTCTACCTTATATTTTGAGGCATCAAAATATGCCGGCAACGATTTGAAAGATTTAACGGTATTTTTTCCGGCATCAGCTATATATAATGTTGTTGGTGTCAGGAAATTCGCAAAATTAAAGAAGTATGTGTCAGAAAATTCATCTGCATCAACGGTATAAATTGTTCCGAAGTCGGGAGCACTAACTTTTTCTTTCGTCCAACTGTCGTTGGCAAAAGTATAAATATACATTTCACTTTTAACATTTGTAGTAAGTGTCAGTATCAATTTATTTTGCGTATTGGTAATACCGGAAACACTTGAAAATTCATCAGGTCGATAAACTAATTGCACGTGTTTATTTCCTTTTAAAAGATCGGTAAAAGCTATACTCACAAGATCACCTTGGTTAAAGGTAATGGGACCAAGCACCCAGTCAGATTTTAATGATACGATCAATTGATCATTTAAGATGCCACTGATACTGCAATCCTGAGGCAGATCAAGTTTTATTATTTTATTATCAAGCCAAACATTCATTTCAGTAGTATAAAAGGTCATGGCTCTGGTGATTATTGTATATTTTTTATCACCATCACGCATCATTCCACCCCAGGTTCCAACATCATCCGTTTTTCCTTCATAAATAAGTTTTGCATCTTTTAATTGAGTGCCTCTGGTCCATATTTTTACCTGACGAGGATAACCCGAAGTGGTCATTGTTCCTTCACCAAAATCTGAAGCTACTATTAATGTATTTTCGTCGAGATAACTTACTCCACCTTTTGCTTCATCCACAAAAAAACCACCATCAATAAATGATTTGGTATCCACATCAAATTCTCTTGTTATAACAGCATCTCCACCACCTTTCGACAAGCTGACAAGAAATCTGTCGTAATCGGGATAAAGCCCTTCAGCACCTTTATACACCCATTTAATATCATCTTTTTTCGCCATTGCATCTATATCGAGCAATATTTCCCATTTCGGATCTCCACTCAAATAATTTCCACGCAAAGTACGACGCCAAATACCTCTTTCATGTTCCTTATCCTGCCAAAAATTATATATATATTCTCCTTTCATGGAAGGATAAACAATACGGTCGGTTGAATTATAGATCTCCAGACTTTTATTGTAAATGTTTTGATATTCCTTCTGTTGACTCAGTACATCCAGGGTGGCTTTATTTTGTTTAGTAACAAATTCCATGGATTCTTTGCTGTCTACCTCTTCAAGCCACAGATAAGGGTCTTCTACTTGTGATTTAACAAGTGGTAAGTATGTGAGGAGGATAATAACAATTAATACATATTTTCTCATAGTAATTAGTTTGAATTTAAGTTTAGAAAATAAAGGTAAGGGATTATTTGGAAAGGGGGGAGTAGTGAGAAGGGAGTAGTGAGTATGATCCTCGTAAGCCATAAGTTTTTTGTCTGTATTGATAGTTCCATTGTTTGATCGAACGGACCCACGCCTCACGATTGACGATTCACGAAAATGAGTTATGAGTAATGCCCGCCCGGATGACCCGGTCGGACGGGAGTAATGAGATTGATCCTCGTTTGCCGGATGTTTTTACTCTTGACTATTGACTCTTGACAATGGGTATATAGTGAGTATACTCCAACCTGGAAAAAAGTTTAAGGTCAAAATCCAAAGCTCCAATGGTAGCAGTACCGGACTCACGCCTCACGATTGACGATTCACGAAAATGAGTGGTGAGAATGCTCCTCGTAAGCCGGATGTTTTTCCTCCTGCCTATTGACTCCTGACAATTGGTGAGTAGTGAGTAGGGAGTAGTGAGATTGCTCCTCGTAAGCCGGCTGTTTTTACTCCTAACTATTGACTCCTGACAAATTGTGAGTGGTGAGTACGATTCTCCTTGAATTTCTCCTACTTCCTACTTCCTATTTCCTACTTCCTTCAACCCTCCGCTGCTTACTATAATATTCATCATCTGCTTTTCCATCCTGGTCAAAATCTTCAAGACCCCAATATTCGACAAATTCATCTTGCACTTTTAATTTAAATTTATAGGTGACAGGTTTTGGGAATGTATCCTGGATTATCAGGGAGTCGTTAATTATTTTCCAGGTTCCTGCTGGGTCGTATGTTATGTTGTCGTTGAGATCTTTATGAAGGGAGTGGTAGGTGCCATCGCTGTTGTAATAGGTTTTGATATTTCTGGATTTCATTTTTGTTTCCCAGTTTTTTCCATTTGCTTCAATTACTTCTGCGCTGTCAGAGTTATTAAAAGTATTCATTGTGATCTTTAATTCTTCAATTTCCCAAACACCAGTCAAATCTGGATGAGAGCTATCAGAACAAGAAGTTGCAATAATTACAAATGAAACTAACAAAGTGAAAATTTTGGGGTAGGATTTATGCATTGGGATTTAATTTTGGGATAAAAATATTTTAATATTTTATATATTTTTCATTCTTAACTCTTTTTAGCAATATTTAAATTGTCGTTTGTTGTTATTAAACAAGCATTTAGATGGATACAATAAATGAAATGTTAAGTTGCCAAAATCACGCGTAAATTCCCTTGCGTCTTTACTAGCAATTTTTTTTCACGAAAAATTTTTAATTCGTGATTAAAATTTCACTCGGAGCATTCTCACCACTCACTACTCACCCTGTGTCAATATTATAATCCGGAGTCTAACTAAGCGGTTACGAGTGGCAAACTCATTACTCATTACTCATTACTCATTTTCGTGAATCGCAATTAAAGGCGCAGAGCCGGAAATTTGGTATGTTTTAAATCCCCTACATCAATTTTAATTATTTAATCGTTGAGAACGACTTTTAATTTTTCTATTTCCAGTTTATTCGCAAAAGAAAGTTCATACTGTTCTGTTGCAAAACCTTTCATATTAATTGTGATGAGGGTTGAATTTAATGGAATTTGTAATTCAGATACACGGATCTTTTTTGATACCCCTTTATCATCATAATAATCGTCGTTCTCTGTTTTTAAAATTGCTCTTTGGGTGCCAACTCTAACACTTTTATATTCAGGTCCGAGCATGGCGGGATTGGAGAGATACATATTCATACTGGTAAGCAATGGTGAATTTGCCATGATGTTTACTTCCGCTTCATTTTCTTTCATCGATGCATTACTATAAGATTTTGATATCTGAAGTCCACCACCCAACATTCCCATTCCGCCTGAACCCATGTTTTCTTCTCCGTCCGATTTCAGTCCATTGATCTCATCCGGCAATGATTCGGCGATCTGAGCGCCAATTAATAAATTTATCTCATTAATAGCATCCTGTAAACTAAGTTGTGCTTGTTTGTATTCCTTTTTTGCAAGCAAGTCCTGCGCTTCTTTAATAAAGGTTTCTGCCTGGTTTTGACTGATAAGGGAAAGGCTGATAAAACAACTGATCAGTAGAAAGAGAGTACGTTTCATAACAATGAATTTTATGGTTTAGATAATACCTAAATGTAAATGTTAATTTTTAAAATTTCACTATATATGTTCAATGATTTTAATTGATATTCGTCATTGTTTTAATAAATTGTTTAAAATTGGGAGGAAGTAAGATTTGTGTGTCCATTTTGATTTACACTGCAAAATCTGAATATTTTACATGAATTTCGGTGGTTTTTGAGTAAATTTTGCATTTTTTTCATTGAATATCAAAAATTTTGCATTTTTTACATGCCAAAATTCACGTTAAATGCATAAAAACCTCTTGAAATCCATCCTTCTACTTTATTTTCAAGGATCTGATTCTATTGCATCGCCATAATCCAGATATGCCAACGCTTTAAGTTTTTCGAACAACTCGGGATATTGTGATTTGGAAATATAATACCGGTTCATTTGATTGTGGGATAAAATTATATATTCATCCTCAGGAATCCCGGCTTCTTCTTCAATTACAATTTTTATGGTCAATTCGTCGAAATCTTTCATTGGAGGATGGTTGAATGAAAATCGAAAATAAATATATTCGGGTCGGCCATTATTTTTAAGGCTCATTCCATATTTATAAAAAGTTTTTTCGATCTCGGCTTTTTTTAGCAGTGTAAATATTTCTGAAAGTTGATTTTCAAGGTTCAGTTTTTTCAATTTTTTAGAGTCGCCTGAAACAGCAAATACACCGTCTTCATTTCCAATTTTTTTATCGGATGCTCCTTTGCTATAATAAATTCTGAACCATTTAATGTCTTTGGCTTCAAATTTAAAGGATTCCAGAAAAGGAATTTTCGGCATTTGTGCAGTCATCATGCTATCAGAAAAAGCGTAATCTTTAATATTAAAACCGGATAGTTCGTACAAACCAAAAATTCCAGAAAATCCAAAAGATATTACTCTGTCGGGCATGCTATATTTTTCCTTTGGGGCTGGGAAGGGATAATCTAATAAGAGCATGTTTATCTGGCCTTCGGTTGTAACAGAAATTTTCTGGTTTATCATTACCATTTCACGTTTTGGTAAACCGTATTTACTAACTAAACCTGCAGCCTGATCCACCAGAGTTTTAATAACAGCATCATCTACATTTTCCAATACCTCGCTTGGAAAAAGTTTTTTAAACCCCTCATAGTCTTTTTGTTGAATCCTTACTAATGCTGAGTCGCAAACGGCAAAATTTTCTTCAGTTTGACTCTTGCAAGGAAGGATAGCAAATGCTATAAACAGAAGTAATAATATTTTCATAAAACAGATTTTTTAAGTGAATGCTTATTAAATTGGTCTCTTTTAAGTATTATTTTATAAAGATTTCTTATTGATTTTTTTCAATTTATTGGTCAATAAAGATACAAAAAAGGAATAAAGAAAACTCTAAATTTTGGATTCCACTTTTTCTAAATTATTATTATCCAATGCATCCACTTGTTTCAAATGGTCATTTATCCTCAGAAATTGCAATATGATCCATACTACTAATATAAATGCTGCGAATAACAAAACGGTGTATTCCCAATTAAACTGATCCTTAGCAGGTCCAATTAATTTGGCACCCACAATACGACCCAGATTTCCCAGTGTCATATAAATTGTAAACTGTGTTGCCGATACTTTCTTCCAACAACATTGCATTGCTATTGCAAATAAACCTATACTGGAGAAAACATATAATATTTGAAATGCCAGCATAAAACCACCTATGAACCAAGAATTGATCCACATAGAACTTCCAAATACAAATACAAAAGTTAAAAATATTAAAGTGAAAAAATAAATATTCATCATGCGCACCTTACCAAACTTATCAATCAAAATTCCTCCAATTAACATTCCACCCAATCCTCCTATCAAACTTGCAAATGCAAATAACTGCGAATATTCCTGATTGGTCCAGTCAAGTGCCTGCACTGTAAAAACAGGTAATAATGTTGCAATGAAATTAAAGGATAATGAGGAAACAAATAAAATTATTCCAAGTAAAAGGCTGTTGCGCAATGTAAATACGCTGTATACAGATTTGAATATATCTGACCAATTAGTTAATTGCATTTTTGTAGTTTCGCTGGATGCGATTCCCTTGGTCCAGGGTAAAAATTTTTCGCCCGGTCGTTCTCTAAGAAATATAGGGACTAACATTATTACTGTAACTATAATTGAAAGTGAAAGAATTGCAATTGTAAAATTATATTCATCTAACAACCAACTTCCTAATGCGAGAGAAGCAGAGGTTCCCATAATTTTAGACCCCCACATAAATCCATTAGCTCTTGCCTGTTGATGAAAAGGTACGATATCGATCGCCATGCCATCAGTTGCAACGTCTTGAAATGCACCGAAACAAGCAACTGAAAATCCAGAGAGGGTCAATAACCATAAATTATTAAGAGGATCTGGCACAAAGGCCATTGCGATAAAACTTATTATTAAACCGAGTTGTCCTATAAGAACCCAGGGTCTTCTTCTGCCCATGGGAAGAAAAGAAAACCTGTCCATAAGTGGTGCTACAACTAATTTAAAACTCCATGGCAATCCAACGGCTGCAACAAAAGAACCAATTTCACCAGGAGTTTTTCCATTCATTGCCATCCATGCAGGAATTCCAAAATAGGCCATTCCTTCAGGTATTCCCTGAGCAATATATAAGGCTATAAAATTGAAATACCTTAAAAAAGTATTTTCTGAAAGAGTGGGGAGTGTGTGGCGCATTTACAATTATTAGAATTTCAGCATTTAAATTTTGAAAATCTTTCAAACCTACCTAAAGTTTGAATGTTTTCCAAGATTTGATCCTAACAATAAAAAGTTTGTAAAATGTAAAATGAAAACTTATTTATTTGAAAAATACCGGGATAAACAAAATAAGATATTTAAAATATTAAAGGAGCTGCAATGATCCGCTGAACAGGTCAATTATTTTTTTATCTTATCTTTATTTTCAGATGTATTATTTTCTTCTGAATCTTCTTCCAAATTATCTAATTCCGGTGTAGCACTTATTCTTGATAATAATTTAATGGTGCCGCCATTTTTCCAGGCCTTGATCGCCCAATAAATTCCAATGCACAATCCTAATATTGCAATTCCAATTCCGGTAATTAATTTGATCGTTGTAGGGTCAGGAAAGTATACTATGGCTCCAATAACGAGCCCTAAAAAGAAGGGACCCGCAACTATGCGAAACCATCCTATTACTTCAATTATGAATTCGATTACTTTAAACATAAAGGGGTTTACAGAAATGACGGCGTGAAACTACTTTTATTGTAATTACACTTCCAGCATCTCAGCCTCAAAAAGTGTTTTTAAGTCGTTTTTCGCTTTTCTGCTTTCATATTTAAAGGCGGCAATGGTGAGAACATAAACTAATAATAACATACCAATCGGCATAAAAAACCAGGGATCAAAACCTTTGTTAGCTATCACGTTTTTTGTGATAAAAAACAGACCCATAAATGCGCCGCTGCACCATACTATTATAAATATAATGACAAAAATTTGTAATCTCATTTTTACTTTTATGGAGTTGCCCTGAATATCCTTCTCAACTGTACCTAAAATTCTCGGCAAAAAGGAATTGCGATAATTTATGATCCTTTTTATACTAAAATTATTACCGGTTATTTTTCCTTCGTATGGTTTTGTATTGGAGGAACCCAGTAATCCGGATCGGATAAATTTTTCAGGTTCAACAATTTGAGAAAGGCGTGAGATTATTTCGTCCTCCTTAAGTTTTGTTTTAAAAGTGACGGATTCTGTGGGTAGGAATTTCATTTTTTTAATTTAATAAGACTATATTTTGGATAAAGATAAGTTATGTTGTATTGAGATCTAGGCCAATGAGGCTCTCGCTCTCGAGGGTCTCACTAGTGGTAAAGGTAGGCGCTTAGCCAAGGTTCCAATATCGGTACCAAGTTGACTGTCTATTTAACTTTATTTTTATTCCTTCTCTTCACCTTCCACGGTGCATCAATTTCCCAATCGCCGGCCATAATGCATCCAAAAGGCATAATTTCGTCGAGCACTTCTCCCAGACCGAATTCCTGCATCTGGCGTTTTACCATTTCTGCATTTTTGTATGCACTTGGTAATTCAGAAATGTCAATATTGTTGGAAAAGAAACGAATATCCAAGCCTTGAGTTTCTTCAGTAAATAGTTGCTCAATTGTTTTATGTGCTTTGTTTTTTTTATGTCTTCCACGACTAATATTCCTTCCGGCTCCATGTGGTGCAAAACCTAAATTATTCGCAATTGTTTTTCCTTTAACAATCAAAACAGGTTCGCTCATATTTAAAGGAATTAAACGCAAACCATCACTGCTATCCGGTACAAATTTATCGTCGAGCGGTGTTGCACCCTTAGCGTGATAAAACAGATCATCTTCTTTGAAAACAAAATTGTGTTCATTCCAGAACCTGTCGTAGGGGTCCATATTTAATTTCCTTGCTGTTGCATTGTGCAGGGTGCTATGATTTAATTTTGTCCATTCCCTAACTAATTGCAAAGCATCCCAATAGGATTTTCCTTCATTGGTATCAAATGGTATCCATGCATTTTTTTCTGGAGTTTTCGGTGAAATTTCTTTCCTGAAATATTCCGCGATTTTCATTCCCTGCGTATATAAATTTGCTCCAAAACCCCGACTTCCATGATGAGTGACCATCATAGTTTCACCTGTGTTTTTGGAAACTCCAACAAATAAAAAGTGATTTCCATCGCCTTGAGTTCCTAGATGTGTTTTTGCGAAATTGATACTGCGTTCAGAATTTAGAAAACGATTTTCTAAAAGTTTCGCTTCAAATTCTTGTGGGAGATCTGAAAATTCAATTCTTCCGCCACCACCAAAATGTGTAATGGAATGTGCGATGTCCAACACTTTTTTTGGAGAAGAAAAACCGAAATTCGTCATCATTACAGAGCAACAAATGTCTGCGCTATGCATGGATGGGTGAATTGCATTTTTTGCAATAACAACTCCACCTACAGGAATTTGTCCAGGACCTGTAGGGCAGGCATCGGGCATTACAGCACCACCTACAAGTGTAGGTGTGATCATAAGTTCGCGCATAGTGGTAAGTACACTTTCCACATTTAATATTTCTTCTTCCGTTTCCGCTTTTATGTTTTGATAAAATGAAACAGGTTCGGAAAATGGTTCTATATATTTAGGGCGAAAGGTTTCCAAATAAACAAATAATGCCTCACCGTTCAACTGATTGTCGTTGGCGTAAGCAATAGCTTCTTTAAACCATTTTCCGGGTTTGAATCCTAAGTTTAATAAATCCTGACCTGTGATCATTTCAATTTAATTGCGCACTTTTTTACAATCGTTTAATATTTTTAGTTCCTGTGAAAAGAAAATTCAAATATAATTTTACGTAAAAGTATAAAAATATTTTTCATGAAATAAGATATAGATTATATTGTTGAAAGTCAAACATATCCATCAATCTAAATTTTGGTAGTTTATTTCTTAATTATTTAATTAGCGATGCTGATCAAATAAAATCACATTGCCATCCGGATCAGAAACAATAAAACTCGCCGGGCCGGTGGTTTTTTCATCAGCTTCCGTAACCAGTTTTATGCCTTTGTCTTTCAATCTTTTTTGGATTTCGCGGACGTCGTTAAATTTTTCCAGGTTTTTTGCATTATCATCCCAACCCGGATTAAATGTTAACATGTTTTTCTCGAACATTCCTTGAAACAGTCCTATCAGCGTGGCCTCGTTTTTCATGATCAGGTAATTATATTCCATGCTTCCGCCAAAAACGGTAAAGCCGAGATTTTCATAAAACTCTTTGGATGTTTTAAGGTCCTTTACGTTCAAGCTTACTGAAAATGCACCTAATTTCATGGAGTCTGTGTTGCCTGCCACTGGGTTAATAAACAGGTTATCGGCTTTGTTGTAATCAGTATTAATTAAATTAAAGGATACTAAATACATCCAAGCGCCAATAGAAAGGGCAATTCCGGATGAAATTACATTTTGCTTATTCATAATATTGTTTTTAAATATTAAAAGTTCGCGTTTTGAAAAAATATTCTGGATACAAATATATAAAAATTAGTTAATCAGTTGCCTCTTGGGTATCGTTGAATCTAACTAGATAATAGATAAGGTCATTTTATTGATTTTATGATCAAAAGTCACAAGTAAATTCTCCTTTTGAAAAAACCGGTATTCTATCGTAGATAAAATTTCATTTATAACATATTGAGGTTGTTGAACTCCATGGGTCATTTCAGTAAAAATATAAACAACAGAATCCTTTAATATTTCATTTTGGGGAACCTGGGTTGCGACTCCAATACTGATCTTGTAAATATATGTCGACAGTCCGGTTGTAAAGGGATTAATTAATGTTGTGATTCCATTGTTTTTCAAAATCTGACCCCCGAAAAAGGAAGAAATGTTCCCAAACATACCTATTAAAGTATCTGAATTTTGTTTATTCAATAATTTGAATTGAACTTTGCCATTGTTGCGTTTGTGAGTATCGGTTGAATCTAATGGTAAACTATTTAAATAGACTAGCATTTTAGTGTCTTCAATATCAAAATCAAAACAGCACGCGCTAAAAAGGATTTCATAAACCCCACCCGGAGAAAATTTTGTGAGAATTAATCGCTGTGGTTTATCATCCCTCTTAAAATATATTGTGTCGAAACCGGATTTATTTAGTGGGATAAGCATTGTGTCAGTAGTAGGATAGAAGCTAATTCCATTTATATTCCAAAACCAGTTTTTGAACATTTCTGATTTTTCTTTTTCTATAATTTCGCCTGAAAAGATCATGGATGCATAGGAATCTGCTTTTAACGGGAAACTCAATGCTACAAGCAATAACAGTAAAAATGGTGTTAATTTTTCCCGCATAACTGCAAATTTATTAATGTCTGTTCTGGCTACTACTTTTATCCTGTGTACGGCATATATCGAACTGATTTTAATTTTCCATCCTCAAAAAATAAAACAGTATAATTGGTTGCATCTCCATAATAGAACTCTATGTATTTATAATTTTTATTATCATTCCTTAAAATGGCAAATTTGCTTTTTACCTCCTCCAAACTCATACCTATTTTTACTCCTTCTTTAAAAATAAATGCTGCATCATAAATATCTGCATACTCAATTAAATCCCTTTTGGTGTAGGAAGATCTGTAAAAATCCACCCTTGAATTCTCCCATTTTATGGTGATTAATGTGTCAACTGACTGGATGTCATGTAAGTTGTAAGTTTTTTTTGAGACTTCTTCAACAGGTTTAGTGATATATTTTATAAAATATTTTACAGACATGGAATCATCTGGGAATGGAAAAGGATTATCCGCGTAATTATCTTCTATAGAAATAGAATCAAGAGCTAGATTATTGTCCATCTGCGGTAATTCAATTTCGGTTTTTTCATCGGGTACAACAGCCTTGTTATTTTTAGGTGAACATGAAACGGGAATAACTAACAATAGTATTAAAATAATCTTAACAAAAGAAGAAACGTATGTTTGAATTCTGTATTTAAATTTTTGGAAACTCATTACTATAGTATTTCAAATTTATTATCTGTTTATAACTCTATTTCCCTCCGGTAAAAAAAAATCTGGTCCCTTGGGAATAACAAATTCTGCATTGTGCCAATCAGCAATATATTCAACCTTTATATTAAAATCTACTCCTGGTTGATTTGAAATTCCTTCTTTTGTAAAGAAAAAATATTTGCCGAAATATCGATATCTTGGAATACCCGTGTTAAGTGAAAAACTATGGGAATATACAGATAAAATTCCCTCATTTGCTGAAATCGTTTTCACACCATCACAAATAAAGGGCACAATAATGTTTCCAATGCTGTCAATTACCCCCCATTTTTTTGTGTAAGCTGTGATATAATCACCGGTAAAAATTGCCGTTATAGTATCTGCTATATATTTATTTGCAATGGAGATATAGTGAAGACTGTCAATTTTGTCGTACGTAATGAACAGCCCATCAAAAATTGGGATTAAGGTGTCGTATCTTAATGTATCCAATAATGAAATACCTTTGATTATATTGTCTTCATTCTGAAGAGGCAAATTCGGATTCTCACTCTTGACAGAAAATCTCGTTAAAAATAAAAGACTTATAAGAAAATATTTAATCATTTACTTTTTTATTGTGTAACAAATTTAATTAAGAGTCAGGATTTTACATAATCTTTAATTGATCCTTTCAAAAATTATATCATCTACCCAAATCGTAAGGTCATTATCCTTTGAATTTGCTGTTATTCCAATTTCCACACTGCTGTACATCCCTTTGGTGCCTTGTTGCGAATATAGAAGGTCTTTTGGAAGTGTCCTATTATTTTTGGTATCAATAATTAATATTCCGTTTTGCCAAAGTTTTACCGTGCCTTCATTTTTTTGTGAGAGTTTAACTTCCCAAACTATCTCCACCCATTCGTTTCTTGGAAAATCAATTTCCTGCCCTATGGGTTGCAGGATGGAACTTTCGTAAAACTTATATTCAACCAGGAGTTGGTTATTTACTAATGCAAGTCGCATACCAGGACCCGCACCAATGGCAGTTTGTTCCTCCAGGTCGAAAAGAAATAACCAATCCAGTGCATTTGTTCCCTCTATAAAATACCATCCACTAAGCCTCACTGTTTCTCCCTCCCAAAAAGCCATATTTTGTTTCGCGATACTACATTTGGAAAGAAGTTCATTTGTTGATCTTGCAGCAATAAATTTTAATGATCTATTACCCGAATGGAATTTCGAAGTATCTACTAAAATAATATTATTTTCATTTGTAAGTTGTGTAAACGACCAATTTTCATCCTCATCTGAAAGTAAATCCTCTAAAGCAGAATAATTTTCAAAATCATCCTCAAAAAAATCGGGTCCGTCAAAGAATTTTTCTTTGTTGCAGGATATAATCAGTGTTCCAAATACAAATAAAATTATTATTTTTTTCATTTAGGATTATTATTAAATGTATAACCAATGCTTAATCCTCCCCATTGCTGTATTTGAAGATCAACGAGATAGGAGATGAGAGGGGTATAGCTGACTCTGTAATACCAGCTTTTAGTTTCCGGTTGATATCGGTAGCCTAAAACAGCCGTTGTTAGAGCAAAAAAACTTCCCTTTGTAGTAATGGTAATTCCCTGACCCAATCCGTATTCCAGTTTATGAGCGTTTTTACCGCAAATAGAATTTATCATTAACGGGAAAACAATTCCCACTCCATTGTTTTTATCGATAGGAGCGATGCTTAATCCCGCCCTCCAGGTAAAATCTGTATGATTTTTAGTAAAAAATTCACTTTCATAATTTATGGAGCCCAATCCACCACTTCCACCAATTTCTAAAAAAAATGATTTGCGTTCCTTTTTCTGTCCAAACAGCAGTGTTGAAAAAAGTATCAGAAGTATAGTTGTTGGCAGCTTTGTCATTATTGGGATTTCGAATAATGTTTTGTGAATCTACGTAAATTTAGCTCATCCTTAAATAAATCAGTTTCTAAGTGAAGATACATCACTTTATACTAGCTTCTGTGGTTGTTAGTGAAATATTTGCCATTAAAAACCAAATGCAAAACCTTATGCTATTGTTTTATGATTTTCAGGGTATGAATTTCTCCGAAAGATTTTATCACCCTAATTTGAATTATAAGATCATTATATTTACAAACTATTTGGCATGAATACTGGCGAAAGCGCTATGCAATTTTATTTTTAAAAAGGAGTAGATCTTTATCATACCCTTTTATGTAGTTTTCATCATACATGTTTTTTATTTCAAAACCATATTTCTGTAAGACCAATTTATTTACCACTGTAAGGGAGAAATTGTCGACAAAACCGTTTTCAATATAGAATGGTAAAATTGCACCAGACAAACCGCGATAATGATTTGCATCTAATTCTTTTATTAGTTCGACTGGTGTAGATTCGATTAACCGAATAGCAATTTTTTCGAATCCTTCCTCCATTATTTTGTCTCTGCTTTCCTCACTAAATCTAAAAATATTCAGATACGGATTTGGCGGATCATATCTGGTTTCATTGTGCACCAAATGTCTGTTTTTATACTTTGCACCTACCAGTCTTATAAATGCCTGAATGCAATTTTCCGGTCGATTAACTTTATCATGAATAATTGATTTCATGCAATAATCCAGATTATGCGATTCCATTAAATCCCATAATTCATAACTATTTTGCACTTCCTTATTCTTTTTCATACCAACGAAATCCCTTAATGAATCTATAAGGTCAAAAAATACCGGATAGTGCTTAATTCTTACATTTGAACTATCAATAAAATTTACATCAGCACCGGATGAAACCAATATTTTTGCTATGTTAATATTATAGAATCGAACTGCAAGCATGAGAGCAGAATAACCATCTATCCCTTTTGCCATGCCCGACACTTCAGCATTTACAAGTTCAGGAAACTCATTTATTAATTCCGCAACTTTTACAGAATTGTCCACCTCTTCATCTTTAATTAAATTGAAAAACTCTTTCTGAAGCTTCTTAGTTAATTTGTAGCCTTTATTCATAGGTATATAACTAAACTTTTGTTTTTACTCCTTGATCATTTTCTTCGTAACATTAATCCCATCGCCTGCTATTTTTATGATGTAAATTCCGTGCGACAGGAAACTAAGATCCAAAATATTATTTGATTTTGTCAATTTGATTTCGAATATTAAAATTCCGGTAATATCATAAATGGAAACTAATTTTTCTCCCGGTTTTTCAAAGTTAATATTTAATTTGTCGGTTGTTGGGTTGGGGAAGATATTTATAATTTCTTTGGGATGAAAGTTATTAATATCTGTTGTAAGATCCTTCATACAACGAACGGACAATCCGCAATTTCCAACAGCGATAGATTCCTCTAAAATTGAGTTTGTTGACTTTAAATTAAAAATGTATCCTCTAGGAAAAGTATCAGATGACCAAAGCGTTGCGCTCCAAAAACTGCCTAAAGTATTTAAATTAATAAACCCATTTGGATTCCCTCGGAATCCACCCGGGAGACCGGTAAAATTACTTATATTATTTACCGAAACATCAGTGCTTGTCCAATGTTCTGTGCCAACTTCTTTCATTTTTGCACCGGCAATAGAATCTCCTCCTAAAAAATTACTTAGTATTATCCATTCATCATAATCAGGAACATGCCAGCCAAGGGGACACAGAGTATTTGTATTCACTGTAAACCATGTATATAATCTTCCATAGG
Organism: Bacteroidota bacterium; assembly: GCA_016706865.1. Classification (NCBI taxonomy): domain Bacteria; kingdom Pseudomonadati; phylum Bacteroidota; species Bacteroidota bacterium. The sequence continues at coordinate 1,516,516 of JADJIS010000003.1, read as the reverse complement.
TATTAATATTCACGGGATCATCATCATATGCCCAGTGATAAATTGAGGTGGAATCGTTATTGACTGTGAGTGTTGTTGTTGGTATTTCCTGACCGTTATTTAAATGGGTGGTTCTTAAATTCTCCTGCATCCACACCTGCGAACCAATTGTTATTGTATTATAAGCGTTTCCATCGATGTCGGAAATGATTTGGGCTTGAATTTTAAAAACCAATAAAGAAAATGTAATAAGTAAGTAAAATTGTATTTTCATCTATTATAATGTTAATTTTTCATCAGATGTTCGCCTAAAGCACATCAAAATAAGAAAATTACCTTTTAGCAAATCTATGACTTAGATTTCCAATTCTTTAATTCTAATCTGTAAATTTTGTAATTCCTTTGTAAAGAAGTGGCAAAGTAAAAAGATCGCACTAGATTTAATTTACAAGATGATATTGTAAGTCGAAATTACAATTGTGAAATATAATCAATACAGAAAATAAACATATAATTTATTCCAAAGAAGGTAATATTTCATCCAAGTGGTTCATTGTCATTGTGATGCCCCCTTTAAAACCCATTTCGATTATTTTTTCCAAGTGAGAGAGTTCATTATAAGAAATCATAAATTCCACAAGCGTTGCATCACCCTTAGTTGTAAAGTTAACTTCCCATGTTGATTGAGGCATTTCCTTGTTTATATTCCCTTCCTCATCTGTGAAGGCGGTCTGGCCAATAAACTTATTTTGATCTTTAACAAAGGAATAATTTAAAGTGCTCCAATGTTCTTCATTATTTGGGCCTACCATGGCGTAGAGCCAATATCCACCCGGTTTAAAATCCATGGTTTTTGTTTTGGCCTTCCAAGGTTTGGGTGCCCACCATTGGTCTAACATCTCACTTTTAGTAAATGCATTCCAAATTAAAGGAAGCGCTGCGTCAAATTCTCTTTTGATATAGATGGTTTTATTTTCTTTATCAATTGTAAACTCGTACAACAAATTCTTATTCATGATAAAATAATTTTAATTAAATTAATATCACATATATTATCATTTCATGATAGGTTCCATTATACTATTTCTGTTGCCTTCAGAATCATAAAATGATACCATCATTCCTATTCCCTGAATTTCCATTGGATCTCCAATTATTTCTCCACCGGCCTTTTCAATTTTTTTCATTGCTTTATTAATGTCGGCAACTGCTATTACTACCGATGGATAAACTTCAGGCTGATTATCATCTTTGGTATAGAAACCACCGTTTATCATACCGAGTTCTTTTGGAGAGCCTGTTTTTTTTGTTTCGCAAGTGCTTGCAGTTACATAATTTCCCATCTCCGGTCCTAATTGTTCTGTTTTCCATCCAAAGGCAGAAGCATAAAATTTTGATATTCTTTTTCTGTCCTCCGCCGGAAATTCAAAATGCACAACAGGGTTCATTTTGCGGGTATCGTAAGGACTCTTTTTCTTTGTTGCGGATGTTTTAGGTGTTGTAGAGGTTTTTTTAGCTTTGGAGGTTGCCATTTTATTGAATTTGATTAATATTCAAGATAAAAAAATTGTGCCATCCATTAGTTGCGAAAAATTATCTAGCTTGTATAGTCATTTTGGATAAATTTTGAAATCCGATTTGCAGAAAATTAAATTAATTATGGGGGATTTATTTTCTCATAAATGGGTGTAAATGTCGCACAAATGATTTAAAGTTATTTATTTGATATCTTATAAAGTATATAATACATTTCCGTAGACGGCTGAAAACAATTTATTTTAAAGGGAACATAGATCCTATAATCATCCATTTGCGACCAATCGCAATTGTGTAACTGTAGGGAGATGCCGGTGCCTGCTTCCTTTGGGATAATAATTTCGGGAGCACAAACTCCATTTTTATTTGATACTTCTATCGCAGCACCATTGTAGGAGAGTACAAGCAACATTAAACTTTCACCAGCATCTAAGTAGTCGCCAAATGTTATACCGGTGCTGAGGTAATTGTCGGACAAGACTCCACCTTCACCAATAATCTTTGCGGTGTTGCCATATTTGACATTAATTGGTATTTTATATTCCATTGCCAATGCAGCTAAAACTTCTGATGAGGTGTAGGTTCTTGTATCGGGTTCTTTTTTTACGTATTCGCCAACAAATGTATTCCAATTGCCAGGAGGCATTTTTCCGGTTGTGTAATAAATTTCAATATAATCTTCCAGGAGGTCGAGTCTGATAAACTTTCGGTAACCTTCCTGAACAGTAAACTTTTTGCGATAATTAAGATGTGGCAGCACCAATTCAACACTATCATTTACAAAACCATCTTTAATACTTTTTATATGTATTTCACCGCCATATATTGCACTGTATGCATATTGATTACAATAATAAATTCCGGAACCGGTAAATTGTCCATTATAACAAAAGCCTCCCTCATTTAATTTGAAAATGGTTCTTTCTTCAGGGACGTAATCATTTTGTGCATTTCTATATCCCCATGATTTAAGTGTTGGATTTGTTACACGATAAAAATATTCCATTCTGCTTACACCTGCACTAATATTGCCATCGATAAACATTCCTGTATATGCATCAGTGCGCATCCGTGTTGCTTTTATAAATTTGCCTTTTTCAAATTCTCCTTCCAGAATCAATGGTGCCAAAATCTGTGTGGAAATATTCGGATCAACAACTTTCATTTTGGTGTAGGTGATCATACCTTTTCCATGTGGAACTAAACCATCGAGTTCACCGCGGTATTTTCGACCGCTTTCATAATAAATATCAGGTGTTGCCGATTTATCTGAAGTATATAAACGTTTAAATTTCCAATCTCCTTTACCATCTACCGTGGTGAGGTCGGATAAATAATGTTTGTATGTTGTATCGCTTAATGCCGGGTCGGGAATCTTTGTTCTGGTTGCTGTTGCGGAATTATAAAAATCACCTTCCACCGGAATATTATTTTTAAAAACACCTCTGTAATAATCATAATTTTTATAACGTAAATAACCTGTTCCATTAGTACAATCACCCGATAAACAAGTGCCATCCGGATGATCTGCTTTTACAGGAGGTATAAAGGCATTTAGGTAATAGGTAGGTGAGTTTTCCGATGACTCAAAACTTGCTCCAATTTTTAAAGGACCCTGGGGTAAATTTGTCAGAAATTCAATTATTTCTTTTTGCGACATTAATGCAAAATAAGTATCATTCACAGTAAAAATGATCATCGTTCTATGCAGATCTGCGAGGTCAGCATCAGACAAGGGGTCTACATATACAATTTTAGGAAACTTTTTAAATTTTTCACTTGAAAAACTGTATGTAAAACCTCGTTCCACTTGCTTATAAACAGTTGGAGCCTGTGCGTTAACCTGGCAAATAAAGCAGCAAAAAAAAATGTGAATTAGCAGGGCTTTCATTGCGTTTTTTTTACAATGATAATAATTATTGATCAAATGGAGTTAGGAAATAACGATAAATTTTAACGTGAATCGTGATTCGTCATTCGTGGATCCGGGGATTGATATTTAGGGGATATTAATTCACTTATCGTTAAATAATATAGGTGGATATATGTTTTAATTGTGTTTATGGAAAATTCACATTCCGATCTAAGAAGTATTAGGTTTTTTTATTAATCCTCCAATCCTTTTCCTGCTAAAATTTGTTTGGAATATTTTTCAATCCGATCCTCTCTTGTTTTGGCTAACTTCGCCGAGGAGAAGTAAAGCAGGTAGCCCCTTTGTCTGCCGGGTGTAAGTGCATAAAATGCTTCCTTTAATGCAGATGATTTTTTTAATTTAATTTGAAACTCTTCCGGAATATCATATTCCTTTGTCTTTTTCATTGGCACTTTTAAACCGGCAGTTTCTATTTCTATTGCCTCATATACATATGTTTTTATGGTGCGTTCCAGTTTGACAATTTGTTTTAGATCCGTAAACCTGATTTGTCGCGCAGATTGCACATTTTCCGTTTGTTGGATCAGTATGCCTTTGGTATCTTTTAATAGAACACCCTTAAAAAATAAAAGAGCGCAATATTCTTTAAATACGTGAATTAAAACGATATTACTTTTTTTATAAGTATAACAAGGAACACCCCATTTTAATTCTTCCGTTAGTTCACAGTCGAGAAGTATCATTCGCAGTTTATTGATCTCTTCCTGCCATTTGTTATTTTTATTGAAGTAAAAATCGGTTTTTGGATTCATTTTATATTTATTGTAGTACATTCATTTAATTTAAACTCGTAAAGATCCGCGGAAACCTCTTGCCGCATAATAGGATTCTGCGCCATTGTGATAAATAAAAACCGTTCCATAACGGTAATCACCGAAAAGAGCACCACCTAGCTTTCGGATATTTGCAGGTGTTATTATCCAGCTCGATGTTTTAGTATCAAAATTTCCCAATTGTTGCAGGTATTTATATTCTTCCTCATTTAATACCTCTATTCCCATGTCATTCGCCATTTCTTTTGCGCTATCAGCAGGTTTATGTTCTTTTCGAGATTCCAATGCCTCATGGTCGTAACAAATGCTCCTGCGCCCCTTAGGACTTTCAGGAGAACAATCATAAAAAATATATTCTCCTGTTTTTTTGTCGTGATCAACAACATCCGGTTCGCCACCTGTTTCTTCCATTTGAAACAAAGACCACATTTTTTCATTGTTGGATTCCAGTTTTGTTTGCACTTTATCCCAATCCAATCCCTTATGCCTTTGCATATTTTTATTAAAACGCGTTTTCAAAGTTTGCAGAAGTTCATCACTTTGTGTCGATGAAATTTTCTTTTTTATATTAGTTAACTTTTTCATATAATATATTTCATAAATTCAAGTATACAACCACTAAATTAATTACAATTTATTTATTCAACATTCTTGACCATTATTTTTCTGCTTTCGGGTCTGAAAAACCACGAAATAACAGTAAGCGTTAGCAATAACAGGGGAGGGGCAATTTCTTTGAAAGTATGGTTTAATGCTAAATGCGAAAATATAGCACCCGACATACAAAAGAAAAAACCTGCATACGCCCATTCTTTTATCAATGGAAATTTTGGTAAAAGAACTGTTATCACACCCAATATTTTCCAAATACCGATAATGGTTAAAAAATATACAGGATAACCCATATTCAATATAAATTCTATCTCAGAATCTACTTTTAATAATTGTACTATTCCTGTTGACATCATTCCCAATGAGAGCCAGAGGGTTGCTATCCAATAGATTATTTTATTTCTTTTTGACATACATTTATTTTAATTTGTTAGCGATATCTTGTAATTTATTATGTGCCATATTTAAACCTTGTGCAAATGGCAAAGCCAACATTTGATTTCTGAGTGAAACTGATCTATACACTATAAGCATAGTTAGTTTACTTTTTTCTTCCGTCAATTTTTCAAATTCCAAAAATTCTAACTGCACATCAAATGGGGTGTTTTCCATTTTAAATGTTCGGGTTATCTTTTTATTCTCTTCCACTTCATGGATTACTCCATTTGCCTGAAACACTACATTTCCATGATTATCGGATGTTTCAAATTGATAGGAACCATGTTGTTTATTTTCCAGTTTCAATACTTTTGTGCCCATCCATTGTGCAACAATTTCGGCTTCAGCATATGCTTTGTATAATAATTCTACCGGGAGATCAAATTCTCTGGTAATTGTTAGATCCTGCTTGCCTTCTTCGGCATCAATTTTTGTTTTACGTTCCATATTCATTTATTTTTTGGTTTTATATTGTTGCATTACGGACTCCAATTTATTAAAGCGGTCGTCCCATATTTTGCGAAATGGTTCAATAAATTCTGCTAATTCTTTCATTTTTTGTATGTTTAAATGGTAATAAATTTCTCTTCCGTTTGGCACCTGGGCCAATAACTCGCATTCCGTAAGTATCTGTAAATGTTTAGAAACTGTAGGCCGGGCAGTGTCAAAATTGGATGCAATTGCTCCCGCAGACATGGCTTGAGTGGCTAGTAGCAGTAAGATCGCTCTCCTGGTGGGGTCAGCAATGGCTTGAAAAATGTCGCGTCTGATATTCATTATGTAGTTATTTGGCTACAAATGTATATGTAGTTATTTGACTACGCAAATTTTTTAACACTTTTTTTGAAAAAAAATATGGATGGAATAAATGTTAATATTAATCAATGTGCTTGAATTGTCAATTAAGGCAAAAATTTTCAAATTATAATCCTAATCACGACCCTGAAAGGGTCAAATGTTTATAGAACTACAGGCCAAAATGCTCCCCGACCCCGAAGGAGGTCGCATCTAAGAATTCCATTAGGTTGCGACAAAAGTGGAATTATATCAACATCTTTAAAATTATAGATGTTCCATTTATATTAGGTTTTACATAGGACCACCTTCTGGGTCGGTGTTTGTCGATTGTGCTTTTCTATAAACATGTGATCGCTTCGGGATCGGGTATTAGATAGGAGAAAAATTAATTATTTTGGGAGGAGACATGTATATTTCTGTTTCAAATCCCAAATAGTCGTTTCAAAAAAAATAATCGTTTAAATTTATTAAGCGGCTTTGTTCAATACACGCTTGAAAATGTAGATAATTTAATTAAATTACTTTCCTGATAATAATGTATTCACAAACAAAAAATCATAATAATTAAATTACTGTTTTATTTTCGCAATTCAAAATCATTTTGTTTATTTCCAAAAAATTAAATTATGGCTGGTACATTTTCACAAATCTACATTCAAACAATATTTGCAGTGCAACACAGAAATGCATTGATCTCATCAGATTGGGAGGAAGAATTATATAAATATATCACTGGGATTGTTCAAGAGAAAAAGCAAAAAATGATCGCTATTAATGGTATGCCTGATCATATTCATCTTTTAATTGGGATGAAACCATCCTGTTGTTTATCCGATCTGATCAGGGAAATTAAAAAATCATCAAACGATTTTATAAAAGATAAAAAATTTAGTAAATATAAATTCCAATGGCAAGAAGGTTATGGCGCCTTTTCATACAGTCATTCGAGTTTAGATACGGTAATAAAGTATATTTTAAACCAAAAGGAACATCATAAAAAAATAACGTTTAAAGATGAATATATCGGTTTTTTAAACAAATATAAAATAGAGCACAAACCGGAATATTTATTTGATTGGATAGGATAAATTGCAAATAATATTCATTGTTTTATAGCATATGTGCGATTCATATTGAGTTTTTCACATGCGACCGCCTTCGGGGTCGGTGGGATGGGTTGAACCTTACTATAAACATATGATCCCTTCGGGATCGGTTTTTGGGTAGTGAGGAAAATTAATTTTTTGCGATGAGAATAGAACCGAAGAAATAAATATTTAACTATAAATGGTAATTAGTTCATTCCTCCTCCAGATCTTTACCAAGATAGAAACTGAGATATACATCATTATATTTATCTGGTAAACCATTGAGTTTGGATGATAAAAAAATATAATTGCCATATCCTGAACGAAACATTAATGGATAGCCGATGATCCGAAATTGATTGAATTGCACGTATCCCGGTATATTTTTTATTTCGTTAAGAGGTTGTTGCCATGTACCCTTGGGATGATAAATAGTGATAATTGAATAGTTACAAGTATCAGGATGTGTGATTGCAACTAAGGTATCACATTGATAAAGCAGCAGCAGCGAATCATTTTTTTCCTCCCAAAATGCATTTTGCATTGGGCCTTGTTGTAATGCAACACTATCCCACTCAAATAACGCCTTTGATGATGCATAAAAAATATTCCACCGGAAATGATTATAAACAGAGGGTAATGTTCTTATTCGGGTTAAACATAAACCGGTATCACCTTTTAATGTTATTTTAAAACAAGCTCTAATTTGGTCGGGTATCCATGTATATTCATCCTCAATAAACAAGGTATCTTCATTCAGGTAATAAGCAACTTGATATTGATTGGAGCCTCCGTGACATGAAGTTTGACGGTCAAAGGGTATATTCCAATAAATTAAGGAATCAGAATAAAAATAAATTGATAAATCGCTAGAATACTTCGCATTATTTACAAATAAAAGTGAGCTATCTCCGCACATCGAAATAAAATTCCAGTTTCCATGTATCTTATTTAAATTTAATGAAGTTTCTTCCGAAGATAAAAGAGTTTGTGCTGATAAGGATTTCACTAAAAAGGCTAATCCCATAAAAATTAATCGCAAAAAAATCAAAAAGGAGCCTTTCGTTATTCTGTTAAACTGAAATGATACAAAATGTGCCATAAAGTAATTTGGAGCTGGTAATTTGGAAAAACGATTCACATTCATATACCTCATTCAGCTTTATCGGTGCCGGTGATCAACACTTATAATTCCTTTAACGAATACATGATGCGATTCATTTCATCCTTATACTGATCTTCTTTACCTTTTACTGTCCAGGCTAAAATCTGATAATATCTGGTTTTGCCTTCTATAAATCCTAAGGAGTAAAATACGTCTATATTTTCAACACGGCCTTTTATGGTTACTAATCTGGCTGGCATATTATTTACCAGCGTATCAACAATTTCAGATTTCTCCGAAATGGCAACACTTTGTTCAAAGGCAGCTAATAGTAAGTCGGAATATCCCTGGATATCATTTGCATAAACATCTAACAGATTACCTTGTACCAAGGCCTTTTGCATTTCATTTTTTGTTTCATCTATCGCGATAATATAAAAAGACCTCAGCAGGTTTTGGTATTGAAGGGAAGCCTGTTCATTCAAATTATCCACCTCATTCAAAAAGGAAGGAATAACAAGAGAATATTTATTATCAACTTCAACAGTTTGATCTGCTTCTCCAATTTGGCATGAATTCAAATATAAAAGTGTAATCAGAACAAATGTAATTTTTTTCATAGGTCAATTTAAGATATGAGGATGATTTTTAAATTCTAAATTAATAGTAAAAACATTATTTCTTTTCCAACGATGCATTAATTATTCCTTTAAGTACTTTCAGATCCACATCGTCCAGTTTATTTATATATAAGCAACCAACACCGGTTTTATGTTTTCCGAGTTTTTTAAGGTCGGGCGCCTGCTTATTAACATTCATGGTAAGGTGTAGAGAAAGATTTGACTTGCGTGGAGAGAATCCAATGATCATCCAATCCACTTCTCTTCCGGTTGCGGGACTTTTATATCGTTTATTACCAAAGCCTATCATGGAACTGCCCCACATTTTTGGTTCTTCTCCGGTTGCTTTTTTCATCATTTCCAGAATTACAAAGCTATCCTTTCGCATTTGTTCATCTTTCACATTGTTTAAAAAGTCTTCAACGCTGGCTGAGTTTTCAGTGGTTTTTATAACTGCCAGTTTAGATTTTTTTTCTGCCATCTGAATTAATTTTAAAATTTGTATAGAATGCTTTTGGTATTTACGGGAAACTGGTAACTATTTCAACACAAAACCTTTTGGCGGTTTGTTTGGGTATGGAATGATGAAGGTATAAACTAAACTTTAAATTTACAACACCCCCAGTTGCGAAATTGTGTATTTCCAGTGTAATATCAACTAATTAATCATTCAGAAATATCTCACGCAATAGTGATACATTTGCGTAAATTGAAAAATAATCTGAAATGAGTATGAATAAAGAATTGAATGACCGTTGTTTTGGAACCTGTGAATTGTGCGGTAAACTACCTGCGGTTCATGAATATACAGTAAGCCCTGCAAACGGCGATAACATTGAAGACCAGGTTGCAATCTGTGATATTTGTTTAACATCGATAACGGAAAATAATAACGGCAATTATTGGCGATGCCTTGAAGGAAGCATCTGGAATCCCGAACCAAGTGTTCAGGCCTTGAGTTATAGAATTCTGCAGAAATACAAAGGGGAGGAGTGGGCTGATGGAATTTTGAATTCTGTTGATTTGGATGAAAAGACGGAGAAATGGGCAATGAGTATTTTTGAAGTGGCACCTGTGCACAAAGATGCTTTTGGTAATACGCTTGAAAATGGCGATAACGTTGTTTTAACCCAGGCATTAAATGTAAAGGGAACGAGTTTTTCAGCTGCAAAAGGAACGATAGTAAAAAAGATAAAATTAGTATCTGATAATACAGAGCAAATAGAAGGTAAAATAAATGAACAAACAATTGTGATACTTTGTAAGTTTGTAAAGAAGGGATAGAAATTCTATCAATCTTGTTTTATTGTCTAATCGTTTTCTATAATATGTTTTATTAATTCAATTGTGGTTCTCCAGTAAAGATTCAAATGTTTATAAATTGTTTCGGTCGGAAAATTTTCAATATCTATTTGTAACAATGTTTGATCATTAATTGACGACAATTGAAAAGTTAATATGGAATAGTTTTCCTCCATATCGGGGAGATTCGAAATGGAATCTAATTGGTTATACTGTAATATTTTATTTGGTTCAAATTTCAGAATCGTTCCTTGGTTGATGAAATTAATATGATGAAATCCTTTAATAATAATTGGAGATCCTACTTCCCAATCGGTGATAATTTGTATATTCATTTCCGGTTCTCCTATCCATTTTTGCACAAGAGCAGTAGTGGAAAGATGTTTCCAGACAAGGGATACAGGTGAATTGATCAGGATCTCAGTATTAATTTTAAGCATAGAAGAATTACATTTTCAAAACTCAAATTGGCGGTGAGAACAAATAACTTTTTGTAAAAAAGAATGGTTTTTTAAAGATACAAAATTTTATTAAGACGTTAAACCTATTATCGGTTGGTAGTTCTAAGGTCTGGCCAATTCTGTTTTTTCTGATTTAAATTGCATTATGGTTCCACATTTTCAAACAGTATATATTCGGCGGCTGGTTTATACCATAAAAAAACAGTATTAAGTTCATACCTTTGTAATTATTTGAATTTTACAAAAATGGGAAATGTTAGCATAATAGAATTTTATAAGGAAATTTTTGGCGATAGTGCATATCAGCTGGAAAACTTTTTGGAAAGCCATGGCTCAAATAACTTGGGGCATTTTAATGTATTTGATACTGCCAAGTTTTATTATAGTGGTAATAAAAAGTCAGATATGACCTACAACCGAAGATTGTATTACAAAATAAGTTTGATCAAAGGTAAAAATCTAGTGGAGTATGCCGGCAAAACAGTATTAATAGGTAAACAAGGTATTTTGTTTGCCACACCAAAAATTCCTTATCGATATACCCCACAAACCAAGGAGCAATCTGGTTTTTTCTGTGTGTTTACTAAGGAATTTTTGTCGAAATCGAAAACGGGTTTAGTAATTGATGAGTTACCGATATTTCAATCGACCAGCGATTTTGTATATCAGTTAGATGATAAACAATACCGTGAAATGGAACTGATATTTAAGAAAATGGATACAGAATTGTCATCTGACTATGTATATAAATATGATCTGTTACGAAATTATGTGATGGAACTTGTACTTATAGGACAGAAATTACAGCCGATGGAAAGTGTAGATTCCTCTACCAATGCAGCAAGTAGAATTTCTTCTTTGTTTATAGAATTATTGGAAAGACAATTCCCAATAGAAAATATTGCTCAGGTGATCCAACTCAAAGCTCCGGTTGATTTCGCCAAAACATTAGGTGTTCATATCAATCACCTTAATAAAGTGCTGAAAGAAACAACCGGCAAAAGCACCATCGAAATTATTAATGGCAGAATTGCTGAAGAAGCAAAAATATTGCTGAAACAAACGCAATGGAATGTTTCGGAAATTGCTTTTACTTTAGGTTTTGATGAAGTTGCCCATTTTTCTAATTTTTTCAAAAAGCAGACACACCTTTCTCCATTAAAGTTTCGTAATTGATTGATTTTTGCAAATAGTGGATTGTTATTTACAAACCATCTTTAAAGGTAATGATTGACCTTTGTGATGCTAAACAAAAAGTAAATAATATGATTAATTCAACCATCTTAGGGAACAGTACAATTAAAGTGAACCGCATAGGTCTGGGCTGTATGGGTATGTCGGAGTTTTATGGGTCTTTTAATGAAGCGGAATCAATTAATACTCTGCATAAAGCAATTGATCTTGGTGTTAATTTTTTTGACACAGCCGACATGTATGGGAGTGGTGCAAATGAGAGGTTAATTGGAAAAGCTTTTAAAGGTAGATGGGAAGCTGTTGTTTTGGCAACTAAATTCGGTGTGATGAGAGGACCAAAAGGAGAATGGCTTGGACTCAATGGCAAACCGGAATATATTATGAAGGCTTGCAATCAAAGTTTATTAAATTTAGGTACCGACTCTATTGATTTGTATTATATGCATCGCCAGGATCCGAATGTAGAGATTGAGGAGATAGTTGGTGCAATGTCTGATTTGGTCAAACAAGGGAAAGTGAAATGTTTAGGATTGTCTGAAGCTGATCCTGAAACTTTAAGAAGAGCTCACAAAATACATCCGATAACGGCTCTTCAAACGGAATATTCCTTATGGAGTCGTGAACCGGAGCAAGAACTTTTTGAAGTTTGTAAAGAGCTCGGAATCACTTTTGTAGCATACAGTCCTTTGGGTCGTGGTTTTTTAACGGGGGCGATTAAAAGTCGTGCAGATATGGAGGATGGTGATTTTAGGTTAAGCAATCCCAGATTTACTGATGCGGCTATTAAAGAAAATATCCAATTTGTAAAGGTTGTAGACCAATTGGCAAGAGACAAAGGAGTAACTAAAGCGCAAATAGCCTTATCCTGGATTTTAAGTCAAAATAATGAGATAACAGCCATTCCCGGTACTAGAAAAATTCATAGACTGGAGGAGAATTTAGGTGCATTAAAGGTGGAATTAACGCAAGCTGATCTTGATATTATTGAGGCCTCTATACCTAAAATAACTGTTGGAACTCGGTACTGACAATTTATTTTGATATGAGAAGCTACTTTTTTATCGCAGAAAATTTTCATTTATGTCGAATTGGTATCCATATTTCTTCTTCAGAGTTTGGGTCTGCATTTTTATATTTTTCTCCTAATACTTCAAAATGTGGTCTGTCGTCAAGCAAATACATGGAATTCGGAAGCCAGGTTCCAAAGATGTATTGAAAAATGCTACTGTCAGTATTCAAACCTTTGTAATCGAATATTGCATATAAACCACCATGTAAAATGATCGTTTCCAAATCACCTGGAACGTTATCAAAATTTGTCACTTCAATTGTAGCCCATTTTTCAAATTCGTTTGTCGGACTGAATTCTACAAAATAGTTTGGGGAATAAATCTGCATGGAAATTAAGTTGTTGGAAATGTTATTCGTTATTTCTGCTCGTCTTGGCATAAAACTTTTCCAAAGTTCAGCAGTTTTGTTTACGGCTAAACTCATGGAGATATGTTTGCCGATTAACTTTTTTTCGTTCAGGATTTCTATTCTTGGTTGCATATTAAATTGTGTTATCAATTAGTAAATCATATTTTTCTAAAAGTCCGGAAATTCCATGAATAGAAAATTTAGCCTTCTTAATCCTGTTAATTTCGGGGTCTATAGAATAATTATAGGAAGTGCGAAGATCTGCTTTTTCTATATTAGTATTGTCAAAATTTGCTCGCATAAGGTCGCAATTGTCAAATAGCGAATCTGAAAGGTCGCATTCTGTGAAATCCACTTCCTGTAACTGTGTATTTTTGAAAGATGTTTTTTTGATTTTCGTTTTATAAAATGATGATAGATTTAAAATACAATTTTCGAAACTGAACGACAATCCAAATTCATTACAACTATCAAAATGAAGTCCCAACATTTTACAATCTCGAAATTTTACATCTTGAAATGCAGTTTTTACCATTTTGATCAAACTTAAATTACAGCCTGAAAACTCGCAATCGGTAAATTTGCAATAGGAAAGATCGACATCCGAAAAATCGCAATCTACAAATTTGCAATTATCATATTCCCCATTGGTTAATGGATTGTTTTTAAAATCAAACTTTTTAAACGTTTTCTCTTCAGTATATGTTTTTTCCATTTCATTTTAATTTGAATGCCTTTTTTGCCACGACGAATTTTCTTGGTTTATTTATCAATTTGATACCGATGAGTCATAATCAAAGGAACACCTAAAGTATTAATTAATAATTTCTCCCTGGTTATTTGCCAATTTTTCACGCCATTTTTGGATTTGTTCTGGGGTTTGGCGAAACCACTCGGTTACTTCACCAACAATTTTTAATGGTGACATTGTGCGATAAGATCGAGACGGGTTTCCGGGAAATTTCTTATCTGTCACATTGGGATCATTTTCAAAACTCCCCGTCGGTTCAACTATATAAACCCGTTCTGTTCCATCACCGTTTGCCAATGCAGCGGCTAGCCCGGCACCATTTACCAAGGCGGTAAAATAAATGTGATTCATCTTTAGGTCTGATTTATAATTAGAAATTCCTCCCGGTGTAAGTAAATCCCCAATTTGCATATCTGCTTTTGTTCCGTGATAAAAGGGGCCGATATCCGTTATTTTTTCCTTATAAGAAATTGCCAGTTCATAATTCCTTTTTGCGTTAACAGGATCTTTTAATGCTTCATAATACCTGGAAAGGTTGAGATATAAAGAGTGCAGTGCACCGGAAACGGAATCGTCATTTATTTTTAAAACAAACTCCAGGGCAGTTTCGGTCCATTTTAGTTTGTCATGAACATTTGATTGGTGGCGGGCCACAAAATGTGCAGCCAGATATTTTTCGAAATCTGAGGACGCCTCGTTAAAGGCTTGGAAAAATAATTTACCTGCTTCTTCCTGATTGCCCTTTTCCTCCATCTCCAATCCGTGAATGCAGAGTTTAACAATATTATTTCTTGGGTCGAATTCCATTTGCTAAGTAATTTAACTGTTAATTATTGTAAATAAAAATGGTTTATTTGCAAGTCGGCAGTGCTCGTTGTAACAATTATTCCCAAAATTGATCCTTGCATTCACTAGCTATAAACTCAACTTTTTAATAAAATTAATTATTAATTTTCAACTGAAATTGTTGGTCGCTGCATTTCCTTGTTAATTTGAATAAAAATTCTCTTTATTCGTTTTTTGGTCACCAAGGGAAACAACGGAATTGATGTCTGATTCTGCCAATACATGATACCTTGCAAATTTTCCTTTTGCGTCAGTTTCCTTCAATTTATAAATTATGGTTCCACTCGTCATGTCAGCTAACATTCCTGATTGCGCAGCATCGTGATCAGAACATTTTACAAGTATCCTAAATCCAGCAGGCTCTATTATTTCTCTAATTCGATTAATCGATTCAGATAGGAGGTACTGATCCTTAATTTCTAATATTTGTGCAAAGAAATCCAATTTCACACTCCAAATAATATTGTTATTTGTTGCATGGAGAGCTCTGTCGACAAATAATTTGTGTTTTGTAATCTTATTTGAGTTTAGTTCAAAAATTTTAACCGTGTAATATTTTGGGTATTCGTTCATTTAAATGAGATTTATAATTTTGTAAAATCTTAATGATTTTTTTCTCCCGGAATAAAGGATGCGCTTGGTTTCACCTTGTCATTTAAAATGTCTAAAACGGCTGCTTTTAATTCAGGATATTTGTAATCGTCATTGAAAACATACTGCCAGTAAGTAAAATGTGATTCATCCTTCACTAAACACAAAACATATTTGCTATTTGGATCATTTATACTGATAGCTGGACTTGATTCGGAGTCAATGCGAAATAATATATCTGCATTGTTGTCCAATATATAAAAATGATGTTTTACAAACATAAAGTCACCTGTTTCGTCAAAGTTCTCAAATGCCATAACTCGCATATCATTCCATAAGAACTGGTCGAAACAAAACATTTCTTTCATTCCTTCTTTTAATTTATCTGATTTGTGTGCAGCATATAATATATTTTTATAGGGAATAGCCTTATCAAATTCAGTAAGTGAATAATAAACCTGAATTAGTTTCGCCATTGCATGAAAGTCAGTAGGATATAAGGATATATGTTTTTCAAAAGTTTCCCTTGCTTCCGGAAACTTTTCGGTAAGTTGTTGCATAAGTCCCACGTTGAAGGAACAATTCTGGTGAGAATCGTCATTTGGAGTTAATTGAGGTAATGCTGTTTTATAGGCAGTTAAAGCATTTTCAATTTTGTTTTGGTATTGATAGATCTCACCCATAAATAATAAAACCCTTGGTTCACAATTTTCAAGTTTAGCTGCCTGTTCAAAATAGACAATAGCAGAATCTCTATTCTCCATTGAATAGTATGCTTCACCTTTTCCCGCATAAAAGTCCGTTTCGTCGGGTAACATGACTATAGCTTTATCGAAATATGGCAACGATTCTTCAAATTTATCTGCATAAAATAAAAGCATTCCTTTGTAATAAAACATATCCCAGTCGACAGGGCCTTTTTCAATTGCCATATCAATATACTTCATGGCGGCATTGTCTTGTGTCTTCATATAATAGGACATTCCAATATAATAAAGTGCCTTTGCCGTCAACTCCTCATCCTTTTTAGGTTTATACCTTATAATTTCGTCATAACTGTTCTCATTAAACAGTTCTCTGAATTTGTCGGTTAGATCAACCTGTCCATAAGTGGTGGTAATTAATAGTATAAATAGAATTGCCAATAATTTTTTCATTGTTGTATGGATTTTAGCATATCATATTACATTATGCAGATTTGCGATCGTACCTAAATTTAACGAAAATCGTTAATAAATATACGAAGTATTATTTTAAGATTTATGAGATCAATTTTTATGTTTTAGTTTATTGCTTAAATATTTTATCACCCAATCTTGCTCGGCATCATTAGTTGCTTCAAAAAAATATTCTGTGCCCGAGCCTGAAATTATCGCTGGGAATAATAACCCTGCTCCGAATGACCATTGAATTCGCCATATGTAATTAGGATATGAAAAAGCTGAAAAAGGCCCGGTTTTACAGAAATTCTTTTTTCCAGAAAATGGCATACAATATCAATTAGCGAATTTAGTAATTCCTCATACTCCAGTGAATAATTTAATATTATACTCTAACACCAAAGAGATAACCCACCAAGGCAGATAAACCCATTGCAATTGTACCCCAGATAGCAATACGCAAAACTGCTATACGAATTTTTGAACCTCCGGTTTTAGCGGAAATTGTTCCCAAAACAATTAGAAAAATTATAGTGAATCCATAAAGCCAATATTCCATGCTCACTACGGGTGCAAAAAGAATTACCAAAAGTGGTAATACACCTCCAACGGTAAATGAAGCACCTGATGCAATTGCCGCTTGTATCGGATTTGCCTTACTAATTTCGTTTATACCTAATTCATCTCTTATGTGTGTTCCTAAAGCATCATTTTCAGTTAATTCTATTGCCACTTGCATTGCAGTTTCTTTTTTTAAACCTCTTTTCTCATATATCTGTGCTAATATTTTCAACTCTTCTTCCGGCATTTCATTTAGTTCATTTTTTTCTCTTTCAATGTCTGCTTTTTCTGTATCGGTTTGAGAACTTACAGACACATATTCACCTGCGGCCATTGATAAAGCTCCTGCAACAAGTCCAGCAACGGTTGCCAAAACAATTGGATCTCTGCTTGCACTTGCTGCAGCAACTCCTATCGCAAGACTTGAAATGGAAATAATACCATCGTTTGCTCCAAGCACTGCAGCTCTTAACCAGTTGCTTCGGTGTATATAATGAGAGTCTAAATAATTGTCAATTGTGATCATTTTCTTGCTCATTCTGTTAAAATTAATTTTAAAGATAATATTTAAGGCCGAGTCCAAAGGTGGTTCCAAAATTCCTTTCACCTTCATTTTCTATAAGGGATGTGAAACTATGTTGAAACCGGGCTGACATATTTATTGAAAACCTATCTTTAAATTTGTATCCGATACCAATTTCCCCTAGGCCTGCAAGGTCATATTCTGAATATGTTGGTTGAATGGTTAAAAATGGATCAACAAAATGTACAAGATACCCTTCAGGGTAGGTTACTGTAGCTTTTTTAAGAATTGCCGGACAAAAACCTATATTGCCGTAACCAAAAAAAATGTCTCCGAAAGTATAACTTAACTTAATA
This sequence comes from Bacteroidota bacterium, assembly GCA_016706865.1. Classification (NCBI taxonomy): domain Bacteria; kingdom Pseudomonadati; phylum Bacteroidota; species Bacteroidota bacterium. The sequence continues at coordinate 1,498,470 of JADJIS010000003.1, read as the reverse complement.
GGTAATGAAAGATAATTATATTCATAAGGAATTGTATAGTGTTCTTCCAGATTTCCATTTGCATCAGTAAAAGAAACTGAAATATTGCCACCTCGTTCTTCAAAAAGGAATTCACATCCTAAAGAAAGATTTTTATATACTTTGTAAACATATGTAATTCCAGCAATAAAATTATTTTGTATTATATAATCCCGTGAATTACTTGAAATATTTGTCCAGGAAAAACCTGATTTAACACCAATAAAATGCGATTGTCCTTTTACTCCAATGTATAACATAGTAAAAAGTGCTATTAAAGATGTGTATTTCATATCAAAATTATTTCTTTTATTTTTGTAAATTTTGAAGCAATTCGCTTCTGCTTTACGATATGATGTTAATGGTTTGTTGTTTTTTCATTTATCGGTTCATAATAAAGTAGTATTGCACCATCACTAAAGGTCTTGGTCTTTATGAGTTTTAGAATAGTTACGTCATTCATATTTTCAAATAATGGTAAACCACTTCCTGCAACAACCGGATGAACACAACGTTGGTACTCATCAATTAAATTAGTTTCATTAGTTGTTTAATTAAACTCCTGTTCGACAAAAATATCCTTACATCTGTGATTCCAGCTTCTCAATCGTCTTTTTTGCATTTTCCAATCGAATTTTTTTATTCTTTTCCGTCATTTTTTCCTTGATCCATTTTTCCATGCGATGATGCATTGGAATGAGCAAAGAGGCTAATACCACTAATGCAATTAACATCAGGGCTGGTGAATGATGTGTTATACGTTCCAGAAAAGGATGAATAAGTAGATTGATAAATTCAAATACGATCAGCAAACCTAATATTCCAAAAAAAGAGATCCATTTTTCGGTAATGATGATACTGTGACTAAGTAGAAAAAACAATATAATGAAAAAAACAATACCGATCGCGATCAATGCATATTGAATATTTTGTTTGCGTTGTTGTTCTACCTCCAGTTTTTTGGCGTCCTCTTCAATAATGCGGAGTTGCTCTTTAAACGCTAATGCCTGAATGGTATTTTGATTATTCTGATTAAAAATAGATTCTCTTATTTGAGACTCAACCTTTGAATAATAAAAAGCACTATCAGAATTATTTAATTTATCGAACAGTTGTCTTTTAAATCCTGCTGCAATTAATTCGATGTTAAGATTTTACATTTCACGAGTAATATTCCAAAAATATTCGGTGCTGGCAATTGCTTCATCCATCCTGTTTTGCTCAATAAGAAATGGAATATAGCGCTTATAAAAAACGTCTTTTCTTACAGCCAAAGTTTCTGACAAATTCTTTGCTTTGTTAAAATAAATTTCTGCCAATTCCAGCTCATTCATTTTGTAATAAATAACTGCCAATAAAGTTAATGTTTGGGCTCTGTAAAGGGGAAGTTTTAATCGTTCGGCGGTTTGTTCTGCTACCTGAGCATAAAATAATGCAGAGTCTAGTTGATTTTTTTCATAATATGAAACCCCGATATTTCGTTGATACTGGATCAACATGTAATCATATTTGTCAGAAGATTTATCAGGTAAGTGCTTTCCGCCCTTCTGGGTGATATTAAAATACTCCTCTATGTTTTTAAGGTTAAAATAAACACTTGCAATGTCAAAATAGACTGAACTTATTCTTCGTTTGTCGTTATATTTTTCAGCGAGTGGCAATGCCTTGAAATAATATTCAAGCGCGGTGGTATTAGCTCCTTTACTCATAGCGAAATAATATCCGATCCAGTCATAACTGATCGCAAGCAACGAATCATTTTTTAATTGTTGAGCTATTAACAGGAGTTCAACACAAAGTGATGAATCAATATAGTTGCTTGCATAAGAGTCTAAGGTCTCTAAATATTTGATCGTCGCAGTAAAGCGTTCTGCAGGATCCTTATAATTGGTCAATGAAGCCTTGGCTGTGTCGGGATCGTTGTTTTGTGTGTATGTAATTTGCAAACAAATGCAAAAACACAGTAGGGTAATTATTTTATTCATGTTTTTTTGTCATTTCTTTTCTTTCACCGCAGTTTGAGTTTAGCACTATTTCCTTGAATGACGAAGATCATTTGGTATTTTGCGAATATAATGTTGGGCGATTGAAAATTTCAATAAAAATACGAAGTTTTAGGATATTGGGTTAGAGGGAGGGAGAGTTTTATAGATCTATAAATATGGTCAATTATTCATTTTTTGGAGTATAATAAAGCGTTACAGCGCCACCGCTAAAAATTTTAGTCCTATTTAGTTTAAAAATAGTCCTGTCATGTAGGTTTTCAAACAATGGTAAACCGCTTCCTGCAATAACCGGGTAAACACAAAGCTGGTATTCATCGATCAAATTAAGTTTCATTAGTTGTAGAATTAAACTCCGACTGCCAATATAAACGTTTTTACCTTCGGCTTGCGGAGATTGTTTGAATTCCAAAACTTCTTCCTCAAGTGTTTTATTTGACAATTTAGCACTGTCCCATTCAGTATTTTTTAGCGTATGTGAAAAAACGATTTTTGGAACTTTGTCAATAGCCACAGCAAAGTTGTCCATGGATTTTTCCCCTGAAGGATTTTCCAAAAGAGTTTGCCAAAATTTCATTAGTTCAAATGTTATCCTGCCATATAGGATAGCATCGGCATTGCGCATTAGTTCCGTATAATGCTCATGGATTTCTTCATCGGGTATACCTGCAGTATGATCGAAAATCCCGTCGATGGTCATATTAATTGCTGCAATTATTTTTGTCATATCACGTATAATTATAAATAATTAATTCTCAATATAATTAGGGTAGAGGTAAATAAATTATTCATCTTACCAAGGTCCATTTTGTTTCACCTTATAAAAACGTTTTCCATCAAATCGATATAGTCCGGATCCAGTACCCCACCACATATTTCCTTCTTTATCCTGGTACATACTTTGCACACAACAATTAATTCCGTCTTCTTCTGTAAATACTGTGAATGCTTCCGGATTTGAAATGTCGATAGAAGGATCATATCGTGTTGTGCTGCCTCTTGCTGTTATCCAGATCATTCCAGATTTTTCTATAAATATCCCCGACACTTCGCTTCCACCTAAGCCATTTTTAGTTGTGATCTCTGTAAAGTTTTTCCCATCATAGCGGCAAACTCCACCCTTCATGCAAAACCAATAATTGCCGATATTATCCTGAATCATACCTCCTGCATAATTATCACCTAAAGCTTCTTTTTCTGCAATTTTTATAATTGTTTTCCCATCATAACGAAAAACACCATTGTTTTGTGAAGCAAACCAAATATTTCCGGATCTATCTTCCATAATATCTTTTATAATGACAGGGCCAAGCATATCAAAGAACGAAAAACATTTTCCGCCTGTTGTATCCGCCGACGGATCATATTGATAAACCCCACCATCGGTTCCCACCCACATGTTTCCTGTTTTGTCAATGAGAATGGATTTTCGACCAATCATGATATTGTTCAGTCCATTTTCCTCGTCATAACTTCTAAAAGTTTTTCCATCATATTTAATGGCTCCAATATAAGTCCCAAACCAAATATTCCCATCGCTATCTTCGGCAATTGCGTGAACACTATTACCATAATCATCCTTTACACTTTTATTGCCATTAAAAAACTCATTTTTATCAAAGTATCTTAATGTTTTCACATCATATCTTACAACGCTTTCACCGGCCGGACCGAACCAGTAATTTCCTTTTGAATCCTGAAAAATAGTTCTGATATATTGGCTTACCAAACTATCTTCACTAGCCGAGCCAGCTTGAAAATTCCGAGGGGGAGGAGTTCCAATAATTTCCGGGATAGGTTTTGAGGTATTTGTGTTATTATTCGCGGAGTTAGTGTTTACCTGGCCATTGCAGGAATTTAGAAATAACCCTAGTAAGATCACGAAAAAAATTAAATTTTGGGAAGGATATTTTGTCATTTTCCTTTGTTTATTTTTACTATAAAAATTAAGTTTAAAGTTTATCGGTTGTTATAAATATTACACAAAATGAGCCTCTTTCTTGTTAAATAAAGGCCACAATACCAAACAAAGCGGGCCAAATTCTCCTGGCCCTTTGCCTTACCTTTTTAAGGCTGGTTCTTTTGTTTTTGTGCTGATTCGGTTAAGCACCCATCCACACCCCTTTTGGGCATGAACGAATGGTTCTGATCCTTCATTGAATTCCCCCCCCCTTCTTTTTTTTTTTTTGGGGCCCAAAAAAACAAAAAAATTTTTTTTTTTTTTTTTTTTTCTTTTTTTTTTGGGACCTTTGGTGGCTCTTAAAGTAACAGGAACAACTTTCACATCTCAATGATCAGTTCCTTCTTATTATCTATCCACAACATAATTCAGCTCCGTTACCCCACAATCAAATTGTCGGGTAGTTAACAAGTTTAATTTAATTTTCTCCTTTATATCTATAAACAATGGAATGCCACGACCAAGAATCACTGGATTCACAAATAACCAATATCCGTCGATCAGGTTAAGTTGCATAAGTGAATGAGTTGCTGTGGGACTACCAAAAAGCAAGATGTCTTCCCCGGTTTGTTGTTTTATTTCATTTATTCTTTCTGTAAGGTTGTGGCTGATAATTTTTGTGTTATTCAACCCCTCGTCATTCATTGTTTTTGATAAAACCACTTTGTGCACTTTTTTATACCATTTTGAATGTTGGATATCGTGATTGGAGGCTGTGGGTTTGTCTGCTGCGGTAGGCCAGTAATTTTCCATCATTTCATAAGTTACTCGTCCATATAATGAAGTGTCGCCCTGGCTTATTCGTTTGCCTACATGATCAAAAATTTCTTCATTCACTTTGATCCAATCCATTTCTCCATTCGGTCCTGCAACAAAACCATCAAGCGATATGTGCATAAAGGAAATTATTTTTCTCATTTGTCTAGTTTTTACTGTTTGTTGTTAATTATTGATTTGTTTTTTACAATAATAGATATTTTTTCGAAATTACCTGCTGAGGTAATTATATTTTTACACAATAGTACGAAATACAACTGTTAAATCCCGCACAAAATTATCAAATGAATCACTCCAGCCCTGGGTATCGCTCGGCTATTGTTGGAGTTGATATTTCATTTTCCAAATATCTTTTTTCTATGAAACATCCCCCATTTTCCTAACTCTTCGATCACTTTATTATGGGTCTTGTAATTTGTACTTTACTATCCTATCGTATAGTGCTACACTTTAGTATAGTGCTATCATTTGTAAAGCAAATGTAACGAAGTATGGCACCGCTTTTCCCATTATGTTTTTATTTAAGATTTTAAATTGAATTTATCAAATGGTAACATATTAAATCCGGATCCATCTCATCATATAGGTTTGAATCTTTAAACGAAAATTTCTCCAACAGACTTATGGAACGCTGGTTATCTCTGTGAAAGAAGGCATCAATTTTTTTAACTTTAATTGTGTTGAATGCATAGTCAATAACTTTTTCAACTGCCTCCATCATTATTCCCTGGCCTTGAAAACCTGTTAAAAGTTCATAACCGATTTCACAAATGTCATTTTCATCAGAAAAACCATAAAGACAAATTGTCCCGATCAGTATGTTTTTGTCACGCAAAGTTATTCCCCAATATAGGGCGTCGTTTTTATCGATATTCTCATTAACCTTATTTATAAAATTTCTTGCATCCTCCATATTTTCGCTTAATTTTCTATCAAGATATTTATTTATTTCACTGTCAGAACGCAGTGTAAAAATTTCTTTGTCGTCATTAATTGATAATTGTCTGAGGGTAAGCATTTCTGTTGACAAAATGGGAAATGGGTTGAAAGTTTTATTTAACATTTGGTTGTTTTTGGATTGTTTGGAAACTAAACATTGATCATTTCAACAGGATTTAAAAAATAATTTTTATTTTGTATAAATATACATAAAATTATTGATGATAGTACAGTCACGCTAAAAGCAATGTAGCGAACATGACTTTGTTCAAATTTGCCCCTTATATTTCGGATCAAAATCTACCATCCATTCAATTCCATATTTGTCTCTGAACATACCAAAGTACGATCCCCAAGGGCTGTCGGCAATAGGCATTTCAACTTGTCCGCCTGCTGACAGGCCATTAAATAATTTGTCGGCTTCTTCTTTACTTTCTGCACTTATGGAAATTTTACTTCTGTTTTCGTTTTCATTGGTCCGACCCATACTTTCCGGAACGTCGTTAGCCATTAAAACGTTATTTCCAATTGGTAAAGCAATATGCATTATTTTATTTGCTTCATTGTCAGGTACCGGAAATTCAGGACTTGCCATATCTTTGAAACGCATGATCATTGCGAACTCTCCGCCAAATACTGATTTATAAAATGTAAATGCTTCTTCGGCATTTCCGTTGAAGTTGATGTGAGGGTTAATTAGTGCCATAGTTATTATTTTTTTAGATTAATAAATTATTTGGTTTAAAAAATTTTATTCAAAATATCTTTACCGGAAATCATTTCCCGGAAAAAGTTGCCAATAGATTTTCCAAATTTTTCATTGATGCTTAACCATAGAACCCCTAATTTCTGGTTACTGCGGTTGAAGGCAATATATCTTTCTTTGTTTAGTTAAGATATTTTTGAAATTGTTATTCTTCACAAATTTCTTTCAACTTTTCGAGCGCTTTTGGGTAGGTCTGGTTCATATAATCTATAAATTCTTCATTAGTATCTAAGTCAACAGTTACAGTTGTAGATCCATTGTTCTCTTCGAAGGTATAATTTTCAAATCCGTTTGCCCATTTTTCCACTTCAGCGCCTTCAGTAATTTCCTTATCAGCTTTTAAAATTCCATAATGTTGAATTGAAACAAATTGGTTGCGCATGTTATCAGCTACCTTGGAAACCATCCCGCCCTTTTCTCCTTTCTCATCTACTCCCATAAATAGCATTTTATCTCCCTTTACCCAGTTTCCTTCAAAGGTAGAAGTGGGGTTAAACATAGCAGTCCATTGCTCATAAGTTGATTTATTACTAATACCAAGCATAAAATCATAAACCTTGGCGGCCGGTGCATTGATGCTTACTTTGAACTGTAACTTTTTCATAATATTTAATTTGTTTTAATTAATCATTCGGGTTATTATTTTCCGTCACAACGGAGAATCTTTAATAAAAATACAAATTTTTAGATTTTTTGGAAATTATTTTGAGAAATGATAGGCCAACTGGCGCCAATGCCGATAGACCGAGACAAGCATAGTTTATTGCCAGTAGCCTTTCCTCCTGTATTGAGAAGAAAAGTCAATATTCAATCGTTTCATTTATTTTTTACTTTGTTGTTTAATAGGGTTTCCAATTTTTTAAGTTTCCCTAACCAAAATTTGTCAAAGTGATCGATCCATCCTTGTAACTCGTCGAAACCATCTTGTTTCAAAATACAATAACGTTCTCTACCGATGTTTTGAATAGAAATAAATCCTGCACCATATAATAGTTTCACATGTTTGGATACGGCAGGCCGGCTCATATCAAAATTTTTAGCAATAGAGTTAATTGTTAGACTGTCCTTAGATAAGAGTTGTAAAATCTGTCGTCTGTTTGGATCAGCAATTACCTGAAATGTGTCAAGCTGTTGTTGTGTCATGGATTTAAGAGTTGAGGTTTTTAAATAATCGTTTTCCAATTTTTGCCCAACCCATATTCATTATGACGTACGCCATATAATTCTTGATGCCCTTAAATCCTTTGTGTTCCAGAAACAAAGTAGTCCCTTTGTCAGTTTCTGTAAGTGTCCAGGTTACAACAGAATCAAGTGATGGATTTTTTTTTGACATCCCACCTCGCCAGGAGTAAACAAGTTTTTTGTATGGAATGATTTCTATAACCTCACAATAAATTATCCCGTCAAAAGCGAATTTCGTTTTCGGCTTCGTTTGTAATGTAAACTTGTGTCCAACTATAGGTTGAAAGTCGTTGGGCATTAGCCATTGAGCAAGTAATTCTGTTGTTGTCAGGTGGTCCCACACAACTTCTTTTGGTTGGGGGAAAGTAAATTGATGTTTAATTTCTCTTTGCATAATAGGTAACCTTAAAGTTACGCAAAAGTAAGTGTAACTTTTGAGTTACGCAATAGTTTGTCGAAAAATAACGTGAAATGTTTTCTAAAATAGTCGAAAATTTGGATGGTGAAAAGGTCTCTTCCAGCGACCCGCTAATGGTTTGCGGCTAAAATTATTTGGTGTTTGGAATACTTACTCTTAATGTTTCATTGTTTTCCTTGTCTGTATATTCCCCTCTGTTACCAAGCTGTTTCGCCTTCTTCACTTAAAAATTTACCTGTTGGTCCGTATTGTCCAAGTGTCGCATACTTTACAATTACAGATGCAGCATCTTCCACTTTTTTATCTCCTCTGTGATTATTAAAATCGGTTGCTGTAAATCCGGGGCAAACACAATTAACCTTAAAATTTGTGTCTTTCAATTCATCTGCTAACATTACGGTGTATGCGTTCAAAGCCGTCTTTGATGGGCCATAAGCAGCAGGTTTGAATTGGGCAAATTTCCAATTTGGATTGCTGTGATTTGTTAATGAAGACAATTCTGTTGTTACATTTACAATTCTGGGTTGGTCTGATTTTTTTAGCAACTCAATAAATTCTTGTGTTACTTGTACTGTACCAAAAAAATTAGTTTCAAATACTAGCCGTATAGTATCAATGGAAACTTTTGTTGCTGGTTGTGGAAAGCCGCCACTAATGCCCGCATTATTAATTAGTATATCTAAGTTTTGAATTTTTGATTCAAGTTGTTGTCTTGCGGCTTTTATTGAATTGAGGTCTGTAATATCCAATTGAATGCAATCCACATTTAATAAGCCTATTGCATTTAAATTTTTAATGGCTTTAAGTCCTTTTGTATTATCGCGGCTTCCAATGTAAACGAAATACCCAAGTTGTGCTAATTGTTTGGCGGTTTCAAAACCTATGCTTTTGTTTGCTCCTGTTACTAATGCCGATTTCATTTCTATATTTTTTGATGAACCGCAAAAGTAGTTGGGGCGAAATCAAGTAAGATGGACTATTCACTTTTATTGCCTGACAAATCTTGAATGCTCTCTACAAACTGTGTAACACTTTTTCCAGTGCTTTTTTTGAAAAGCTTAGAAAAATAATCAGGGTCGTTAAAACCTAATTCATAAGCCAACTCCTTTACCGATGTCTCGGAATAAAAAAGTTTTCTTTGGGCCTCTAACATTAAACGATTTGTGATAAATTCTTTTGGTGATACCCCTGAAAACTCTTTTACGATGTTGTAAAGATTATTTGTGGTTATAGCAAGATTGTGGGCAATGTTGTGTATAGTTTGTTGCTCTGTTAAATGAGTTTCCACTGCAATTTTAAACTCAATATATTTTGAAAGTTTGTTTGTTTCCGATTTTTCTATTGTAACACCCTTGAAATATGCATTATTGAACTCGGTCAAAAGTGAATTAAGATGTGCCAAAATAATTTCAGCATCTTTTTGTTCCTTTTCTGAATGTAAAATTTTATTTAGTATTTCAAAAAGTATTTTTACCCGTTGTCTTGAGTCGTTATCAAATGAAATTATTTGTAAGTTTAGAGGATTAAGTAAAAAGAGGAATTGTTTAGGAAGTAATGACAAACAGTTTTGATCAAAACTCATTTTGAAATATTCGATGTCAACATTCTTGTTTGCAGGTGCAGCATGAATTTGATTTGGCAAAACGAAAAACAATTGTCCGCCTGAAATGGCCAGATCTTTTAAATCAACTTTATGGGTAAGTGATCCTTTTTCAACAAACGCAAAAAAATAATTAGCTTTTCTATGAGGTTGGGTAAGCATTTTCATTACATCGGCAGGCAAATAATTATTTGAGTTAGAGCTTACTCTAATTGCAAGTTTATCGTGAAGTTTTATTTGTTCAAGTAGTCCTTTTGTTTCTTGCATATTGTCTGTTTGATGGTTGTGATGTAGTTTGATACTATGATTGCTAACTTGCAGCAGATTTGAGATGGGGGAGGAGTCAATCGAAAATCTTTAATAAAGATACGAAGTTTTAGGATGTAAAATTATTTAGGGATGGTTGTCAGCTTGCTGGTGCAATTCCAAATGAAGCGGGACAGGTATTGCTTGTTATGTCTATGTGTTCTTATTAAATCGAATTTTTCGTCAAATTAATTTGCTATAGCGAGTATATAATGCCAGAAGCTCAATACCCCGCCTATTGCAAATGAGCCTTTAACCCCAGTGCTTTTTAGAAGGCTATTTTTCCGTAAAGTATGTTTCATATTTGTCAAGTATTTCACCATCTGTGGCCACTTTTAATGCAAGTTTTTTGTAATAGTCTGCATTTGAGATATTCCCTATTCGGTAATAATAGTGGCTCAATTCCGCAAATGGAAACAAATAATTTCCATTCATAGAATTGACGTTTCCTACAGAAATGTCGTTAATAGAAAAATACTCTTTCAGGTAATCCAACAAAAATACCTGTTCAACATTCTGGCCAAGCAAAGGCATATTGTCAATATTGTTCGAGCTGTATAAATAAGCTAATCCTGTTAAATAGAGGTCTTTTATAATTGTATTTGTATAAGCTCCGGTAACTGTAACAGCAGCATAAACGGGCCTGGTTTTTTTGTTTTCTGACACTAACTTAATTATTAGCTGTTGAAATTTCTCGTAATTTTCTTCGTTTGCAATCGGCTCAAAGTCTAATTGAGGAATTTCAAGTTCATTGAATATCCTTTCTCGATATTCTTTTATGAGCAATAAGTTCACGTTAAGCATTTGCACATCGGGTCGGTATTTTTTGCCTTGAGTCAATAATAAAATTGCCTCTGTATCTTTATCTCCTTCAGTAAATATAATTGCATTTTTATCCAGTGCAGAAAGCAAATTATAGCTGTAATTTAACAACCCGGGCGAATAGTCGCCTAATTTATAAAATGCCTCAATATTTTCATTTCTTTTAATGTAATCTCCTTTTATTTCATAATAGAAAATAAGGTTCATAATAGGTTCTGAGCTTTGAGGGGAAAGGTTGTGTGCTTTTTCAAGATAAGAAAATAACGACAAGTCATTATTTCCGTTCAACCATTTTACATAATTGTATTCGTATGAATTGGGCACTTGCTTTTCCATTTCATCAACAATATTTTTCAAACGATCAAAACGTGAAATTCCTTTTGACTGTTGTGAATTGTCTTCTTCCCCCTTAATGTATGCATTTCTATTTGCTCGGTAATAATTAAACCATGCATCTGCATTCTTAGGGTTCTTGTCTACTTCTATTTTCCATAATGGAATTTGTTGCAAATAATACTCATTGGATTTCAGCACTTTGTTTTTTCCATATATTTTTTGAGGAGTTTGTGCCAAAGAGTTTGTGGTAATAACAATACATAATACACTTGTAAGAAGGAATAAAATATTTTTCATTGTTCGTTAGTTGGTTTATTGTGTTCCTCGGTTAAATTTGTCATATATGATCTGTTAAAAGTTGATAAATGCCATAATTAGCTACTTTTTTAATTCTTGGATTCAGCTCTGTTTTGTATTGCCTTTTTTAGTATTTCTAAATTAATATCATTTATAGATTTAAATGTGATGGCATAACTACCCACTTTTGCTGTGCCTATAGTTTTGCCGTATGTGTTCATTAAGAATTTTCTGTCATTTATGCCCATTATATGAACGGCAAGCCCGGTTGGGTTGGCTAATAACCCAATTCTGAAAAATTCTCTTGTGTTTCCGTCTTTATACGTTATGATGTAATTTCCATAACCAATAGTGGGGTGAGCTACTTGTTTACCCTCTTCATTTTTCCCATCGAAATACCATTGTTTACATTTCGGCATCAGTTTAAGAATGAGATTGTGCAGATCTTGCATTTCACTCTGCTTAGGCTCGGATTGGCTTCTAATTAACTCTTTAATCTGTTCTTGTATGTTCATTTTTTTAAATTCTGATATTTTTTGCATTGCATCCGCCGTGACTGCTTTCATAGAATTACTTCACCCGACAAATTGACAAACCGATATTAGCCGATCGTTTTTTTCTTCGCTGTTAATATGGTATGCATTTCAATTTCATTTACAGATCTTTCATATTCCACTTTAAATGTATTAAATTCCTCAAATTTGTTTTCCATAAGTTTCGCTTTCAAATCGTCTAAATTGTGAAAATAAAAGTAACTTCTGTCGCCGGTACTACTCACTTGAAAGTTTGAATTGATAGGATCACCTTCTACAAAACTTATATAAATCAGTCCCTTTTCATTTAGCAATTTATAACAGTCGGTAATAAGTTTTTGGCTGTCTTCCTCCGACAAATATGGCAAACAAAAACCACAAACTATTCCGTCATATTTTGTTTTTATTTCATCAATTTGTCTGATGTCCATAATTTCAAAACTTGCTGATGGATTATTCTTTTTCGCAAGTTCTATCATTTTTGGCGCTATGTCAATGCCGTAAATATCAAAATCTGGTCTTTTTGATAAAAGATACTTTGTAATGTTCCCGGGTCCACAACCAATTTCTAATATTCTTGCATTATTCCTTGTAATTGAATTACAAATAAAATCATAAGTGTTATTATACAAGTCCAAGTCCATAAACTTGTCTTGATAAAGTGAAGCAACTTTGTTCCAAGTTTCAAATGTTTCTTTATATCTGTCCATTGTTGTGTTGTTTCCTAAAGTGCGGTTTGAGGTTCGCAACAAATTTTGTTAATGGCGATGTTATCTGTATTTCCTTCTCTGTTCATTTTCTTAATTGAAGTCGTTTCCAATATGTGAGTTGTCTCCAAATCCATTCTGTTGGGCCATAACGGAATTGTTTTAACCAATAAGCACTAAACACAATTTCAAAAAATAACCAAATGAAAGCATACAACCAAATTATGTGAACAGGTAATTCGCCTAACTTGTTAAAACCAAAACTATATAACAGAATAATTAGAAATATTGAAACCATTAAATAGTTTGTAAGTGTCATTCTGCCCAATGCCTGCAATGCTGAAAAAAATTTATTCATTCCGAAAGTGATATAGGCTATAACTAAAACGCTAACATAAAAAGTTGTTGTAGATAGAACACCTAGTGATAAAAGTGGAGAAAGTATATATTGATTTGCATGAATAGTTCCGTTCATTAGCAACCACCTAAAAATAAAATATGCAACCATAAATGGTGCTGCGTACAAAGCAATCTTTTTAAATGTTGATTTTTTTGTTTCTACTAATTGAAAAAACTTGATGCGTAAAAGAAAATATCCAAATAGAAACCTGCCAAGCGTTTCTATAATGTCATGTAAATTACTGCCCGAAGCGATAAACATGCGGTAATAGAAATTGATATTGAATTTAAAAATTTCAAGCATTGTTCCCTGCTTATATTGATTGTAAAGTTCTTGTATATCAGAGTCAGTAAATGTTTCAGGCTGGTTACGGAGCAAATATGAAATAAATACAGGAATGAAAAGCATAAATAATACAGCACAAAATAAAATTGTCTGGTTGGATTTATTTCTAAACAAAAGCAGAAGAATCCCACTCATTGAATAGAGGTTTAAAACATCGCCCCACCAAAAGATGGAATGAATAACTCCGAAAACAAATAACCAAAACATGCGCTTAACGAAAAAGAAATTCGGGGTAATGTTTTTCTTTTCTAAACTTTCAAGAATAAGGCCGAACCCGTAGCCGAAAAGAATTGAAAATAATGTCATGAATTTCCACTCAAGAAAAACAGCATTGAAACTCATTAAAAACCTGTCCAACGAAGATGAAATGGAATTTAGAATTGGTTCTGGTGTTTGCTGCTCAATATAAGAAGTGAAGTTCGCAATCAAAACACCGATTAGAGCAAACCCTCGAATCACATCAACAATGATTGCTCTATCCTTTTGTTCTGTGGGTAAAGTTGCTGTCATGCGTTTGTAAAGTTAATTAGAATTCCGAAAGTAGGAGTTAACACTTTCGCGCAAAGGTTGCACATAATGTTTTCGGGTTTTGCGTTGGTGGGCTTTTGAAACCGTAAACTGTCTACCAGCACCAAAGTTTTTTAATTCTTCAAACGTTTATATTCGCACTATCCGAGCCCACTAACGTAAAACCCTCGTTATGCATAGCTTTTGTCATTTCCTTAAATTGTAATTTAGTCCCAATTGAACACTCAGATTGCTTTGAAGATAAGGATTAGAAATTGTCCAGCCTTTTGTTTTTCCAATGAGACTGATAAAGCCATCAAAATTATTCTTGAAATGATATTTGGTACCAACGCTAATTTGCCCACCCGGAATTTTAGTATTGTCGTAGAACGTATTAGGTTGATTCCAAAAATTTAATACTAAGTCAGATTCCCATTTTTCGGAAAACGTATAATTATATAATCCTGCCCCGGCCCCAAATCCACTGACTGTCTTGTTAGAATAATTATGAATGTTAAGTAATAAATCAAACTGCTTGTATTTTACGGGAATAAAAATAGCAATGTCATTTCCAAAATGGGTCGGAGCATATTGAGTAAAGACATTGAAGGATAAATTGTAATTTATTTTTATCCTATTGATAAAGAAAATTGCTGGATTAAGGAAATTAAGCAGGGATAAATTCTTTTGATTTTTTAAATATGATTGCTCTTCAGATGAGAGGTCTGAAAATCCTATTCTTCGGTTTACACCATCCCCTCCGGGAAATGAATCTCTTGAACTGAAAGGCACTGATGGATTGAACATATCATATACCCATGCAGTTAAATCTGCTCCAGCGTAATCTCTTTCCATTGGGTTTTTACTTTCGTGTGGTGGTGCCAGAATTTTTACAGAGTCACTAATTGAACTTGTTGAGAATTTAAAGTAGTTAAAAACATAATAAGCATTATAAAGAAGAAGAGCATTTTTATTTAAAGTTCTATTTTTATAAAAATCATTCAGAGTGGTCTTTTGATTTAATGCTATTTCGTATTGAACACCTGCCACATACGAATGCAAAAGATTATTTATATTTTCATTTTTTTCGTGCGTCAATGTTGAGTCAGAAATACCATATACAGTTCCATCCCATCTATTCAATAACCAATTACCATTTTTGGATGAAATATTATCAATACCTAAAACAGACCTGTGAAATTCTTCGTGTCCCCATACACCTAAAGGAATTGGAAGTTCACTACCATATTGAGAGAAGGCTAAGCTAAGTCCGTATTTGAAAACGGCATTTCCGATTTTTTTGCCATTGGTGTATTGTTTGTTTTTTGAAATGAATATTTTGTCTCCTAATGCATCAATGCCCCAGAAACTTAATTCGTAGAAGTCATTTGATAATTCAAAAGCCTGCTGCATGGTAGGTATGTTATAGGGTAAAGTGTAATTTTGGGGAAAGTCAAGAAGTGGTAAACTCAGTTTAAGTTTGTAAATAGCTGTGTCCTGTCCGTAGGAAATATAAGTTAAAGTCCATAGAACAACGCTAAGAAAAATATTTCTACTCTTCATTGATTTGTTAATTTAAAGTTATGCATAACGTTTTTGAAGATTTGCGAAGGCGTGGACGGCAATCGAAAATCTTTAATAAAAATACGAAGTTTTGGGTTATTGAAATTATTCTGGGGGATATGTCGAACCACTGACGTAATTGCGTTTGTGATTGCCCAAGTTTGTTATTTAGTTGTTGGATAAAATGATTTTGTTACTTCAATTAGCCCTATGATATGGTTATTAAATTCTTCCAATTCATCTGATGGAACCCAAAGCTCGTTGTGGATTTTTCCACCTACATTTTGGATTTCAAACTTGTTAAGATATTCTGTCTTAACTGCGAATTTAGTAACAAAACCTGAACCTGAAGCGTCAACATTCCAATCCCTTGCTATTTGAATTGCATACTCTTCATTCATCACAGGATAAAAGATGGGTTGTTGAGGAAGCCGTGGTGGAAATTTTTTCCAACCCGATTGCTCAATTAAAGCTAGTTCCTTTGGGCCAACAGGTCTGTAAAGTGTAGTCGTCATTTTGCAAATTCGCACTAAAGATCATGAATAGTTCACACAGTTCAAATCTAAATTTGCTAATATTATAAACTAATTTATTGCCATGTTCATCATTTAAATCGTAGCTAAATTTGCAGAAGTCTATTTCAGAATAGTTGTCAGTAAATGTTTGATATTCTGTTTCTGTCATTGAACTTTTGTTATTCAGACCATTGGCTACAACTATTTCCGGGTTTTGTGTTCGGGCAGGTACAAGAGCGCAAGCATCATTTTCCAGTTGGTGATAATATGCAGTTATCTATGGTTATAATTTGATACTATAAAATGTTCTTTTAAACTTCTCACTATAAAGTCCATTTTCAAGATCGCCACTCGTAAAAAGAATTAATGTTTTGTCTTTGATTACAAAAGCATTAAAAACTAAATTTTTGTATGAAGTTTTGTCCTTAGTTTCAGTATATGATATATAAAAAGCATTGTAACCATTTAAGGTCGTGTCTTTCTTAACCAAGTCGGTAATTTTATAGCCACTTAGCAATGACATATTCATTAACATATCAAGTTGTTCCTTGGCCATGGAATCGGTGAAATTTTGAGCAATAGTGAATGAATAGGCAGTTGGATTTACTGTTTGTAGGTCGGAAGGGCCATTTTTTGTAAAAACTTTTGTCCCTTGAAAATCCGCAGCAAAGTGAAACGCTGTAATAGTAGTATCAACGTTCAGGTCTTCAAGCTTTATTTGCCCAAACGACAAGTTGCATACCAAAAATGCGAATAACAGAATAGTTAAATTTATTTTCATACTGATTTTTTTTTAAATGGTTTTCCCATTAATTATAGCTAAGGTTTTGCAGATTTAAGATGGTGGGAAGACGATCGAAAATCTTTAATAAAAATACGATAATTGCAGATAACGTTTTGGTGTTTGGTGAAGAAGCGGATTTCGAACACAAAAATGTTTGCGAGCACTGATCGTGATACGAAGCACAAAGCTTCATTTAAGCACTGCACCCGCTTTTTTGCTAAACCTTGTTATAGCCAGTTTTTATATTCATGCATTCCACTGCGAGATTTTACTTATGGGTTAACTTTCATTTTTTAAGTCAATGGTTATTGTTCCATTCTCTTCAACTTCCCATATTGTCGCAGTCTCAATGTTAATGGAATTCAGGAGTAAAAAATTTTCTACGTGCTGTGAAATTAATTCCGGGTTTTCCACGCTCGTTGAATTATTCAGTCTTGGCAACGAAATAATTGCAGCATCTTTGTTTTCAATTCTCCTTATTCTGTCAATAAGGATTTCAAGATTTTCTTTTGTATAATTCGTTGTTGTGGCTTTGGCAACATTGAGGTTTTCATCAAATATAAAATAGTCAGTTACAAAAATTGAGAAAAATTGATTATCTCTTTTATCATAATAGAATATTTCCGAAAGTCGTTCTGACGGTTGTTGAAGTCCAGTCGTTAACCAATTATATATTTGTTCTTGCTTACTCATTCCTATTACTCATAAATTTTAGCTCCTTTAAAAATGTCGGCAAATGTTGACCATTCAGGCTTATTTGCGTTTACATTCAGTTTCATATTGTCGTAATAACCTTGAACGTCTTCTGTATATGCACCTAGCGCTTCTAAAAAGTCAGGCAAATTTTTGTTTTCCCAATTTTCAGGATTGTCCAAAAAGTCCTTGTGAAATAAGTCAAGGAACTTACTAAAAGTTTGTCTGTTACTTTAAAGTCGTTAATTAAGTCGTTCATAAAAATTGGTTTATAACGGTTTCAGGCTTCGCGTTGATGGGCTTTTGAAACCGAAAACTTTCTGCCAGTATCAAAGTTAATTAATTGCTCAAATGTTTTTATTCGCACTGTCCGCCCACAAACAGAAAACTCCTGTTAGTTGCATTATTTGCCTGCTTTTACTACAGTTAATACCCCATCTTTTTGCCTTAATAGAAAGTCAAGTGCTTGTGGCGGATAAGCTATTTGCTCATTTAATGCCCAATAAGTTATGGTAAAAATTGAAGTAAAATCCGATTTTGTTTTCAAAATTAAGGTGCTTGTATAGCTTGTATTTTCTCTTAAATATAATCCTTCTTGTAATGCTCTATGCATTGATTTTATTGCAACAGGAAATTCGTTCCACTTTCCATCGAATTCTATATTTTGATTTTTATCCATAATTACACTAATTGGGATAACATAATTTTCCGCTGTATCTTGAAACATAGACACAGTATAAAGTGATGAATCGGCCTTAACGGTCAAAACTATTGTAGGATCTCCTGTTTTTGACAATTTAATTTTCGCATTCCAATCCAATGTGACCTTGCTTTGGCTAAAAGTGGAAGTAATTGAAAATGAAAGTAATAAAAATATATAATACCTAAATTGTTTCATTTTTCTGATGTTGATTTTATTTTATAATTTCAACTAACGTTTTGCAAATTTTCGACAGCGGACTTTTCAACACAATTGGTCTTTCGGTAAACTGAACTTTCTGTCCACTTAAACCAGCCTGCGGAGAACGAAACTCCGCCTAATGCAAATGTGTTTTTACAGGCATTTAATTCTCTGATTCATCTAACCATTTTGTGAATATAGATGTTCTTGTCCATTCCATTAATTGTCCGTAGTAGCCTGATTTATTCAATTGTGTTATGTCGTAACTTACACCTGAACAAATACCAATCAACTCCCATTCGTTACCATTTTTTCTAAATAGACCGCCGCCACTGTCACCACCAGCAGATATGTATTCCAATGGTCTTGGTGTGGGACTTCCTAATTTATTACAATCCTTTCGAGTAGGATGGTCAAAATCACAAAATAGCAAGGTTTGATTACCAAGATATAATGGTCCGCCAATGCTGTCCACTACATTTTCACCTGCAATTTTCTTGTTGAAAGAGCCAACTAAATCTGGTTTGTCTGCAGGGCCGGATACCCCAAATCCAACTCCGACAACATCAGCATTTAATTCATCTGCAATCGTGTTGAGTTTTGCCGGCTTAATGTTATTTATAGGATTCTCTAATTCAAGAAGGGCAATATCACAAGTCCCTTTTGTCAGACTGTCTAGATAGTATGGATGTATCCATATGTTATTTACTTTTACTTTTTGTCCATCGAATACTAAATTCACATTAGAAATATCAGTCACTCTATGATTGTAGGTAACATAAACAATTATTGTTTGGCCGTTAAAATTAAGGGTGTCAGGTCGAGTGTCACTGTCAATAAACACATGTGCAGCACTCAACACAAAGCGGTCACTAATTAATACACACGAACCACTTGCTAAAGTGTCTTTGTAAATTCGTCCAACACAATCAAATTGTTTTTGGGCGGCTAATTTTAAATAGATTTTTTCATCTACATCGTGTCTGATAATACCTGAAAAAAATGTCAGGAAAATCATTGCACTTAGAGTGGTTATGATTACTGTTTTATGTTTCATTGGTTGTAGTTATAAATTGATTGTGACGTTTTGCCGATGTGCGATGGTGTTGAAGGCAACCGAAAACCCTTAATAAAAATACGAAGTTTTGGGTTATCAAAAATTATTCTGCGGAGGTAGTCGCCCCGCCGGCTCAAATGTGCTAGTTAACGTAATTAATCTATTCTTCTGTATGTTCATTCTCAACAATTTCTGCCACAAATGTCCCTGTTTTGTCTTTGTAAATTAACACTAGTAAATTTGCTCCGCCTTCTTGATAGGATCTTTTTATTTTGAGTAAATACTTGTCGTTTTGCTTGACAACACTTAAAATTTCGTCATTTGCTCCATCGTCATCTTTAAGCTCAAAATATGGATAGTCTGCTTCGTAATTTTTATTCTTAACCATTTTGACTAGCCCTTCATATTTTGATTTTTGGTCATAGAAAACAACAGGTGTGTTAATTGAACAACCGGTTAAACCATCATTGTCTGAAACGCCGATTCCAAAATAAGATGACGCAATAAACCAAACCTCATTGTCGTCAAAAGTTATTTTTTTGTTCTGCGTGGTTTCAATTGGTTCATACAGCTTGCGTCCGTCGACATAACCCTCGATATCTGCTATTTTTATTTTAACATATTTAAACTCCTGACAATAGTCATCAGTCGGTCTGGCTTTATGATAATTGTCGCTTACTTCTACAACATTAACAAATTGCTCATTTAAATATGAAATATCTTTGATTACATTAAAGTTTTGGTCTAAGAGTGAAATGCTGTCGCCAAGTAAAATTGCTTCCCCATTGACTTTGTAAAATGTTATTTTTTTATATGTCGTATCAATATTTACACTTGCAACTATGCGTATGTTAGACATATTAGCAATGGTCTCCGCTTTTCCATATGTAGTAAGTAAAGCAATGCCTATAATAAAAGTAAGTCTGTTCATGTTATATTGTCAAGTTTAATTTCCGCTAACGCGCGCAGATTTTCGACGGCGGGTAAGGCAATCGAAAATCATTAATAAAAATACGAAGTTTTAGGTTATCGAAAATTATTCTGAGGCAGATGTCGCCCTGCTAGGAAAAAGATCGACCGACACTTTGCTTATATCGAAGAAAAAACAAAGGAGTATCTGCTTCTCTAGCATAAAACTATCACACCAAAGTAAAATGATCTTGTCTTGGTCAACTTTTTCAAAATAGTTTTGTTCTTTTCTTTAAAGGCTAGTTTAACAACTATAAATTAAGCATGTTGCTTCTTAATATTAAGTTACGGGCAAAATTTTGACTATATAATAATATGAACCAGGCCGTAAAATAACCAAATACAAGTAAAAATTGATTCTTTTCCAAAATATAACTATAAAAATGCGATTGCTCGGGTCATTGTCCAAAATAACCCTAACACCATATTTTTTCATTATTTCCCTCTATTCTTTTGGTCAATCGCTTGTGCCTAATGGTGGTTTTGAGACCTATAGTTCGCTGCCAAACGACGATTGCGACTGGAGTCTTGCAACAGGATGGAACAATGCCGCTACAACCGGCTTCTGCAACACGTCGAATGGCACGCCAGACTATTATCATATTTTAGGCACTGGATTTTATTCCGCACTCCCTACCAACTATTTTGCTGATGTATTCCCCTTTGAGGGAGATGCTGTTATGGGAATTGGCGGTAGAGTTAACTTATCCCCAGACAGCAGAGAATACATTGCCATTCCACTCACTTCCCCTTTAGTGGTGGGTGAGACCTATATAATGAGTTATTCTATTGCAAATGGCACACCAAACGTAGGTTGCCTTTTTATTGATGGTTGGGGTGCATCACTCAGTATTGGGCCTATATTGCAACCACCAGGTACAGATAATGTTATACCAATTGTAGACTTCGATTATTTTGTACCTGGAGTATTTAGCGCAGAGGATTGGCAAACGTATACATTTACTTTTACAGCTGATCAAGCGTATGATACATTTACCTTTGGGAATTTTTTTACAACAGCAAGCCAAACAGTAACAACTTTTGGCGCAGGTTTTTTTAGGGTGGCATATATTTTTTTAGATGATATATCCATTATACCAGTAATACCATTACCCATTGAATTAATTTATTTTAATGCAATAACTGAAGATAATAGAACGGTTAAATTAGTATGGGAAACAGCTTCTGAAATCAATAACGACTTTTTTACCATCGAGCGATCAATTAACGCCATGGATTGGGAAATTGTAACAACAGTTGATGGAGCAGGTAACTCAAACACCTTCAAAAATTATGTTGCAAAAGACAACAACCCTTATTCGGGGGTTTCTTATTATCGCCTGAAACAAACCGATTTTAATGGACAGTTTGAATATACATCCATTAAAAATGTAAACCTAAAAGAATTATTTGCGGAGTCTGTTGAAATATACCCCAATCCAACCGATAATCATATAACAATTGTTGGCAGTGCTAATGAGTTGTCAGAAGTTCGCATATTTAATGTAGTTGGCCAAGATGTAACTAATTTGACACGTATAAATAGTTTAAATTCATCAACATTATCGATAGATTTATCGCAATTAGCAGGAGGAGTGTATTATGTAAAAACAAAAACTATCTCTTCACATGTTACTGTCAGATAGCCACAAGTCGGGCACATACAAAACGAGGGAAAACCATGTCCACAAAAAGGACAAGGACTTTTTCAATACCAAGTTGGATTTTGCATTTGCATTTACTTATGTCTATAGTGGTGAGTTAATTTGTCAACAATTGTTTCAAGGGATACTGATTTGTCATTAATACCTTTTCTATCAAAGTCAAACATTTCCAGCAAGGCAGTAACCGCTTCCATTTTCCAAGCGTCATTATTTGGATTTAATTGTTCTACATAACTTTTAAGGTTGTCAAAGTTTAATTTCTCCTTGATTTCTAGGTTTAATTCTGCAATCAGGTCTTTAGGTTCTTGTAAATTAAGTTTTGGCCAGTCAGTAACGGCACTAATTAAAAACGCTGCTGAGGTCTTAAAATTGTTCTCTGTCGAGTCATTTTCAATAGCATTAAACAACTCGTCAAAACTTATGAAATTATATGTGGTTTCTGTCGTCATAAAGTTGCTGCTAACGGTTTACAGATTTGCGTTCGGGCGAGTTTCGGAGCACAAAACTGTCAACCGGCACTGAACTTGAATTGAAGCAGAAAGCTCCAAGTTTGCACGTCAGTCCGCCTGATGCAAAACCCGTGTTAGCGGTTCGGGCTTCTTTTATTTCAATATCAATTATATTATTCAATCGTTGTCAGGTGTTATTAATTTATGAAATTCATTTCTTTTAATTTCAACAGTATGAAACCCATTTGTAATAAGTGATTCTTCTAATTTGTATTCTTCTGATAGGAACATATAATACTGCGCATCTGTCATGCTGGGTGCAAGTATACCCAAATAGTGATTTGATATTGGTTCATAATGATTGTGAAGGTGATATTTGAAAGTCCACCCTTGTTTCAAATCCTTTTTTACTGCTTCTAAAATAACTCCCGGTTTAGGAGGCCAAGGTTGGTCGCTAGCAGCAAAATAAACCTTGACAAGTTTTAATGAATCGTGTAATAATATAAACCCGTGAAATTCTGTTGGATGACTTAACAGTGGATATCGGCCTATTTGATAATCTAGTAATTGAGCCTCCAAATAGTTTATAGGTCTTATTGTTCCAATAGTTTTAGAATGAATAAGTTGAGCATTGATGTTATCTCCATTATCTGTATTAATTGATTTGAATGAAACGTCTTGATAAGCTAACTTTTGAACAATAAGATTTAATGTGTCCTTGCCTAGTAAGTTATTCAATGAATCTTTATATAATATTAAGGAAGACGGCTGAACAAAATTTGTGTCCCATAAAAATTTGTCATTCTTAAATTCCCAATATTGAAATATTTCCGCCCCATTTTTTTTAATCACAATAGGTGGAAGTGTCTTCAGAGAAAAGTGTTGCCCATTTACATTGTTATTACAACTTATTAAAAAAATAATGACGGATAAAAATATACTACTTAATAACTTAATTTTTTTATTCATTTATTTTCTTTTATGCAAAATTTATTTCTTAGGTTTTCTGATCTAGCCTGACCGCTAACGTTTTGCAGATTTGCGATGGCAGGATTTTTACCACTAATGTTGATGCGGAGCACAAAACTTTGAGTTACCATCAGCCACGGCTTATCTGCGGAGCACGAAACCCCACCTATTGCAAATGTGCTGTTATCTGCTTTCCTTCTCTCCGTCCAATGTCTTGTCGTTCCAGGTTTGCAGTCATTTTGTTCAAAGCAATTTACATTCAATGCTGTGTCGGTGCAAGTTAGCAGTCCCGTGCGGTGGCTTGCAAGCACTATTATTTTTTTTGAGTTACATTTTGTAGCGGCAAAAAAATAAAATGTGATTGCAAATGCGTTGTTGGTATTGGTTGTTTGATTCATCAAAGCCGAAGTAGAAAATTTGCTTTGTTGAAAAAGGAATTTTGATAAATATAAGACGTTGTTATTACTTTGTCCAAAGCTTGTTTTAGTCCTTCAAAACTATTTGGTTTATTGATATAAACATTTGCTCCGTTCATAAATGTTTGTTCAATGTCTTTCTCCGACAATGAGGTTGAAAAAATAGCAATGGCAATGTCCTTTAATTTGTAATTAGCTCTGATTTCCTTTAAACATTCAAGACCGTTTTTTCTTGGCATGTTAAGGTCAAGGAAAATAAGTTGGGGTAAAATATTGTCTGCATTGTTAAGGTATTCCATTAATTCAACACCATCATTTACGGTGTGAATGATGGTGTTTATTTTCAATTCCTTTAAAGCATCCACAAAAAGCAGACGGTCGTTCTCCTCATCATCCGCAAAAAGTATATTGAGCGATTCATTTATCATTTTTATTTGTTTTTTAAAAGCTCATAAAATTTATTTGTTGATATTCCTTATCTGGGTTCGCCCTTTATTAATTCTCTGAAATAACTTCTCCTATTTTTACTTCACCCAAACTAATTAGAGAATATTTCAAGTCCAATTTATTCAATTGTTCTTTAAGTATTTTTTTGTAAATTGTATTTATGTCGTAATTAATATAAAGTGTCATGTAGTTTGTGATTTATGATTTTAAATTATTGGTATGTAAATGTCAAAAGTTGCTCCCTTGTTTAGTTCGCTTGTTGCAGTGATGTTGCCGTTGTGGTTCTCGACAATATTTTTTACAATGGCAAGCCCAATGCCTGTGCCTGCAATTTTTTGTTTATCGTGCAAGCGTTGAAATACTTCAAAGATCCTGTCTTTGTATTGCGGCTCAAAGCCAATACCATTGTCGGTAATGCTGATTTGGTAATATTCTGTATCCGCTATAGGATATGCACCAGGTACCTGATTTGATTTTACTTTTTTGTTTTTAATTGTAATGTGTGGTGGTGTATCGGGTTTAGAAAATTTAAGTGCGTTGCCAATTAGGTTATACATCATTTGCCGAAATTGGAAAGGGACAATATTTGCATCCCCTAATTCAGCCACTTCAACTGTGGCATGTTTATCTGAAATAATTTCTCCAAATTCCTCTATCACTTCATTAATAATTTGATTGAGGTTAACGATTGTAAATTTTCTTGCATCGGTTTTGGTTCGTGAATAAACAAGTAAATCGTTAATGAGATTTTGCATTCTCTTGGCGGCATTAATTATTTTCTTAAAATAAGTTTGGCCAGCATCAGATAAATGTTGCAGTTCAGAATCACTAATTCGGGAACCGAAAACTTGTATTTGTCGCAGCGGCTCTTGCAAATCGTGACTTGATATGTAGTTAATTGACTCTAACTCTTTGTTGATCTTCTGCAACTCTATATTTTTTTGCTCAAGTGCTATTGTCATTTCTATTGTTTCCGTGATATCTCTTGTGATGGAAAGTATGCCTATAATGTGCTGATCTGCATTTAGCAAAGGTACTAACCAAAATTCCCCGAAACCTTTCATGCGTTTAAATGGTACCTTTGGATAGTGAATTTTTTTACCTTCCTTGAGCACTAAATTAAAAGCACTCTCCCATTTTTCGTTTTTATATTCAGGAAATATATCGTAGGGATTTTTTCCCATTACTTCCTCTTTTTTAAAACCGGTATTCTCTTCTGTTTTTTTATTCCATGCAATAATTTTCAAGTTTTCATCATAAGCCAATACCATAGCAGGGTCGTTATCAATCACCGATTCTGCAAATGCTCTTTGCTCAGCAAGTTTGAGGTGCGATCTTTTTAGTTCTGTGATGTCCTGATAAGAAGCAAGCGCATATTTTTTATTTCCAATTTCAATTATCTCGTAAAAAACAAGGGCATAAAATGTGGTGCCGTTTTTTCTTGTATATATAACCTCAAAACCATTCTCAAACAATTTTTCTCTCAGGTTCATCAATAATTCGATTAATTCTTCCTCAGGCAATGCCTGCAATTCATCAATAGTTCGTTCTTCCTGAAGTTCTTTTAAGAGTATTGATTGCGTTCTTACTTTTTCTTCTGGTGAAACTATATTCAAGTCGTCAGTTGAACGACCAATTACTTCTTCTGCTGTGTAACCAAATTGTTTGTAAAAAAGGTTATTTGCATAGATTATTTTATTGCTGCCAATTTCTGCAAATGCCAACGCAACCGGGTTGTTGTCAAAGATTTTTAAATAGCGCTCACTTCCTTCTATTAGTTCAGTATTTAACTTTTCGAGTTTCTTATTGGTTTCTATTATTTCAGTAATATCACGTGTAATTCCAAGTACTCCTATGATTTGTTGATCTGCATTTCGCAAAGGCATTAACCAACTTTCTACGAAATTTTTCTTATGTTCAATTTCTACTATGGGAAAGTGTAATGATTTGCCATCCTTCAACACTGAATTAAATGTACTAAGCCACTGCTCTTGATTATATTCGGGAAATACATCGAATGTAGATTTTCCTAGAACTTCCTCTTTTTTCAAACCGGAAAATTCTTCACTTTTTTTATTCCATGTTATAATGTGCAGGTTTTCATCATAAACAACTATCATTGAAGGGTCGTTCTCAATAACCATTTCAGCAAATGCTTTTTCGTCCGCAAGTTGCTTCTGCGCTTCTTTTCTTTCCGTGATATCCTGATAGGTGGTTAGGGAATATTTTTTATTTGCGATGTCAATTACCTCGACAAAAACAATAGCAAAAAATGTTTCTCCATTTTTTCTGGTATATAAAATCTCAAAGCCATTCTTAAGCATTTTTTCTTTTAACGTCAGCAATAATTTTGCTCTTTCTTCCGCAGACAATGCCTTCAATTCTTCAAGAGGGCGATCTTCCTCAAGATGACTCATGATGATAGGAATCAATCTTTCGAGCTCTTCTGCGGATGTCAAGTTCAATTCTTCGGTAGTATGACCTATCACCTCTTCTTCGCTGTAACCAAAGTAATTATAAAAAAGTTTATTGGCATACACAACATGGTTAGTCTCGATTTCAGCAAAAGTCATTGCAACAGGGCTGTTGTCAAATATTTTTAGAAATGGCTCTGCACCTTCAGTCACCTCCTGGTTATTCTTTTGAAGTTCCTGATTTGATTCTTCCACCTTTATTCGTAACTGTTGTGAAAGATGCAATTCACTATTCATTTTTGAATATGAAATCCAAAGAATGAACAAAGCGCCCAGAAAAAGGATGATGATAAAAAGGGGTGTGATAAAAGCAAGTATAGTAAATTTTTGTGTTTGCACTTCAAGCAACTGTTCCTCTACCAATGACATTCTATTTATTTGCTCGCTTATTTTATTTGATTTATTAAATCCGTCAATAAGAAGCAACTTTAATTCAGTGTCTATTTGTATTGGTTTAAGGTCCTCCACCTTCAAGTAAGCTAGTTTTTCGTCGATTGCTGTGTGTAATATTTTAAGGTTTTCAATTTGTTCAGGATTGTCTTTTGTTAAACTGTCAAGCAAATTTAATTCATGGTTAATCGTATTATAATCTAAGTCTCTGTTTGCAATCATGGTTGAATCTCCGGTGAGCAGGTAAGCTCTCCGATTATTTATGGCCTCATTAAATGCACTTGAAATGTTTTTTAGTGATAGGTTAACTTCATTAGTATGCTTAGCCCATTTATAAGAATCAATCAGTTGATTTGTTTTAAAATACCCATAGGCAGATAGTGCAACCAAAAAAATAGTTGTGAAGATAAAAATGAGTCTGAATTGCAAAAGAGAACGGCTAGCTTTTTTCATCATGCTTAATTATTCTTTCAGTTTATGGTTAAAAGAAAATTTTCTTTTGGCGGTTGCTCACTTTGTTGTGGTTTTGTAAAAAGTAATATTTTTTCAATTGCTTTTTTTAAAAGGTCAAATGAGTTGGGCTTGCGGACAAAATAGTTTGCTCCTAATGAATAGGTTTTTTCAATTGCAGTTTGGTTATCCGTTGTTGAAAAAATTACAACCATAATATCTTTTAGCTTGGGTGTGTTTCTGATTTCGGTTAAACATTCATACCCATTTTTAAGCGGCATATTGAGGTCAAGAAAAATAGCATAGGGAGGTGGGGGCACGGTATCGTCCAGAGTTTTCATTAATACAACTCCATTTTTTAAAATGGTGATTTGGGTTTGAATGCCCACCTCTCTCAATGCATCTTGAAATAATTCGCAATCATCGGAATCGTCATCAGCAAGGATTATTTTTTTCATTTGTGGTTGAATTTAAGTTTATAAAGATATGAAATTACTTTTTCTCAAAGTTAAGTATGAACGATAACGGAAGGTAGTAGGTGCGTTGGGGCAAAAGGAAGTGTGAAGCAACTTGCGTTGGCTTTTGGGTGGCGTTGCTTCTCTTTTGCTTTTGCTAAGGATAGCAAACACGGCTTGCCGAAAATTTTACTTTCGTTCATTTTATGCCTGTCGGTTGATGTTTGCACTGTAGCCATAGGATTGCACATAACGTGCAGCAGATTAGCGACGGGTGGGGAAGGCAACCGAAAATCTTTAATAAAAATACGAAGTTTTGGGTTATCGATAATTATTGGGAGGATGTCGTCGCCCTGATGGCGTAAATGTGCTGTTACGTGCGGTTTTCTCGGATGATGGTCAGTTGTCAAAGTTTAATTGTCAATTCAAGATGTCCCCCTAAACCTAGTTCTACTATTTTTTGGAGTGTTGATATACGGACCTCTTTGATATTATTTTCGATTTTAGAAATATAGCCTTTATTGGTTCCACACTTTAATGCAAGTTCTTCTTGAGTCATTCCTTTTTTAAGTCTCGCTTGCTGAATTAAAACTCCAAGTTCAAATGCTTTAAATCCCTTGTCAAATTTATCACGTTTTGTTGTCCCTTTTTTACCATTTTGTTCTTCTACAAATTGGTCAAGAGATTTTAGATTGTTTTTCTTCTTCATATTCGGTTTTTATTTTAATGCTTTTTCAATTTCGATCTTTGGGTCCTTTTGCGAGTTTTTCTGATTTTCGTTCGCAAGGACGATCAATTTTTCTTCATCAAAGAAGCAAAATATTCGAAATATGTCACCCCCCCTGTTGAACTCTGATTTCATAAAGTCCAGTCGTTCCTTGGATATGTTTTAAATAGTCTTCAAGCATATATTTTTGCCTCTCAATTATTCTGAAAGTCCAAAGTATTTTGTCTTTTACTTTTTGCTTCTGTTTTGCATAAAGTCAGTAAAATAGTAATTAAACAAAAACACAGTTCTCACTTTCTCAGATCCCATCCAAAGCAAATATAATAAAGTTGTCCGAATGAACAACTATTTATTGTAAAAAAAGTTCATAAATGAATCTGCGTAGGGGAGCGGGTCTTCGCCGATGGAGACTAGAAAGTTTTATGTTTTCGAGTCATTCTAAAATCGCAGATAACGTTTTTGGGCTTGGCGAAAGTGGGGTGTAAAATGTACCAATGTTCAAATTTAATACAAAAGCCAATAGAAACTACAAATGCTCGGCCTAGTAATAAAGCCGCCCTTTTGTCAAACCCATATTGTACGCCGTTTATATTTTTTTTGTGAGTTTCTCAAATTTCATTATTTCTATATATTTCATTGTCGTTTTTCTTTCATTTTATACCTTGTAATGTCTTTAGACAATTGTGCATCTTTATTAAAAGCTGACAACTCGTTTAGAATACCAGAATTTATTTTAGCCAGTTCTGAAATTATTTCGTAAGCAAGTTCTTTGGTTTGTGTAGCTATTAGGGCATCTTTTTTTTGTTCATATTTCAAGGCTTTTAGAAACTCCTGTTTGTTTCTTTCATTGGTTTCGTTTCTATAAATTCTATCAATTTCTTTCGACAAAATTTGTATATCTTCAATATTTACAAAATAATTATTGATACAATTAAAACTATCTTTTTCCTCTCGCCAACCAGCAAGCAGGATATCCTGAGCAGATGATTTGTCTTCCATTTTATTGCGCAAAAGCAAGGAGGCTTTCAGATATTGGTCGGAGGCTTTATAGTTTTCTACTACATAATTATAGTGCTCAAAGGCTTCTTTTTGGTTATTGATAGACTGGTATAAATCACCAACTTTTTCGTACATCTTCAACTCTTTGTATAGTCCAATCGCATCAGAAGTCATTCTCCCTTTTTCGAAGCACGAAGCGGCTCTTTCTTTATTATTCATATATTTTAAATACAAAGCGGCTGCTTCGGGATACAGCTTTCCGTCTTCCAAAGTATTTGCCGCCATTTGGTTGTTTTTCAATAATTTCATATACACAAATGCCGCTTTTTCATATTTTTTTTCCTTTATTAAATTGATTGCTGTTTGGTTATACTGTTGTTGCAATTTAGCCATGGAGTTGTCCTTCAAAAGCACGTTTCCACTACCACTTGCCCCGCTATTGCCAAATAATTTAAACGATTTCCATCGTTGACTCATACTAAATGTGCCTTTGTCTCCACCTCTATTTGTGCCTTCATTATCAATTGGAATGGCATATTTTAAAGCTTCTTCGGGGTTGCTTTTAAACAATTGCAACAATTTTTCCATTTCCGAACGGTTTCGTTTCTCTAAATCTTCAAAATCATTTTCAAACTTTTCAAACAACTTCCCGCCGGTGGGAATTAATTTACCCAACATGTAGGCCAACTTTGTAAACCAATTTGCTTTTTCGGTTTGCTTTCCTCCATCACCAGTTTCAGATGTCCAAAAAACCGATTTTAAAAGTTGGTATTTTATCTTTTCTTTCCAATTGAGTGGCTTTTCTATAAAAGTTTCCTTCTTAGGAAATGTGTTCTCCTCCATATTTTTCAATAATTCTTCTGGAGGCAATGCTTTTATTTCAATTTTATGAATAGTTTGAGGGCGAAAAGCGGTAATTTGAGGCTCCGTAATTACACAGTTTTGTGGCAAGGGGATTTCTAATACATCTTGCCAATCAATTGGGTTTTGTAATTCAAAAAGACCAAACTCCGGATGAATAATATGCTGACATTTTGCAAATAAAATGGCTATTTCAGAAGGATTAATTTTAGGATATATTGTAGAAAATTCGGGTATAAATAATGCATCTTTAATACATTGGCAAAACTGTACATTCTGTAATTTAAAATCGTTTGAAATGACTTGCTTCAACTCCACAAAACAGCCCCAAATAGAATTTGGACTTGTATCTGGAATGGCAAAAACGGGAACCGTATTTATATCTATTTCTAAAATTTGAAGCTGATAGAGCCAATGTTTCAAGTCAGTGCCTTTAATCAAAATACCTTGAAGAGGATACGTATTTTTTGACCAAGGTTTAATTCTTAGATTCATATTGCACTATTTGGGTTATAAATTTTTGAATATAGGCGTCATAAAATTCTTGGTTAGAAATAATTGTTTGCTCCTTTTTATTCCCATAAAAAGCAATCTCACAACCGATATCCTGTAGCTCTTTTGTCATTTTTTCTGCATCATCATTTTTCAAATACATTGCAAATTGAATCGGTGCGGTATCTATAATATTCTTTGCATCCTTTAAGCCAATGCCACTATAAGTTTTTAGAATTTTAATCGCACTTACTTTTTTGAGACCGCTAGACTGCAAACGAAATGTGAAATATGGAATGCCATAAAAATAATCATACCCTGCAAAATATGTTTCTGTAGCTACCCCTAAAATAATATCTATTGTAGAAGATATATATATTGCAGGAATATCGGTATTGCTACTTTTTAACGTAAAAAAGCCGGTTCCGTTTACTGATATTTCGCTGCCTTCGTTAAATACATAGGCTTTTTTGGTAGAATCGTATTGAGCCTTCACTTTAGGCTCTTTACTCATTCTATTGTAATGGTAAAATTGCATGTGTTGCATACCATACTGAAATTTCAGTTGATGGGAATTAAACACCAGCCAATTCTCTTCATTTATATAAACCTCTTTAAGGTTTTTTAATACATTAAATGCCAATCCATGAAAAACAGCATTCAAATCGATACATTGTTTTTGTCTTTCAGTATAATCATTATTGAAAACACCACTATTATATTCCTTTTTTTCAATTTCAATAATTTTTGTCTCAAAATTTGCGTTAAAGGTATATACATCAGCATTTCTAATTTGGAAAGTAAACTGTTCCCTTAAAAATATAAACTCAATAATTCGTGAAGATTTCCATTCATTAAAAAAAACTTTGGCATATTGCAATGTTTCTAAATCTGTAATAATAACCCCTCTGTTTTGCGGATTGAATGAAAGAAAAAGTAATATTCCTTTATCTGTTTTCCCAAGTTCATAATTGCTATTTGCGGGTACATTTTTCAAAACCAATTCGCAACCCTTTTTGTTTGTTTGATTTCCAAAATTTACTATTCGAAATAGGCATCTATTAGAAACAAAATACACTTCGTTTCTAATAGGAATCAATCTGCTTCTTTTTTTTGGTAAAGGGAGCAATAGTGGGTAAACTTCATTTGATTCAGGCAAATATGGAATATGTTTTTGCTCAAATGGTTTCAATGGCTTTTTCCAAAGTTTTTCTAAAGGCAATTTAATGGTTTGCAAATGCTTAAAGGCATTGTTTTTATTTTTATAAAAATAAATATTGCCTTCAATATTAGTAGTAATAATGTAGCGGAAAAGCGTATGGTTTTCTGCCAGTAACCTGGCTATTTCAGGATATTTAAGCCCTTCGGGAGTGGTAATATAAAATATTTCTAATTGCTTGTTTTGTTTATTTGATTCCAAAAATGCCGCAATCCCTTTTTGGGCATTCAAGCCCAAAGCTACTTGTTGCAAACCGTCGATAACATTACTCGTTTTTTCGTATTCCATTGGTAAAAAAGTATCTCCAACCAAAAACAACTTGCTTTCGCTCTTCGATTTTGGATGTTTGGAAATAGCTAAACTACTGGCATAGCCTAATATTTTTGGAATGCCCCAAGTTTTCAATGAAATATCTATCAGAATAATTCTTTGCAATTTGTCGGTAATTGGTGGCATTTCTCTATGTAAATACAAGGCTTCGTTATTGGCCAAACGTGACATAAAAAGCAAGTCGTCATTAGCAAATTCGGATACCAAAAGTTTGTCGAAATCACCTTTATTGGATAAATCTGACACCCCGCCCAAAGGCTGTTCGCTAGGATGGGCATTGAAAATAGGAACATTAAATCCTGCCCAAATGGGTTTTATCAATGCCCCTATTTGAAATGTTTGCGAATTGTCCATCAATTCTTCTACAAAATCTTTGTAGTTTATTTCGGTTGTAGATCTTGTATCTAATTGAGGTAATAACTCTTCTGCAATTTCGGGCAAATCGCCCATTGCATCTATTATAGACTGAATGCTTGTAAACTTTCGGGAGAGTATTTGGAAAACCTTGATATCTTTTGCAAAAACATTTCCAGTCAATACGCTTAACTTTTGAAAGCGAGTCCTTCTTTTTTCTTCTTTTAAAACATTTACAATACCTATTGATGTAGAAGAATTGATTCTATTGTGTGCATTTTCAAAAATGGTTGTTAATAATATTTGTTTTCTCTTTCCTATTTTATACTCATCGGGCAGGGATTGCAAAATGGTAAGAAAATTAAAACTTTCTTTTAAATCTGAATTTTTAAAATGCTCATTAAATTCTAATGCTGACAATATTTTATACACAAAATCTAAAGAATTCTCTTCGGTTCTGTTTATTGCTATCATTGCACATAAAATAGCCCCAAATGAAGGCAAGCCCCTCTCGGCAATGGCGGCCAAAATAGGTATTAGTTCTTCTGTATAAGCAATCGTACTACCGCCATTGATAGTCAATACTTCGTTTTCATCTTCCCAAAGCCAAAAATATTCTTCATAAGATCGAAAATAATCACTGGCATTCATATCAATCTATTTTAAGGGTTTGTTTCCAGGAGGAGATGGATAAAGGCTTTAGCTTCGTTCTATCTATCAAACAATAACTGTATTCCGAAGTCCACCAAATCGATTGAGTTTGGTAGGGATTGAGTTTTTTTTCTATAATTTTTTCTAACAACAGAAATTCCAAATGAAGCCCCACTGGAAATATGAAATTACCTTTTTGCCAAAATGTTTTGCCATCAACAGGCAGCATCGGCTCACCAAATATCAAAGCATTTTCAGCATCTATCAATACCCATTTCAAAGGTTTTAAACGAATAGCCGAAGCATTTGAAATGTATTTACTTGCGGTATGTTTATTTACCAATAAAACAGTGGCTTTTTGCTCTGCTTCGGTAGAAATAAGTTTAATTTCTACAGACTGATGAATTCCAAAAAAATTGTGATTAAAATTAGACAATTCAATGCTCAATGCCCTTTCTATTGGTGTCCACAAAAGATTGGGCATTTTTTTGAAGGGCAAAAGATTTCCTTTCGGAAACAGTAGATTGTCTTTACAAACAAATGTTTTTGTAAATGGAATAGATTGCAATTCGGCTGAGGCTAATTGCAATTCGGTAAAATTTTTTATCCAAATATAGTTGGCTTCGGTGGCTATTTTCAGATTGTCCCAATGCCTTATTTGTCCCAAATGTTCTTTGTGAACTGTCTCTATTTGTACTAAATGGTCTGCAAAATTTTCTGCCATAAATTTTCTATTTCTATTTGAATGTATTGCTTTTGCTCCACATTTTTAATCCAAGCACACCTATTCTGTACATATCTTAGTTTATCTTTTACTACATTTTGTTCTTCAAAAGTCAAAGTTTCATTTTGCCATTTATCTTTTAAATACTGTACTTCTTTCATCACTTCCTCGGGATTGGGAGCTTTGTTTAAAAGTGCCTGTGGGTGCGACTTTTCATCTATCTCTTTGTCAATAATATTATTAATAATGCCTTCCAGAATTTCTATTTGCTCTTCAGTGTCCCAAATATATTTCAGCACCCACATATCGGTTTTTATTGCTTCGGTTCGGCCACATATTAATGCACTTGCTGCTATCAGATTTTGTAATTTTACGGCTCGCCTGTCCGAAACCTTAATGCCTGTATTTCTCAAAGAATGTACAATATCAATATACTCTTTTCGGATAGGTGTTAAATCTATTTTTCGTGCTTGTAATTGTAGGTTTCTTATCTCTTTGGATGTAATAGTCTGCATTTCTCTTTGACTATTATTTTCCAAATTCCAACCAGCCAAAAGCACATCGTGCAATTTATCTGGATCTACATAATCGCATTTGGCTCTTATTAAAAATCTGTCTAGTAGTGCATTCAAAGACTCCTCTTCGGGCAATATATTACTAGCCCCCACAAACATTAATGCGGGCAACTTCTTTGTTTCTTTACCTCGCCTAAATATTTTTTCGTTCAATGCCATCAATAAACTATTCAAAATAGCACTATTGGCATTAAATATCTCATCTAAAAAAACCAAAGAAGCCTCTGGCAGCATACCTTCTGTATTGGTAATCAGTTCCCCTTCTTTGAGTTTGCGAATATCAAATGGTCCAAAAATTTCATTGGGTTCGGTAAATCGTGTCAACAGATATTCAAAGTTTTTTCCATCTTCGATACATTGCGAAAGCATTCTTACAATGGCACTTTTTGCAGTGCCAGGCGGACCAAGAAGAAAAGCATTTTCTCTAGCAATCAAAGAAATACCAAGCAAGTCTATAATCTCATCTTTGCCAATAAATGCATGCTTTACATAATTTAAAACTGCATTTAGTTTGTTTAAATTTTCCATTTATTTAATCTGATTTCTTAAATTCATTCCAATAATTTTCGGTATAATTACCAAGCGTTGCCCTAATCTTTTCAAGCATTTGAGGCAATTCAGCTCGTTTTCTATCTTTTGTTTCAATCACTCTATCTATATACAATTGTTCCAAACAAGGGTTGCTAAAAATCGGATCAAAGTCTAAATTTTCAAGAGCTAATATTATCCCAATTCCAGAATAATGACATTGGTTTAAAATATTTTCAAGAATAGGAATCACATGATCTTCAGGGTCTATCAGTTTGGCTTCTGCCAATATTTGAGGTAAAAAACGCAAACATAAATCTGCCGAAAGTATAGCTTCTGTAGTAATTGGTTGTGAAAATAAGGGCAATAAATCAGTCAACTCTGCTTCTTTATGCTCTCGGTACAATAAAATTTGGCAAGCAGTATAAACTATTTTTGCTGCCCATAAAGCCGATTCTGCATTGTATTTTGGTGTAGAAAAAGGATGATTTTCGGACTCAACATCAAATTCAATTTGCAGAAATTCTTTTACCAACGCTTCGTCATCTCCTTTAAAATAAAGCAAATTGTCGTACAAAATGATTTCTTCGTTTGCTCGAAGTTGATAAATTGTCTCGTAAAAATAATGGGGCATAATGTTCATTCCTTTTACGAAAAATTAATATCGAACAAAAATCCATCTTTTGATTAGCAATACATTTAATTTCTTGTTAGTATAACCAAACACAATTGCATCAACTACTTTTTTTGTATTTTCTTTCAGTTTCATTTTGTATATACGTTAAATTTAAGCAAAAATTGTTATTTTTTCGTAGTTTTAATAGTTGTTATATGGTTCGGTAAAATGGCGCACAACGTTTTGCAGATTTGCGACGTATGGGAAGGCAATCGAAAATCTTTAATAAAAATACGAAGTTTTGGGTTATCGATAATTATTGGGAGGATGTTGTCGCCCTGATGGCGCAAATGTGTTGTTACGGGTAGTTTTTACAAATTTAAAGGCCTTTTGTAAAGTTTAAT
Organism: Bacteroidota bacterium; assembly: GCA_016706865.1. Taxonomy (NCBI): domain Bacteria; kingdom Pseudomonadati; phylum Bacteroidota; species Bacteroidota bacterium. Next base: position 1,461,878 of record JADJIS010000003.1, on the reverse strand, counting down.
ACGTCAGTCCAATATGACATTAGGTCTTGAAACTCCACTTCTCCAGGATGCCAATGGGCAAATTTCCAATATTTCCAAAATGTTTTAGGATCGGTAGGAGGTATTAGCAAAAAATATTGTTCTTCATACTTTCCTGCTATAATTATACTCTTTTCTAACATTTTACCTTCTTCCACATTTCCAGTTTCAATCCATATTTCAATCAATTGTGGATCTACATTTTTCAAATAATCAATTTCATTAACCGGGTGAAATGTTGGTTCGGTAAAACTACTTGCTGGAAATCCATTACAGTTTTCGAGAAATAATTTATAATCATCAGGTAATATTACATTTAATCGATTTTCCGCTTTCTCTATTTCTTCAGAGGAAGCTGGACTATTACCAAGCCATTGATTTTTGACCTGCTCTGCGGAAGGTTTAAATTCCCCGTTTCTAATTGTATTGAAAGATATTTGTTGAAGCACTTGTTTCATATTACTGTTGGTTGAGGTGAATGTTATATCTTCTACTTTTTTGTTTGGTTTTTTAGCATTTTGATTACATTAAAAGGATAATATTGTAAAAATAGTTATAATACAAAATGTAGTGGATCTCATAGTATGAAATTACGCATAACGTTTTGCGGCTTGGCGCAGGCGGGGATTTTCACCACAAAACTTTCTACGAAGCCGAATATTCAAATTTACGAAAAACTGTCATACGAAGCACGTTAGCTCCGCTTGCGCTAAGTCGTTATTATACGCATACTGCTGCTCTCGCCACGAAGCACAGCTGTTTGAAGTCTGCAGAGAAGTTTATTAGAAGCCATGAACTGTATCATTATTTAGTTATTATCTGATGTGAAAAAATGCTAATTGTTTTTCCATCTTCCTAATCGCTTCATTCCTCTTGTAAATAACCAAGCGAAGAATTTTGAGTGTCCGCCTTCCATCATTTTTTGTTTGTTCAATTCCTGAAATTCTTTTACATCATTTCCTTTATAAGTGAATTCACCTTTTTCATAGCAGTAAGAACAATACACTTTGCTGATACTTCCATCAGCATTTGTTCCTCCACTTTTTGGGTCTCGTTTTAAAGGCATTCCACAAGATTGGCAATTTTTAAATTCGTTTGTCATACTAATTGGTTTTTTGTTTATGTTAATGTAATTTCAATGGTTGCCATAAGGTTGCACATAACGTTTTGCAGATTTGCGACGGCGGGAAAGGCAATCGAAAATCTTTAATAAAAATACGAAGTTTTAGTTTATCGAAAATTATTCTGAAGTGGTCGTCGCCCCGTTGGCGCAAACGTTCTGGTTATCTGCAGTTTTTAATTAGCGCACTATAGCATGAAAACATTCTTCAATTTGTTATCCGTCCAGGAGATTAAATCATTGTCAGATTGAAGCAAAGTGCGCTCCTTGTGTTTATATTCAAATAAATTTCCGTTGTTGTCTAGGAAGGCAGCATTGCCCCAGTAGTCTTTTGAAAATAAATAGAGGCTGTCAAGGAGAGATTTGTCAAGCAAATGATTGTTTAAAAGGTCTGATTTATTGTTTAGTTTATTTTGTTCCAAATAAACAGCAGGAAATATCGTATCGCAAACTGTACCAGAAAATAACGGAAGATTTTTTTTAAAAACCTCAGTTATTTTGTCTTGTTCAAATTTTGGGAAGTTGAATTTGTCCCATTTTTGGTCTACGCGAAAAAATAAGTTTTTATACTCGCGGGTTAAATTTCTATGATATTCTCCATAACAAATATATTCTTCAACCTTATCCGCACCATAAGGCTCGTTATATGGGAATGTTTTAACATAATAGATTTCATCTAGATGTTTAGATTTTAATATGAAGTCAGCAATATGGGGGTGCTCGGCAAATTCTTTCAACAAGTTGTCAGTGAGGTCAACATACAATAAAAGTTTTTCTATGACTGAGGTATCTATAAACGCAGATTTTAAGTCGTCCCTAGATTGTGGGAGCTTTATAATTGTCTGCATAAAGGAGCAGTCGACATTTTCTTCTGTAAGGATATACATAATTTTAAAATTGCACATAACGTTTTGCAGATTTGCGATGGGTGGGATTTCCAGCACAAATGTTCATTCGGAAAACTGCACTTTCTGCTCCCACAAACTGTCTGCGGAGCACGAAACCCCGCCAATTGCAAATGTGCTGTTAGTGTAGTTTTTTATTTCGGTTTTGATTTGTCGTCATAAGGTGTTACACCAAATAGCCGGGCATAGGGTTTAGCCGTTTTTTTTATTGCTTTAAATACTGGAGGTGGAGGTCCAACTACAATAGTGTCAAACAACTCGTCAAGCACGCAAATTTTTGCAAACATTTTTAAAGTAAGTCCACCCCTTGGTTTCATTAATGGATACAATTGAGAAAGGGAATAGGCTAATTCAATGGGCAAATAGTCATCAGCTTTTTCAGGTTTTATTACAACTTCGTTGTCTGTCTCGTTATACATTCTATGATAAATTCCTTTTGGTAAAATAACTCTGTCACCAGCGTTTAGTTTTTTTATTTCACCCCCAACTTTTGTTGTCAATGTTCCCTTTACTACTGTGGCACTTTCGTCCAAACTCAAATGCAAATGCTCAGGGGGCCCAATTGCCTTTGCTTCAAATTTGGTCTCACAATAAACTTTGTTGCCGTCTTGTTTGATAACTGTTTGGGTAACACCTTCGGCTGTACTTGTAAAAGATAGGCCGGGAGTAAAGTAATTGTCCATATATGGTTTCTTAAATGGGAAAACCAAATTATAAATTACGGGAAGTAGTAAAAGTCCAACGATGATTAAAGTAGCTATCATAGTTCAAGTTTTTTATTTGTCAAATGACGGTGTTTTCTGTTGTACGAAAATTACCGCTAACGTGCAGCAGATTTGCGACGGCGGGGAAGGCAATCGAAAATCTTTAATAAAAATACGAAGTTTTAGGATATCGAAAATTATACTGAGGTGGTCGTCGTCCTGTTGGCGTAAATCGTTTTGCAGATTTGCGATGGCGAGGCAGGCGATCGAAAATCTTTAATAAAAATACAAAGTTTTAGGATATCGAAAATTATTCTAAGAAGGTCGTCGCCCTGCTGGCGCAAATGTGCTTGTTAGCAGCTGTATAACTATACATTTGAAAGGTGAAGTTCCAATAAATTATATTCTTTGGTCAAATCGATATTATTGTGAATCCACATTCTCCAACCGCCAAAAATTTTCCGTTTTCCAACCCCTTTAGCTGCGATGAATATTTTCCGATTTTGTTAACTTCCATTGACAATGTGTCCCACTCAAAGAAACTTAGTTTGTCATCATAGTTTGAGTGGAAAATTATTTTCTTGTCTTTGATTGTCAATGCAGAAGAACCTTTAAAGTCCATTGGTGTTATTATTTGTTGCCATTCATAAGAGTCAAGGTTTAGCTCGGTGACATCAAAATAGTCATAAGCGTAAAACAAAACTTTGTCTATGCCGTGTTTGCAAATACAATAGCAATCATAAATATGGAGCCCTTCAACGCTTTCGTTGAAACCAAATTCTTGCTTCCCGTCCAAACTAAAAACAGTAAGTCCGTTGTTGTTTGGTCCGTCAGCACCAAATACACCCTCGTCGAAATAGGTTACTATAATCTTGTTGTGATGTATCAATATATCTTGGATGCCATCTCCCAGAACAAATGAATTTAGAAGTTGTCCTGCGAAGTCGTAAATAAAAGCATTGGGCTTGTTCTCTACCGTTCTGCAGTCCGCAAGTAGGAATTTATTGTAATCAAAAATGCGAATAATTGGGTATTGAATTTGCGAATTGATAAAAACGTTTTTGTTGTTTGAGATAACTTGTCCGTTGTTGCAAAAAGCTAAATACAAACCTTTCCCATCAGCGTCAAGGTCAAGAACCTTAGCTGTCCCAGTGTCAATTTTTATTATTTGTTCTTCCATTTGTCAATGTTAATTTCTTTCAGTCTGTCTCAAGTTTGTACTTTCTCCAATACATTGCTGCTTTTGACACCAGGTATTATTTTTTCGTTACTTCCAATTTCCCACTTTTTTTTGGTTCAGTTCTTTTGTTCTCTCCTGAATGACATAAATCAAGTATTAACTTTTTAGCAAGTTCTTTATTTTCAACTTCAATCCAATAAGTAGCGGCTAAATTTAAGTATTTAGAATACCTTAATTCGAACGTACCATAAAACGTTTCAGGTTTGAAATTCTCTTCTGAAATTAAAGTGAATACTGTCCATGCATACTCATTATCTAGAGTAATGTTTACAATTCCAAGTTCTGGATCTCCATTAAAGCGCCGAGTATCTGTTTCCTTTTGCGACTTTACTATTTTTGCATTATTTATCAAATCTAAAAGTGCGTTTAGATTTTGGACTTGGCTTCCTAAATCTGAATAGAGGCTTTCTTTTCTTTTAAAGATTAAAGGATTTTTATAACCTCCTTCGTACATAAGTGAAACATCCTTTATGTGGGTTTTGTCAATGAATATTCTATTTTCTAAAACAAGTTCATTTATCTCTGGAGGCATCTTTGTACTAGATACTTTGAGACCTAATAATTTAATTTCATTTTCAACTATTATGAAATTTAGTTCAACAAAATATGGCGGCACAGGGGAAGGAAGATTTACTCCGAGTGGAATAAGCGCAGTTGTTATTAAAATAGAGTCTTTTGGAAGATATTTACTTGTAATGATCTGTTTTCCTTCTTCAAGTATTATATTTTCTTTTTTATCGATTTCAAGATTTTCAATCAATAATTTATACTGTTTTAATGTTTGCTCAACATTTGGCAAATCATCAAAATATTCATCAGAATAAAAATCTTTTTTAATATTATCTATATCTCCTTCTTGTAAATGTTTTACGATATTAATCAATTGTTCGTTTGTATCTATAGTATCTTTTTTTACAACTTGGGTAGAATGTAATAATAACTATAAATATAAAGCGGAGTTTCATAATTGCTGTCAACTGTCTGAAATTTATTAAAACGAAGTCCCAACTCATGATTTGTACATTAAGGTATTAGATTTGATTATTGTCTATGTTAATGTCAGCATTCAGTGAAATTTTATTGCCTATAACGTTTTGCAGATTTGCGATGGCGGGGAAGGCAATCGAAAATCTTTAATAAAAATACAAAGTTTTAGGATATTTAAAATTATTCGGAGGATGTTGTCGCCCCGCTGGCGCAAATGTGCTGGTTATGCGCTGCCATTTCTATTCCTAATTAGATTTGCAATAGATAGATTATGTTAGAATTATTATTTTGAGAGTTTTATTATTTTTTCAATGGTCGAATCAAAATGTTTTATTGCCTTCCTTGAATCAATTCTTATATAGCAATAGGTAAAAACTAAAAAAAATATACCAATAAGTGCGACCGAATAGTCTTCATTTGTTATGTCACCAGTGAGAATTTTATAAAGCCCAAGGATAAGCATAGTAATTCCTGCAATGACGAATAAATACTCTCGTGCATCTAATAAAAGGGATTCAATTTGTATTTCAATTTTATCCTCGAGCTCTATAACTATTCCTGTTAGTTTTGCATCACTTGTGTTCCCAAAAGTCGTATCATTTTCTGTAATTTCAAAAGATGATAAGTCGACTTGTCCATAATATTGAAAATCAGGGTTTATAAATAATTTTAATTCCTTTTTATTTCCAACAACACTTTGCAGATAACCCCGAAATTCTGTATTTCGCATGTCTAAAATATAAGTGGCCTTTCCAATTAGACCTATTTTTTCAAAAGTCGACCTCATTTTTATTGTAAGAGTTAAAAAATATATTTCATTAAGTTTAATCCTTTCTTAGTTAAAAAGAAATAGGGGTTCAAAAGTCACACAATATAAATTTAATTTATCAATATTATTTCTTTCTGCAAGATTGAACGTATTGTGGATACATTAGTTGCGCATAACGTTTTTCGGCTTTGCGTTCGGGCGGGCATTTTAGCAATACACTCGATACGAAGAACCGCACCTCAATTATACACAAAATTGTCGATAGAAGCACTTCACCCTGCCTGACTCAAAACCGATGTTGACGGCTGGTTTACTTCTTGTCCGAAAAGCTGTCGTCATTTGAAATAGTTTATAAATGTTGTGCAATAATTGTCAATGCTATATGTATGGAAAGTTTTTTTTGCGTTCACGCTAAGTTTTGTGTAGCAGTCATTCTGTGAACTTTTTAATGAAATCAATTTTTGAAAATAGTCGTTGGGGGTGTCGCATAAATAGCCATTAATACCGTCTTGTAGAAACGCTATGTTTTCACCTACTCTGCTACCTAAAACAGGAACACCACACGACATGCATTGCTTTAGTTTGAAAGCAGTTTTGCCACGATTAAACTCGTTGTCAATAAGAGGTGAAACGCCAAAGTCAAAGGTTGTGATTAGTTCATAAATAGAATGTTCATCTAGCCAGTCTAAATCAAGTGGAGTTTCAACTGTAATGTTTTTATTGTGCTTAAAGTATGATTTAATCTCTTGTTCCTCTACCTTGTCCGAAACACCAAGCAGTTTTAGTTTTAACGGAAAGTCAATTTTGTAAAGTGAAGGGAAAAATAATTCAGTCAAACTTTGTCTGTGAGCACCGTAATAGCCAACCCAACCAATGGTAAAAGTCTTTTCTAATGCTGCCTTTGTCAAGCCGTGATCAAAAACAGGTGAGGTTAAAAGAAAAACATTTTGGTTAAATTGTCTGATATAGTCAATTAGCGATTTGCTGCCTGCAGAACAAGCAGAACATCTTTTTATAAAATGGTGAATTGTATGTGTTGGTCGTCTTGTATGCTCAGCATCGTCAATGTCATAAAGAGTATGCTGTGGTCTAAAAAACAAAAGCACTTTTAAAGCTGTCGCATAAATGCCACTTGTATGAATTTTCTGAAACACAATTATAGAGTTACTCTTTCTAAAAAAAAGAGCAGAGAAAAATGTCAGAATGAAGTTGCTCATGTTTTGAAGGTCGTAACCCGGGTAAACGATTGAAAAAGTAATTCCGTGTTTGTCTCTGAATTGTTGCAAAGGAAACTTTGCTCTGTAACGCACACTTGGTACGTTAAGGTTGAAATAAGCGAACCAGTAAATGTGTTTTATTTCCATTGTCTATATCTGTCGTTGAGGCTCGTGTTGTCGCTCAAAACTTGCCGCCAGCGTGCAGCAGATTTGCGACGGCGGGGAAGGCAATCGAAAATCTTTAATAAAAATACAAAGTTTTAGGTTATCGGAAATTATTCGGAGGTGATCATCGCCCCGCTGGCGCAAATGTGCTTGTTATGTGTAGTGCATTCACACGTGAAAACTATTGTCCAACAATTTTTGATTTGCTGTCTGTAAGTTGTTGTTTGATATAATTTTTTAACTCGTCAAAAGTCATATTTTGAGTGTCCGAACTTATTTTATCTCGGATATCTCTCATCATTTTTACAGCGTCAAACTGTTTTTCTTTATTAATCGTTTTCATAATTTACAAGGTCTTTAGGACTTCTAATTTCTATCATTGAATAACCAAGTTTTAAATTTACTGAATTATAACCTTTTATTCTGTCAAGGTTAACAATATGTTAAAAGTTCCAACTTGCTAAAACATCTACTTTGTTTATTGTCGCTAAAGCAATATGACGACAGTCCTCCAAGCTTGTTTTACCAACAACTTTTTCTTCAATGTAGGTGTCAGCAAGTTTAACTACTTCTTCTGTCAGTTCAATTCTCTGGAACTTGTCTGGTGAATATTTTGATAAATGGTCTCTAACCTGCTGAGGCGCGTTTATTAATTCAAGGTCAAGTAAATCAGAAACGACAAAAATTATTTCATTGTTCTCAAGTCGCTCAAACAACTTAATTGTTGCTTCTTTGAACTCTTCGTCAAAGTAACCGCCAATCACTGACCTGTCTATGTAAATTCGCTGTTTCATCCAGTTTTATGACTTTACAAAGATAGTCAAAATGTAGTAGGTGGAGATTTTAATGGTCGGGATTGCATTTTTGGTAGCATTACACATAACGTGCAGCAGATTTGCGAAGGCGGGGAAGGCAATCGAAAATCTTTAATAAAAATACAAAGTTTTAGGTTATTGAAAATTATTCTGAGGTGGTCGTCGCCCCGCTGGCGCAAATGTGCTTGTTATGTGCGGTTTATTCTTTGGTTAATATTCATTATAATTTGATCGATAATTCAAGATGTCCTCCAAGTCCGGTCTCCACAATCTTTTGAAGAGTCGAAATACGAACTTCTTTTATATTATTTTCAATTTTTGAGATATAAGATTTTGTTGTCCCTGCTTTAGCCGCAAGTTGTTCCTGTGTTAAACCTTTTTCAAGTCTTGCCTCAAGAAGTAAAACTCCGATTTTAAAGTTTTCATAACCGGCTTCTAATTCCTCGCGTTTTTTTGTCCCACGTTTGCCATAATTTTTCACTTTAAAGTCTTCGAGAGATGTCAAGTTTTTATTTTTCTTTTTCATATTCTGATTTTATTTTAATAGCTAATTCTATTTCTTTTTTAGGTGTTTTTTGTGTTTTTTTTTGGAATCCATTCGCTAAAATGATAAGTTGTCCCTTGTCGAAAAAACAGAAAATCCGAAAGATGTCACTCCCAAACTGAATTTTGATTTCAAATAAACCATTCGTCCCTTCAATGTGTTTAAGATAAGTTTCAGGAACTCTCTGAGTGTCCTCAATCAAGTCGAAGGTCCAAACGATTTTGGCCTTTACTTTCTTAGTTTGTTTGTCAAAGAAAGTCTGAAAATAATCTTTGTAAAAAACAATCGTCCTGAATTCTCCTTTCTCCACAATGCAAAGATACAAAAGTTTTCCTAAAGTGAAACTTTAATTTTTAGAATTTTGTCGGAAAGTGTAAATTGGGGATGGTTTAAAATCGCACATAACGTTTTGCAGATTTGCGATGGCGGGGAATGCAATCGAAAATCTTTAATAAAAATACAAAGTTTTAGGTTATCGAAAATTATTCTGAGGAGGTCGTCGCCCCGCTGGCGCAAATGTGCTTGTTAGCAGCTGTTGTTCACTGTCTGTGTGCTTGTTTCATGAAATCCATTTCTCAAACGTTTCGGATATTGTCCAACGATTATTTATCTTTTTAATAACTAAAAGCTCTCCCTTCCCACAAAACTCCCCACATCGAAAGTTATAGTATAGTAGTCCTTTAGTTTTCGCTTTGTCAAGAAACACTTTTGAAAAACTTACGATACCAATTGCACATTTTCCCTTTTGATTGTTGAAGTTTTGTAGTGATAAAACTTTCGAAGTGCAAAGTTGAAAGTCGCTTGGCTTCAAACTCAATTGCATACTATTCAAGCTGTCTATCACTGATAGTCCGTCTATTGTGAAAGTATTTATCAAATCTTTAAATTCTCTTGCATACTGTCCTGTGTCGTTTTGATAATATGTCCATTGATTAAAGTCAGGTCTATAAACTGTGTCAAGATAAATAATGCAAAATCTGGTTGTGTCATTAAACAAGTTGTTTTGAAGTTGAATTACTTCCCTACTTATTTTCGCTGTGTCCGGGTTGTTTGAAGCATATTTATTAAAAATCTTCTGCTCGTCTTTGCCTAAATATCTATTGTAAAAATGGTGCTCAACCAACTCGTTTAAAATGTCGCTATAAATTTTCACTTTTTCGTCTGCCGAGTTACAGTCACAAAGTTTGTATTCGTAATTACACGAACTCAATGTCAAAGTTGTCAGTATGATAATTATTGTCTTCCGCATTTGTCTATTTGGTCGTGGGTTAAGTGTCATTGTGATAATAGCTGCTAACGTTTTGCAGATTTGCGAAGGCGGGGAAGGCAACCGAAAATCTTTAATAAAAATACGAAGTTTTGGGTTATCGAAAATTATTCGGAGGAAGTCGTCGCCCCGCTGGCGCAAATGTGCTTGTTATGTGCGGTTTATTCTTTGGTTAATATTCATTATAATTTGATCGATAATTCAAGATGTCCTCCAAGTCCGGTCTCCACAATCTTTTGAAGAGTCGAAATACGAACTTCTTTTATATTATTTTCAATTTTTGAGATATAAGATTTTGTTGTCCCTGCTTTAGCCGCAAGTTGTTCCTGTGTTAAACCTTTTTCAAGTCTTGCCTCAAGAAGTAAAACTCCGATTTTAAAGTTTTCATAACTAGCTTCTAATTCCTCGCGTTTTTTTGTCCCACGTTTGCCATAATTTTTCACTTTAAAGTCTTCGAGAGATGTCAAGTTTTTATTTTTCTTTTTCATATTCTGATTTTATTTTAATAGCTAATTCTATTTCTTTTTTAGGTGTTTTTTGTGTTTTTTTTTGGAATCCATTTGCTAATATGATAAGTTGTCCCTTGTCGAAAAAACAGAAAATCCGAAAGATGTCACTCCCAAACTGAATTTTGATTTCAAATAAACCATTCGTCCCTTCAATGTGTTTAAGATAAGTTTCAGGAACTCTCTGAGTGTCCTCAATCAAGTCGAAGGTCCAAACGATTTTGGCCTTTACTTTCTTAGTTTGTTTGTCAAAGAAAGTCTGAAAATAATCTTTGTAAAAAACAATCGTCCTGAATTCTCCTTTCTCCACAATGCAAAGATACAAAAGTTTTCCTAAAGTGAAACTTTAATTTTTAGAATTTTGTCCATAAGTGTAAATTGTGGATGGTTTAAAATCGCACATAACGTTTAGAAGCTTTGCGAAGTGGCGGTAGCTAAACGATATTGTTCATGGAAACCAATAATTGTAGTTAATAATTAATTTCCATGGTTACTCGTCACCCGCCATTTTGCAAAGCTTTTGTTATAGCCGAGTGGTTGGTCGATTTATTCAATCATTACTTTTTTATCAAATCGTTTTTCGCTCATTAACAAGGTCACTAAATAAAAGCCAGATGCATAACTATTCATATTTATTTCATCATTTTCATTTTTTACTTCTTTAGTAATGATTTTCTTTCCGGTAATATCCGAAATAATTAATTGAACATTGTAAAAATTTTCAATATGAATAAAAACAGTTTTATTAAAGCTATAAACACTGGCATCAAGCGAATTTTGTAAATTATTTATGTTCACATAGGAAATAGTATCGCCCGCAATAATTGCCTTATTACATTGCGCTTCATAAGCAAAGTCTTTTACAATCAGTTTGTCAATTGAATCAACAACTGCGCAACGTATCCAGCCATAGTGAAGACAATTTTCCTGATCCTTAAAACGAACCCCTAAATATCTAGTCGAGTCCATGTTATCATCATCCCAGTTGCCTATGCCTATGTTCCACTCTCCTAATCCGATAATTGTGTAGGATGATCCATAATATATTTTTTCAGTTTTTGATGCCAATTGCTGAAATCCTCCTACTTGAAAGCTCAATTCATTATCTATAGGCATTCCAGATTGTAAAGCATACGGAAAGTAATATGTACCTGCCGCAGAACTAGCATGAGCCGTTTCACCTGCAATCGCAGGACCGATTATAGCGGGACCAACCCATATATTAACTCTGTAATACCATGATGTATTCAAACTTGGTGTTGTAAGATTTGAGTGTATGCCGGTTGACTTTAAAAACCCGAACTCATTAATACCATCGTTATTCATATCAATATATTCAAAATCACCATCATACTGAAAAATCAAATCGGGCACAAGATCAGTATAAATGACTTGTGTTCCTGCTTGTTTTTGAATGAGCAGGAATGCAGCCGTTAAGGCTGCATACTGCTCAATTGAAAATTGCTTATTCTTCATTTCAATCTATTTTTATTAATTGTTTAGTAATTGAAATTGTTGTTCCATTTTTTATACCTATCATATACAAGCCCGATGGAAGATTTGAAATATTCACTGGCTGATTTTCAGTTACTACCGTTTGATATAGCAAATTTCCCGTAATGGAATATACATTAACTTCTAATTGATCAGTTGAAAATATGCCGCTGACCTCGCTCCTGATGCTAAATGTTCCCGGTGTTGGGTTGGGATACACGGTTACATATTGCGCAAGATTATTTCCATCTTCTCTTTCATGTGGGTCTGGATCATATACAACATGGATTGGAATTTTAAAATAACCAATTGATAATTTTGGAACTGTAACACATTCAGCACCCGATGGCAATCCGTCAGCGCATTCAGGATCATTGGATATCGGATCTGATATTCTTTGGATTTCAAATGGATGAGGGTTGTCATATCCGTCAAATGCGCTATGGCAATTATAACAGGTATGCACTGTATAAAGCGTGCTTAAACCTGAGTTCGAGTAAGGCTGCTTTGCCTCAATAGCATAAATAATAGCATTTTCAAAACCCAATGCCAATGCTGAAGGGTAAAGATTAATCAAAAGATTTGGATTGATTACATAACTCTGTGTTTCATTCTTCATGTTAGTAAAATACACATACAGATTTTCATGTTCCGGGTCAATAAATACAGTAGGCTGCAAATTAGGATTGGCCACAAACATGGAAAAATTTGCAGGCAGGTATTCCAAGTCGTTTTTATTAATTTCACTCAATAATTGCATTATATAATACTCTGTTCTCCGCACATAATAGTTAATATCATCACCTGTATAGTCGGCCGGATCAAGCGGATCGGGAGTGCCATCGTCTGCAATATGATTTTTGCAGTCGGCACAATCGGCAATGTTCAACATATCTGTCCAACCACCACCTGCGTAATTGTGAAAGGTTGAATAAGTAAAAAATGAAGGCGTGTAACCTGTTGTGAAATTTAATTTAATATTTTTCAATAAAATTTCCTGCGTTAATAATCCGTGTGGAAAACTATTATTGTAAATACTTATTAATGCTTGTTCTTCATCATTTATTGTATCACTAGTGACCTTATCTTTAAGATTCCATTCCGTATTCCATAGTTCCTTTGGATACGGATTAGAAGGTGAAAATTTTAAGACGGTTTTTTGTTTGTCATAGTATTCTAAATAGCGGGATTTCAAGGCTGTCTTGAAATTACCAAATGGTGGAGCAATTGAAGTGCCCAAAATACCCTGATAAGCTGCAGCTAAACGGGAATCATAACTATCAAATTGCCAATTGGAGCTACCAGGTGGCCATGGACAACCAATGGAGTGAACACAGGAGGGAAATCCATCAGACGGATATAAATTGCACAAATTGTCCAATGGAATATGGAGATAATTAGTTGTTGCATCATAATACGTATGTAGAATTACAGCATCAAATTTAAATCTTGTTTCGTTTCCGGCAGTGATGGTAGAACCATAAATTACTGGGTTGGCCAAAGCGCCATTCCATCCTGTTGTAATTGGCAATCCCTTAAAAGCACTTTCCCTAAACATATATGTGGTTGCTTCTGTATTCTGTGGGTTATCAGCCGGGATCCCAACTTTGCAAATAAAATTTTCATCTGCTTTAAATTTGTTAATAAAGTTATGACTTGTTTTAATCGGAAGGTCGCCAAAAATAAAATTCCGTTCTGTTGTTGTAAGTGCAGAATTACTACCATTGATAAAATTCCAATAATCGCCAAATGTATCAAAACCCATTAAGTCTGTGCCCCAGTTCAGATAACATTCATTTCCCATTTCTACGCCAACCACATTTACGTCTGTAACTCCGTTTTGCAAATGATCACGCATATATTTTACAATCGTCTTGCATTGAGCAGCGGACTCACTTAAAATATTCAGGTCAAGCAAAACATCAATTTTATAACCGTGTGCCAATTCAATTTCATTTACCATGTCAATAAATTGGTTGATATATTCATGCCTGGGATCTGTGACATCAAACGGAATTTCATCTTGTGTCTCCCATTTTGCATAAAATGATTCCAAATCATTCTTATATCTGGTTTCATTCATCCAGTCACCGCAATCCTGACATATTCCATCATCGATTAAATCATCATTTATTGTGATTAGATAAGAAGGAACATCAGCTTGTATAACGCCATCGGTAATATCATAATATCTTATTATTTCATCTATATCATAACCATAACGTTCCGCAGATTTGCGACGGCGGGGAAGGCTATCGAAAATCTTTAATAAAAATACGAAGTTTCAGGTTATCGAAAATTATTCTGAGGTGGTCGTCGCCCCGCTGGCGCAAATGTGCTTGTTAGGTGCTGTTTTTGGACTATTGGCTCCTCAAATTGGTCTACTCGGTTTTAAAGTCACCAAACATTATCGTAACAGTCGCCAGTTTAATTGTCACCGGAAAATGGATGGCCCCACTCCAGAATTATTCGTCCTTAACTTATTGCAATAGGTTATATGTTTTTCCCGTTGCAAATTATTTGCGATCCGTTTCTCAATATATTCACTAAGATATTTTTATAGTAGGCAAAAAAAATTCATCCTTAGATTCGCCGCAAATTTCTGTCGCGTAAGTGAGCATTATTTACCAAACAGAGGTCTAAAATTGTCAAGTCCTATATTTCGATAAATTATAGTTGGAGGGGTTGATTAAAATAATACCTCACATTTTCCAAGCAGGCGTAGGCTCCTTTCAAAATAAATGTATTAAAAAGGAGCTTACGTTTACTTGGAGTTATGTGCAGTTATTCTTCTGGCAAATATTTTTCGTATTGCCAATCTTCCGCTGTGCTTTTTCTCCAAGCGCGCCACCCATATTGTAAGTGATAAATCTCATTAATAGTGGGATCCAGTTTGGTTATATTTTCGAGTGCAACTACCATTGAATCTTGAATGTCCGGTAATTCACTAGTTTGAAATTGCCAATCTCCGTTTTCGTTATGGTATACGAATAAGATAGGTTGCCCTTCAAATGCTTGTTTTGTTGTAAAAACAGCAACATTCCTTTCTTCGTAGAATTTGAAGTCTGTGTTACGGTCGAGTAATGGTTGTTTGAATTTCCAGTCGGGATTAAAGTCTTTGTCCCAAGGAAATTTGTTTTGTTTGTCGGGCCAAACCAATTGTAAAACAGGAAAGTTAAAAGTCATGTTATAATACCAACCAGCATAGCCAAAGTAATTAGCATAAAATTCCTTATCAACATTAATAAATTCAACATTATAGTTGTTGAGAAAATCAGGGTATTGTTTGGTGGTCGTAATTTTACCACCTTGCTTTACAATATCACGTGCGGTGTTTAAAACAGACCCCATAACATTTGTCGGCAAGCCGAAACATATTATCTCTGGATGGCCAAATTTTTCATATAGTCCAATTGTATAAGCAAAACCTGGCAAATAATTGTCAGGCTCCAAGAGGGCTATATGACAGCTGTATTTCTCAATATCCTCAACGATTCGCTGTTTAGATTGATTGTCATGTTGTGAGTGGTCGTCTGTCATTTTTAAGTTCTATTAATTGCACCTAACGTGCAGCAGATTTGCGATGGCGGGGAAGGCAATCGAAAATCTTTAATAAAAATACAAAGTTTTTGGTTATCGAAAATTATTCGGAGGAGGTCGTCGCCCCGCTGGCGCAAATGTGCTTGTTATGCCCAGTGCTAATTTGTCGAAGGTGTGTCTCGTAACAGTCCGCAGTTTTATTTTCTTTCTTGTAATGTATTTTTTACAAAGGCGAATAGTTTAGAAAATTTTTCTGGGTTAATTTCATTTTTATTTATGATTATAGAACTAAGGTAGCCACTTTCAGAAATGATAAATAAATAGTCTTTATAGACTTTATACTGTGAAAAAAATGTCCACTTCATTTCAGAAGTTGTTTCAAAGTCCTTGTATGTAACGCTGGAGTCAGTAATTGTTATTTCTATGCCCTCTTTCTGACTATTAAAACGGTCTATGTAATGCTTTGTCCTTGCTATAAACTTTGCTTTGTTTTGATATGTTTGGAAGAAATAGAAAATTGATAGAAAAATAAGACTAAGTCCGAATGATGAACTGGGTCCCCAAAAGTTCACACCCTCATTTTGAGACATTCCTGATCCCATTAAAATCAATGTTCCGGCTATTGCATATAAAATAAAGAGATTAATATTTTTTTGTGTAAACAATGTCCACTTAATTTGATTTTGTCTAAGTAGGTCGTTGTTATTTTGTCTGAGAATTACTATTTCCATTGTTTCGTCATTTTGCATTGGGCATAACGTTTAGGGCTTTGCGCAGTGGTGGAAAACCCAACCGCTTCACATCCGTTAACCTATGGTTTACATTTGAAAACAAATATATCAATTTTTCTCATCAACCACCATTGTGCAAAGCCTTTGTTAAATGATGGTGCCACATTCTATTGAAAGTGCATTCTGCAATGTCGCACGAAATTCAACTTTGTCTGCAAACACAAATGCTAAATGCAACTCAACAATTTGTCACACTCTTTTTTAAAAATTGTCACCAAAATACAAGCATAAAATTCTCAATAGTTCGCACGGAATTTATTTTAAAAATTGTCACCAAAAAACAAGCATAAAATTCTCAAATGTTCGCATGTAATTTATTTTAAAAATTGGAAGTCACCCGTTTCACAAAATAGGTCAAAAAACAGATAAATGAATTACCAAAATATTTTGTCGCAAATATTCTGCAATGTCGCACGAAATTCAACTTTGTCTGCAAACACAAATGCGAAAATGTAACTCAACAATTTGTCACACTATTTTTTATAAATTGTCACCAAAAAACAAGCATAAAATTCTCAAAAGTTCGCAAGGAATTTATTTTAAAAATTGGAAGTCACCCGTTTCACAAAAAAGGTCAAAAAACAGATAAATGAATTACCGAAATATTTTGTCGCAAATATTATTCTGCATGTCACCGGCAAATTATTAAAAATTTGTCGCCTAAAATTGGAAGAAAATTATTTTGTTTAGCAGTGAGATTTTGATTTCCGAGCAATAGCATTTAACGGTTTGGGGCTTGGCGAAGGTGGCGATTTTCACCACAAATGTTAATGCGGAGAACCAATGTTTGATTACCCACAAATGTGTCTGCGGAGCACTGAACCGCCACTTTTGCCAAACCCGTGTTAGTGGCTGGGCTTCTTTGTTTTCTGTCCATTAGCAACATTTTTTGTCTTGCTGAATTGGCGGACAAGCAACACTTCCGTAACTGCAATAAACACAGCAGTCGCCTTGTTTTGGTTTAAGAACTTGTTTGCATTTTTCACACTCGTAAAAATATTGACAAGCGTCTGTCGGCATTGTTTCTTCTTTCTTGTGTCCGCAGTTGGGGCAAGTGATTGTTGATTGTAATTTGATTTCCATTTTAATTTTCTTTTTTGTCGGTTACGGAATATCCTGTTGAGTTTATTGCTTTTTCAATTTCAGAAATATTTGTTTTTGAGTTGTCAAATTCTACGATTGCATTTCCATTTTCATAAGAAGCGTTTGAACTTATTATTCCTGTCAATTTATTTACTTCGTGATTAACGTGTTCTTCGCAACTTGCACAAGTCATTCCGCTAATTGTAAATTCCACTTTTTGCACATTTGATTTGTCAACTACGATGATTTGCTTTTCTGTCTTTGGGTAGAAAATGCTTGAATAGTAAGGAAAGGCAAGCATAACAATTGCAAATGCAGTAATAATTCCTAAAAACATTTTTGACTGAATGAATTTTGGTTTTTCTTCCGTGTCACAGTTGCAGTCAATTTGCTTTTTAGGTTTCAATTTTTGATACCAAGCAAATCCAAGCACCAAAATTGTCAAGCCGATAAAATACGGTCTGAAAGGTTCAAGCCAAGAAAAAGTTGACGCAAGTCCGCTTGTTCCTGCTATTAGAGCTAAAACAGGTGTAATGCAACATAATGAAGCTGCAATAGCTGTCAAAAGTCCTGCACCGATTAGTTTATTGTCTGTTTTCATATTGTTTCCAAGATTTTGTTTTCATCAAGAATTTTAAAAAACGGTTTCAACATTTTTTCATACTCCTTTGTCAATGAGTAAAAAATGGTTTGAGCTTCTCGTTCGGTTTCAATTAGTTTTCGGTCTTTAAGTTTTCGCAAGTGTTGAGAAACTGCCGAAATTGTCATACCGAGAATGTCGCTGATGTCGCAAACACAAAGTCGTTTTTCTTCATAAAGTAGAAAGAGAATTTTCAGTCTTACGTTGTTTCCCGCCAATTCAAGTCCGTTCGATAAATAGTCAAACGAGCCGTTGAGTTCTGAAACTCGGTCTTTACAACGGTTTATTTGTTTAATGTCCGCTTGTTGTCTTATGCAAGAATTATTGTCCATAGTGCAAAGATAGTCAATTTGTTTATTTAAGCAACTACTTAAATACAGATTATCAAAAAGAACCCGATTTCTCTGTCGGGTTGTGTCGTCATAGCCTTGCCACTAACGTTTTGCAGCTACCCGAAGGGCGGGACTTTTACCACAAAACTTGATTTGAAAAACTAATGTTTGATTAACCACAAAACTGACTTTGGAACACGAAACCCCGCCTTTTGGGTAGGTGCTGTTATGTGTAGGCTTTTTTGTCATTCTATTGGTGTCGTGTCATCGTCCGCAATAAGTCTTGTCACTTTTGGTTGTATAATCCAAACTCCAATAATTAAAATCCCAATTAAAATTAAGTTTACAAAATAGTCGCCAAAAGTTACTTCTCTTTTAAGTTCTATTGTCGCCAAAGTTTTGCAAGCAAAAATGACTGTCTGGAAAATGGCGAAGAATAAGTAAAGTGCAATTGGTATAAGTAATATTGTCTGCAAGTTAAATTCTGTTTGGGTGTCGTCTGCTGTTTGTTCCGGTGCAAGGATAAAAACAATAATGAGTAAAATCGGAAGCAATAAAATATTGGTCTTGAATAGCTTTAGATTTAAGGGCGGAAGTCCCAAAGTTGCAACTCTTTCTTGTCCATAAACTCCAATTGAATAAATCCAAATAGTAAATGTTATTAAAGAAATTGAATTAATGATTTCTTTAAGCGGACTTGGTGAAGTCCATGCACCTGTAATTACAATTAGTAAAAAGAGTTGCCAATGTTTGAAGGTTAGAATACGTTTCATTTTTATCTGTCTGTTTGTTTAGGGGTCGTTGTCTTTAAGCTTACACATAACGTTTAGGGCTTTGCGCAGTGGTGGAAAACCCAACCGCTTCACATCCGTTAACCTATGGTTTACATTTGAAAACAAATATATCAATTTTTCTCATCAACCACCATTGTGCAAAGCCTTTGTTAAATGATGGTGCCACATTCTATTGAAAGTGCATTCTGCAATGTCGCACGAAATTCAACTTTGTCTGCAAACACAAATGCTAAATGCAACTCAACAATTTGTCACACTCTTTTTAAAAATTGTCACCAAAATACAAGCATAAAATTCTCAATAGTTCGCACGGAATTTATTTTAAAAATTGTCACCAAAAAACAAGCATAAAATTCTCAAATGTTCGCATGTAATTTATTTTAAAAATTGGAAGTCACCCGTTTCACAAAATAGGTCAAAAAACAGATAAATGAATTACCAAAATATTTTGTCGCAAATATTCTGCAATGTCGCACGAAATTCAACTTTGTCTGCAAACACAAATGCGAAAATGTAACTCAACAATTTGTCACACTATTTTTTATAAATTGTCACCAAAAAACAAGCATAAAATTCTCAAAAGTTCGCAAGGAATTTATTTTAAAAATTGGAAGTCACCCGTTTCACAAAAAAGGTCAAAAAACAGATAAATGAATTACCGAAATATTTTGTCGCAAATATTATTCTGCATGTCACCGGCAAATTATTAAAAATTTGTCGCCTAAAATTGGAAGAAAATTATTTTGTTTAGCAGTGAGATTTTGATTTCCGAGCAATAGCATTTAACGTGCAGCAGATTTGCGACGGCGGGGAAGGCAATCGAAAATCTTTAATAAAAATACGAAGTTTTAGGTTATCGAAAATTATTCTGAGGTGATCGTCGCCCCGCTGGCGCAAATGTGCTTGTTATGTGCGGTTTTTTCGGAGGATGATTTTATTTCAAAGTTTAATTGTCAGTTCAAGATGTCCCCCCAACCCAAGTTCCACTATTTTTTGTAATGTTGATATGCGGACTTCTTTAATATTATTTTCTATTTTAGAAATGTATCCTTTATTTGTTCCGCATTTCAACGCAAGTTCTTCTTGAGTCATTCCTTTTTTTAGTCGCGCCTGTTGAATTAAAACACCAAGTTCAAATGATTTAAAGCCTTTCTCAAATTTATCACGTTTTACCGTCCCTTTTTTACCATATTGTTCTTCTACAAATTGGTCAAGGGATTTTAAATTATTTTTCTTCTTCATATTCTTTTTTAATTTTTAAAGCTTTTTCTATCTCTGTCTTCGGAGTCTTTTGCGATTTTTTCTGAAATCCATTTGCAAGGACGATCAACTTTCCTTCATCAAAAAAGCAAAATATTCGAAAAATGTCGCCACCCTGCTGAACTCTGATTTCATAAAGTCCGGTCGTGCCTTCGATATGTTTTAAATAGTCCTCCGGCACATATTTTTGTCCTTCAATAATTCTGAAAGTCCAAATTATTTTGTCCTTTACTTTTTGCTTCTGTTTTGCATAGAAGTCAGTAAAATAGTCCTTAAACAAAAACACCGTTCTCACTTTCTCAAGTCCCATCAAAAGCAAAGATAATAAAGTTGTCCGAATGAACAACTATTTTTTATAAAAAAAAGTTCATTTAAGAGACTTGGTAGGAGGGTGGATTGTCGCTGAAGCAGACCTGAAAGTATGATGTTTTCAGTATTTCTAAAATCGCACATAACGTTTTGCAGATTTGCGACGGCTGGGAAGGCAACCGAAAATCTTTAATAAAAATACAAAGTTTTAGGTTATCGAAAATTATTCTGAGGTGGTTGTCGCCCAGCTGGCGCAAATGTGCTTGTTAGCGGTAGTTATTTTTCTATTTCGATTGTATATTCTCCAATTTCATTCCCATTTGAGGGTCTACATTTAAGAGTATATGGTTTACCCGTTTCAATAAAATGATACTCATGCTTTTCTAAAAGTCTTTCATCTTTCATTTTGCTCTCAATTTGTTTTTGTAAAGAGTCATTTTCAATGTTTGAAATAAGTATTCCAGTCTTTACATCGTACTCTGAAACATATTTCCAATAAACAGTCTTTACCAATAGCCTTGAATTAATTGTATCAAGCCAATGTCCTCCATATGGATGGTCAAACTTGGCGTTCCAAAGATTTGCACCTTCATTGTCAAATGTTGAAATGTCGCCTAAGTATGAACTATAAATAACTATGTCCTTAAAAAAAGATGCTGGTTGAGTTGCATATGCTTCAACATGTCCACGCCAGACAACAAGTCCATTCTTCGGATTCAAACAGTAAAGAAAATTGCCGTCACCAGCAACATCGATTGTGTTACAATAAATTTTGTCTCGGTAGATAATAGCATTTTGCAAGCCTCTTTGGTCAAATTTGTCAACCCAAAAATCTCCAGGATTTAAAAGGGGGTACTGAACAGTCGGGTCATATTCAAAGCTTGTTTTGCTGTCTTGGCATGAAGTCAAGAAAATTAAAATAGAAATCAATATAGAGGGTAGTTGTCTCATTAATTACCGCTAACGTTCCGCAGATTTGCGATGGCGGGGAAGGCGATCGAAAATCTTTAATAAAAATACAAAGTTTTGGGTTATCGAAAATTATTCAGAGGTGGTCGTCGCCCTGCTGGCGCAAATGTGCTGTTAGCGGTAGTTGTTTTATTTTCCCTAGTCGTATAAAACATATTTGACTGGCAGTTCAAATTTAAGTGGTAGATCGCAAGGTTTTATTCCTTTCGCACTTAATATTAATTTTACAGTTTCTTCTCTAAAGCGGTTTTTATCTTCGTCCCCGCATTTTACACATTGAAGTTTCTTTACCTTTATATCTTTAAAGTCACCATAGGTGTCAAAAGTAAATAGTACTCTAAGATTTAAGGTGTCAAATGGTGTTTCTGAGTCACTATGTCCTGATGTCTTATTCTTCTGAAATACTAATTCACGAATAGTTGAGTCAATAGCGTGTATCGTAGCGTCACAAGATGTCTGACTTGAAGTTTTATTACTTGCAATTAATGTCAGAGTTATCAAACATAGAAGAATCTTAGCTTTTTGATAGTTCATTTTAATCAAATGTTCTTTTGTTAAGTAGAATTAAGTTTGTTTGGGTACAATTACCGCTAACGTTTTGCAGATTTGCGATGGCGGGGAAGGCAATCGAAAATCTCTAATAAAAATACGAAGTTTTAGGTGATTGAAAAATATTCTGAGGTGGTCGTCGCCACGCTGGCGCAAATGTGCTTGTTACAAGCAGTTTATCTGTCAACCAGGTGTCCCGGTATCAAGCACCTTCCAAAGTAATTCATTCTCGATTACTATTTTGTCTCCCGTTTGTCTGTCTATAAATACAAGTCTTTTTATTAAAATAGTCGTGTGACATGTCGGGCTGCCATAAAGATCAATCGGGTCGCTAAACCCGATAATTAATTGTCCGCTTTGCGCATATAATTGTCGAGTAGGTTTAGGATTATTTACTATTATAATGTCTGTGCAAATGTTTGTAAGGTTTGCGTTGTTGTTTTCAAATATTAAAAGTTCTGTCAGTCGTTCTGCATTTGAACTGTTAATGGTTACGATATAGCAACTATCAAACTGAATATTAAAGTCAGGGAATATCCGAATTACATATTTATCATTGATTAGTTTATAAGTTCCACCAGAGCAACCTTTGGTCTTTCCAGCTTTTGAAGTGTCAATGTTGCCAAAGCAAGTCTCAAATGAATTTTTTGATTTGTCGGGCAGTTCAGTAGAATTGTCTCTCGAGTCGACATTATTATTGCAAATTGTGCAAGTCAAAATGCTCAACATGAAAATTAGTCTATACACAGTTGGTTAAAATTGCTTGTAACGTTTTGCAGATTTGCGACGGCGGAGAAGGCAACCGAAAATCTATAATAAAAATACGAAGTTTTAGGTATCGGGAATTATTCGGAGGTGGTCGTCGCCCCGCTGGCGCAAATCTGCTTGTTATGTGCGGTTTTTTCGGAGGATGATTTTATTTCAAAGTTTAATTGTAAGTTCAAGATGTCCGTCCAAACCAAGTTCCACTATTTTTTGTAATGTCGATATGCGCACTTCTTTAATATTATTTTCGATTTTAGAAATATAGCCTTTATTAGTTCCGCACTTTAATGCAAGTTCTTCTTGAGTCATTCCTTTTTTAAGTCGCGCTTGTTGAATTAAAACTCCAAGTTCAAATGCTTTAAATCCCTTCTCAAATTTATCACGTTTAGCAGTCCCTTTTTTACCATATTGTTCTTCCACAAATTGGTCAAGAGATTTTAGATTATTTTTCTTCTTCATATTCGGTTTTAATTTTTAAAGCTTTTTCAATTTCTGCCCTTGGAGTCTTTTGCGATTTTTTCTGAAATCCATTTGCCAGGACGATCAGTTTCCCTTCATCAAAAAAGCAAAATATTCGAAAAATGTCGCCACCCTGCTGCACTCTGATTTCATAAAGTCCGGTCGTGCCTTCAATATGTTTTAAATAGTCCTCCGGCACATGTTTTTGACTTTCTATAATTCTGAAAGTCCAAAGTATTTTGTCCTTTACTTTTTGCTTCTGTTTTGTATAGAAGTCAGTAAAATAGTCCTTAAACAAAAACACCGTTCTCACTTTCTCAAGTCCCATCAAAGGCAAAGATAATAAAGTTGTCCGAATGAACAACTAATAATTCGAAAAAAAGTTCAAAATGGAGTCCTAATAGGAGTGAGGATTGTCGCTAAGGAAGACTAGTAGTTTTCGGTTTTCGATGATTCTAAAATCGCACCTAACGTTTTGCGGCTTGGCGAAGGTGGCGATTTTAACGACTAAACTTCATACGAAGAACCGCACTTCAATTATACGAAAAATTGTCATACGAAGCACTGAACCGCCACTTTTGCCAAACCGCTGTTATAAGCTGGCCTTCTGTCAGTCGAGGTTGTAAAGTCCTTGTCTGCTGTGAGTTTCGCTGTCATTGTCGAGTTGCGAATGGGTCTGTTTGTGTCGGCTGTGGGTAGCAGTTTTAAAAATTTTAGTAGGGAAGGAAATTTTAAAAAATAATTTTTCTTTGGGTGGGAAAGGTGGAAGCTCTTTTGCAATTTTTGGTCTGTGCGTTGGCTTGTGCGAATTGCAAATGTGCTTACAGCTGTGGGTTGGCTTGTTTGTCATTCCAATAATAGCTGTCTGGATAAGGACGTTTGCCGAATATTGCAGTTCCAACACGAATTATCGTTGAACCTTCTTCAATGGCTATTTCTAAATCGTTGCTCATTCCCATTGATAATTCGTAAACAGGTAAGTCTTTTTCTAACATTCGTATCTGAATGTTCTTTAGTAATTGAAAGCACTTGCGAACTTTTTCTGTTTCCGCAGAAAAAAGTCCGATGGTCATTAAACCTTTAATATTTAGTCTGTCAAGTTGTTTAACTTGTTGAGCAAAAGTCAAAGTATTTTCGGGTGAAACACCAAACTTACTTGCTTCATAAGAGGTGTTAACTTGGATAAAAACATCCAAGGTTCTATTTTCAAATTCCAATCTCTTTTGCAATTTTTCAGCTAATTCAATTCTGTCAATCGATTGTATGCAGTCAGCATATTTTATAACTTCCTTGATTTTGTTGGTTTGAAGATGTCCTATGAAATGGGTTTGGTGCGGAGTATTTTTCAGTTCTTCATATTTATCTTTTAGCTCTTGTATTTTATTTTCTCCAATTAAGGTTTCTCCTGTTTCGATTCCAGTAATAATATTTTGAGCCGAAACTGTTTTAGTTGCTAGTAGAAGTTTAATTTCATTGAAGTTTCTGCCTGAAAATTCGGCTGCATTTTTTATTCGTAGTTTAATTTTGGCTAAATTTTCAACAATTAAACTCATAGCTGCAATTCGTGTTCTGCACAATCTATTCTCAATTCGTTTTCGGCAAGTTGACATTTCAAAAGTTTGCAGTAGTGAACACCTTTCTCAAGTTGATAATTAGAGCAAGTAAAACACATTCTTTGAATAGTGATGATGCCTGATTTGTTTAGGTCATAAATCAATTTCAGCAATCCATTAAGCATTATTGTTTTTTGTTCCTGTGTCAGTTTTTCAATGGGTTGTTCTATTGATGAAGCAAATAATGAAGCCTTCTTTGCTATTTTTTTTCCTTCGTATGTGAGTGATAGCGAAAAACTCCTAGTGTCAATTGGATCAGTCTCCTTGGTTACTAGTTCTTTTGAAAGCAAAATTTTTACGCTATCGCTTATTGTAGCTTTTGTCATATTGAACTCATCTGCCAAATATCCTACTTTACACTTTTCCAGCGAGTGGAAATAAATGAAAATTAAAATTTGAATTTGTATCGGACTTAATGAGTTTTCTTTGCTTTCATTCCATAGTAATACTCTGAATGCTTCTGAAATTCGTTCCAAAGCAACAACAATGCGACTTTCAATTTTTTGGTTTTGCTCCGTTAAGTGAAAAGATGATTTCTTCATAATGTCCATTCGGTTTGTGATGACTTTCTTCATTTACAGTTTTCCATTTCAATAATGAAATACCCTTTTTGTTTGATTTCAACTTCCCATAGGGGTCGCACTGTTTCGATGTGGCAGAATCTACATTCTTTTGATGTTAAGGGTTGATCTTCTTGTCCTTTGGTTTTTAAATATTCTCTACCATAACCGTAAATTATGGTAGTATCTTTAATTTCTTCGGGTGCGACAATGTCGAAGTGTATTATGCTACCATCTTTTTTTGTTACATAGGTGTCCCAAACTGCTACTTTCATTTTTATTTCTGTTTTGATGTTTGATTGTGCCAATGTTGTTATTCCTAGTAACAGGACAATTGCAATCAATATGTTTATTTGTTTCATTTTGTTGAAAATAAAAACCTTGTAAAGATAGGATTCCTAACTTTACAAGGCAAAATTATTTGGCTTATTTTACTAAAGTTTCGAATCCCCAGTGCTTAAAAATTGAATATCCCTTTTGCCTTATATCATTTTCAATCGCTTTAGTAGCTACTTCCATATGACAAAAAGCACATTCATCAGCACTTATGAGGTTAGTGGCACTAATATTTTCAGCTTTTAAATAGGAATTACCGAACTCGTAAATTTTCTCTAAGTCAGTAAAACTTGATGGAACAAGTATGTCAAATTTGAGTAGCGTTCCATCTTCTTTTTTAAAAACCGTATCGTAAACTGAAATTTCCATTTTCTTGAGTTATTTTACTTTGTATGGTAAGGATAAATTACCACTAGCTACCGAATACACTTTGTAAACGCCAAGCATTGGTTTGTCTCCGCCACCGTGCCCACCATCTCCGCCTGTATTTACTTGCATAAAGGCTGCAACACCGTCAAAGGAAAAATCCGTTTTGTTGTTTATTCGATAATCGGGAACAACTACTCTTATTGTATTTCCTTTTGTGATAACTTGAAAGCCGGGGGAATCCATATACATTGGCATTCCAGGGTTAGTTGGAGGTAAAACGACTGTTGTGTCTTTTGGATCGAATTGTTTTACAGCTAAGCCACCTTCTACTCGCTTATCTTCTGTTAAGATTACCCAATGCGGATGCCAAACAATTCCGTCATTGGCAAAATTGCGGTCTGAATTTTCATCCCAAAGAGGAGTGTCGTCAAAATCAGGATGTGAAGTAAGGGCTAAAGCCACGATTCCTTCAGTATCGCCAAATCCAACATCAGTTGGTTTCAAGGAAGTTGGGAAAACGTATCCCAAAACAGGTGCTCCATTGAGTTGACCTACTGGTGTTGGCGTGGTTTTTCCTGCCGTTCCTTTTACGGTAATTTCCCAAATGGTTGCACCAATTTCAGGTGAGTGTTTTACGCTTACTTTTTTGATTTGGAAATCATCATTGTTGTAGTTTCCGCATTTGTCGCAAGCAAAGCTTTGAACTGCGAAAAGAGAAAGTCCGAGAAGAAGAAATATTTGTTTCATTTTTTTGAAATTTAATTGTTTGAAACCTAGTTAGAAATCCTAATTAAAATTAGGACTCCTAACTTTAAAGTAGAAATTTTTTTTAGCCTTTTACGTCAGCCATAGACGCACCAAAATTGATGTGTAATACATTGCCATTTGGAGTTAGCAAAGCTGGAACAGATTTTACACCTGTCTTTTCGGCTTCTGCAATGCGGTTGCGGTCTTCGCCAATGTGAACGATTTCTACATTAGTTGCTCCAATTAGGTTAACGATGTCGTGCTCTGCACTCACACATACAGGACATCCTGCGTGATAGAAAATTGATTTTGCCATTTCTTTATGTATTTTATTGTTGTTTGGCATTATTGCCGCTGCAAATATAGTAAGGATTCCTAACTATACAAATTATTTCTAAGATTTTTTACAGATTTTATTACATCATTGATATTCAACGAGATAAAAATCCTATAAGGGTGGAGGAATTGGCTCTTTTGCAAAACTTGGATCGTGGGTCGGCTTGTGCGAAACGTAGTTAACTAAAACCCAAAAGTAAAATATTTAAATGGTGAGTAATTGCAAATGTGCTTACACCTGTGCGATGGCTTAACTGTCTTACATATAAATCACCTTTACATTAATTGTCTTGTTTTCTTTCAACTCAAAACTTGCTCTTGAAAAATTGGGTCTGTTTGTCAAGCCAATTGATTGAAAATTTGAGAACCCAATACCTTCTATCGGTAAAATAAATCCTTTATCAATTTTGCCATTTTTGTTTTCATCGTGTAAAATGTTAACAGCATATTTTCCAGTTGGAATATTTTTAAAAGAAATCGTAGATGAGCCGTTTATAATTTCTCCTTTCAAAATTTTGTAATAATCCTCATAATCTTCATCTGGAATTGAGCCGTCTTTGTTATAAAGTGCAAATTGAACTACTCCTTTTTCATTCCGTAAATTCTTTACATCAATTGTTAAAGAAAATGTTTCTGTATTTGGTTTAGCAAATGAATAAAGTGTGAGTGATAACGCAAATGCGAGTAGTGTTATGATTGTTATTTTCATTTCAATTATTTTTTACGATTTATTTTTCCTTTTGCTGTGTCAACCAAATAATAAACCATAGGCACTAAAAACACAGTTAAAATTAAAGATGAAAGAAGTCCGCCAATTATTACCCAAGCAAGTCCGTTTTTCCATTCTGCTGCTGTTCCTGTCGCCATTGCGATTGGAAGCATACCAACAACCATTGAAAGCGTTGTCATTAGAATTGGTCGCATACGACCTTTTCCTGCTATGATTAAGGCTTCTTTGAAATGTTTACCTTCTGCTTTTAATTGATTGGTAAAATCGACAATTAGAATAGCGTTTTTTACCACTAAGCCCATTAGCATAATTAAACCCAATAATGCGAATAAACTCAAATTGCTTAACGACAAATTCAAAGCGAAAAACGCCCCAATTGCAGCAACTGGAATAGAAAACAAAACAACAAATGGATAAACAAAGCTGTCATAAAGTGCTACCATTATCAGGTAAATCAGCAAAAATGAAATGAGCAATACTGAACCTAATGCTCCAAAACTATCATTCTGTCTTTTGATGTCGCTACCCCAAGTCATT
This sequence comes from Bacteroidota bacterium, assembly GCA_016706865.1. Taxonomy (NCBI): domain Bacteria; kingdom Pseudomonadati; phylum Bacteroidota; species Bacteroidota bacterium. The sequence goes on along the minus strand of JADJIS010000003.1, from coordinate 1,433,408 downwards.
TGAATTCCTTTTGGCAATGGATTTTCTTTAAGATAAGCAACTACATCATCAGCAACAGTTCCTGATGGTCTACCTAAAGCATCTGCTGTAAGCGTAACTGCTGGTTGTCGGTCTTTTCGTTCTAATAATGACGGAGAATTGTCTTGCTCAACGCTTGCAAATTGTGAAACTTCAACTGGTATACCCATTGGGTTAATAATGGAAAGTGATTGAACATCTTCAAAATTTCGTCTGCTAAATTCATCTAACCAAATTCTTACAGGATATTCTGTTCCGTTTTCGGTTAGAGTTGCTTCATCATTTCCTGTAAAGGCAGTTCTTAGGTTCAAACCAACATAAGCGGTTGTTAAACCTAATCGTTGCATTTTATCTTTGTCGGGAATTATTTTGTATTCGGGACTACCTGCTTCAACGGATAAGCGAACATTATCCGCACCGGGAATTTTTTCTATTACCGTTTTCAATTCATCGCCTGTTTTCATCACCAAATCCAAATTGCTACCACTTAACGTAATTTCGATTGGTGCTGAACGTGGAATTAAACCCAATGCTGCCATTGAATAATTGATACTCGGAAATTTTGACTTTAGATCTTCCCGAAGATTTTTCATAAAAGTTTCGGTAGGTAAATTATCCAATTCTTTTTTGGATTTTAATTGAATAGTAAATTCCGTTTTATTTGCTGAACCTACACCTAAACTTCCAATACCAGTGCTTGGTCCGCCAATGTTGCTGAATACCGTTGCTACTTCGGGTTGTTGAATAATGTATGTTTCAATCTTTTGAGCAATTAAATTGTTTTGATGTATAGATGTGGACTTATCAAATTCTAATGCCATTCTAAATTTTCCTTGGTCGCCAGTTGATATTAATTCTTTACCAATAATACCTTGTTTCATAATGCCTAAAGTCATTGCAAAAAGCACAATAACGATACCTGTAAAAGCTAATTTATGGCTCAATACCCATTCTAATCTTCGACCATACCATTCATTAAAGTTTTCTAATTGAATTTCAAACCATAGTAAAAAGCGATTGAAAAAATTGGTAGGTTGTAAGTCTTCTTTTTTGCCAATACGAGAAGCCATCCAAGGCGTTAAAGTAAAACCAACCAATAAACTGGTGAGAGTAGAAGTTACTACTACAACCGAAAACTGCTTTAGCATATCAGCAACAAACACTTGTAGAAAAAGAATAGGTAAAAAAACCACAACGTCAACTAAGGTGATGGATAAAGCAGCAAAGCCAATTTCCATTCTGCCATCCATTGCAGCAGATCGTTTGTCTTTTCCTTTATCTAAGTGCTTTTGAATGTTTTCTAAAACTACGGTAGCATCATCTACCAAAATACCAATGATTAAAGACATTGCAAGCAGGGTCATTAAGTTTAAGGTGTAACCCAAAAGCCACATCACAGCGAATGCAGTAACTAAAGATGTTGGAATAGCTACCAAAACGATTAAAGAATTTCTAAAACTTCGCAGAAATAAAAGCATCACCAACGATACCAACAACACCGCCAAAATCAAATCGAAAACAACGGAATTAACGGCTGCAATTGTGTTGTCGGTGCTATCGTCTGCAATAATAAATTTCACACCCGAACTTGCATTTTGTTGTTCAATGGTTTGAAATTTCTCCCGCACCAATTTTGAAACATCAACAGCATTTGCATCACCTTGTTTTTTCAGCATTAAACCAATGCCGTTTTTACCGTTGTAACGACTGATGGAAGTTGTTTCTTTTATGCCATCTATAACATCTGCAATGTCTTTTACATAAACTGGACTTCCTATAACTGGCATTGCCACCTGAACATTTTTAATATCCTCAATAGATGCAAATTTTCCCGTTAAACGAACTGAATTACTTTCTTTCTCGGTTTGCACCTTTCCAGCAGGTAAGTCTAAGCCAGAACGATTAATTGCTTCAACTACCTGAACCATTGAAATTTTATACAATTTCAGTTTGTCCTGATTTATTTTTACTTGTATTTCTCTTTCTTCACCGCCTAAAACAGTAATCTCTGCAACACCTTTTATTTGTTGTATTTGTGGCAGATAATCATCTTTCATTTTTTGATAAAACTCGGTAGCAGACAAATTACTTGTTGCACTGATAGACATTATCGGCAAATCATTTGGCGAAACTTTACTCATTACAGGACTTAAAATATCCTGTGGTAAATCTTTGCGAATGTTGTCAATGTAGCGTTGTGCGTCTTGCATTGATTTGTCTAAATCTGATCCGTATTTCAGATTGGCTATGATGATAGAAGCATTGGGTAATGACTTTGTAACCAAGTAATCTACACCTTCCAAGTTGGATAAAGCATCTTCGATTTTCCGTGAAACAGATGTTTCTACTTCGTTTGGTTCGGCACCAGGGTAAACAGTTTTAATTACAACCACAGGCTGGTTAAAGTCAGGCATTAACTCGTAACTTAAATTTTTATACCCGATAAATCCTAATAAAGTAAATACGCTGAAAAGCACTATTATCAGCGAAGGACGTTTGATTGATATTTCTGTAATATTCATTTTTCGCTGATTTTATTTAACCGTTACATTCGCTCCATCAAAAAGATTGATGAAGCCATTTATTACAATTACATCACCTTCATTTAATCCATTTGACACAACTGCTTTGTTTTGTGTCTTTTTTGAAATAGTGATGTTTTGCAAAAGGGCTTTGCCATTTTTCACAACATAAACCTGTGGTTGGTTATCTGTGCCTTGTATTGCAGATGACGGTATGATAATTCCCTTTCCAGACGTTTCGTTTTTGAGTAAAACTTTACCAAACATCCCAGATTTTATTTTCAAGTCGGATGTATTATTTACTGTAAACTGAATAGGAAAACTACTGCCCATATTAGCTTTACTGCCAATCATAGTAGTTTTTCCAGTCAATAAAATTTCAGAATAGGCATCTGCCGTAAGCGAATAGCTTTGATTTAATTTGAACTGACTTAAATCTTTTTCGGAAACATTTACGGTGAATTTTAAAGTTGTAATGTCCGTTATTTGGAGCAATGGAACGCCCGGTGCAGCAAAAGCTCCTTCTTCACTTAATTTTGCAGTAACCACTCCGCTAAAAGGTGCTTTGATAGTGGTTTTATTTATCTGCTCCAATAAGGTTGCTTTCTGAACTTTTGCAGATTTCAAACCTAACTCCGCTTTTTCTAATTGAACACCTTGAATGGCATCCGCTTTAGCTAAAATGGTATAGCGGTTTACATCTGCTTCCAATCCTTCTATTTGCACTTCAATAGTTTGCAATTGCAATTTCAGCAATGAATTATCCAATTGAATTAAAGGTTGACCTTTACTTACCACGCTACCAGCATCTACTAAAATGGCGTTAATTTTCCCTTGTAATTCGGCACTTATTTTTGTTTCCTTGTTGGGCTCAAATGTGCCTGAATAAGAATATTCTGCATTCACATTTTCAAGTTGCAATCTATCTACTTGAACATTTATAGCTTGTTCTTTATCGTATTGATACACTTTACTCTGCGTAATTTCCTTGTTTGTTTTTAACTTAATTACTACAATGGCAATTATCGCCAACGGTATGATGACGTATAGCACTTTTTTTAGGATTGATGATTTTGTATTCATTGTGATAATTATTTGATTATTAAAATATTTCCAGTTAGTTTTTTAAGTTCAAGGTCTGCTTTTAGGAAATCAATTACAGCAGATAGGTAGGTTTGTTGTGCTTCACGCAAAGCATTGTCTGCTAGCAAAACATCTGTTAAACTTGCCGTTCCTTGTTTCTGTTGAAGAACGGTTTGTTCGTAGATTGTTTGTGCCAATTGTATTTGTTCGGTTGTGGTTTCTACCGTTTTTTTAGCGACTTCTCTTTGTATTTTGGCATTTTCAACTTGCATATTGTTTTGTTCGGTAAGCATTCCAAATTGAAGTTCGTTGTTTCGGAGTTCAAGCGTTTTCTGATTTATTTTTCGCAGTGTAACTGTTCCATTAAATAATGGATAAGATAATTGAACACCTGCAAAACCAATCGGATAAAAATCAAGGAAAGAAGCAGGTTGTCCGTTATAACCAAAGCCCGTTGTTCCATAGATACCAACCAGGTTTAGCGAAGGCAAATACCTTGATTTGTTGAGTGTGTTGAGTTCACTCGACAATAAGCGGTTTTGAGTTTTTATTATTCGAACATCTAAGGTTGATGAAGTTGTGTATTCATTTGTGTTTTGATATTGAATGTTTGGTTCAATTTGCAAATTTTGTTCAATAGAAATACCCATAGCAAATTTCAAAGCATTTAAAACCTGCTCGTATTTGCTTTTGATGGTTTCCTTTTGGGTGGTTAATTGCGATACTTGCAATTTTACTTTGCTAACATCTGTTCCTTTGGCAAGCAATTGTTCATTGAGCAATTGCATATTTTTCAGAAGTCGTTCTGCATTAATCAGATTGCTGTCAATAAATGCCAATTGATGATGCAAGATTTGTGCATTGTAATACAAATTGGAGATTTCAAAATAGATTTGCTCTTCGGTTTTTTGATACTGCAAGTCTGTCAATTCCGAAGCGATTTTTGTAGTTTGTATGGCTCCATAAACCTGCGGATTATACAAAGGCATTGAGAATTGTAAGTTTGCGTTGATGTTATGCGGAACGCCAAACTGCATTGCCCTATATTCTCCTTCGGGTAGTGCAGGATTGAAAGCATTCACTGGTAAAAGCTGATAGGGGAGGTTTGCAAAATACTTGTAATCTGCATTGGCTGTTACTTTCGGAATTAAATTGGCTTTGGCTTCTTTTTCTCTTTGTTCGCCAATAGCCATATTGTTTCTGCTCATTTGCAGGTTTTTATTGTGAACCTGTGCTATATCAATACATTGTTGCAAAGTCCAAGTTTGTGCTTGTGCAGATTGAAATTCTACTATTATGAGTAATAGAACAAAATAATGTTTGTGAATATTCGCTAACTTCATTGGTCAAATTTTTTTACTTAATGAGTATTAATTGACTTTCAATTGTTCCTAAAACCCAATGTTTTACCATTGGTTCAATGTTTACAAAGTCGCCCGAGAATAGTGTTTCTTTTATCCCTTTTTCATTTTCAAAAATCACTTCTCCTTCCACGCAAATCAAAAGTGCTGGTGTTTTGGTAATATGCTCTTTTAATTTCTCGCCTTTCAAAATTTGGATAGCTGTTGCATTGCCCAGTTCACTTTTGAAAAGAGAAGTTGCTGAAACTGATTTTTCTTGTGTGTGTAATTCTTTTATGTTCATTGGAAGTATTGATTAAATGTTGTGAATGAAATTTGAATATTTTCAAAATGCTTTGATGCTTCGGTTTCATCTTTAGCTTCTGAAAGTTCTTTTACCAAATCAATGTATGGCAACAGCCACTTGTGCAATTCATCGTGGGCTTTGCCTTTCATTGTGCAATTAGAAGTAAGCAAATCAATGTTTGATTGTAGTTTTTCAGATAATGATTTGTAATCTTTTTGCTCGACCTTAGCATAGGAAACAACATCATTTTCCATATTTCTGATATGAGTTATCATATTGGCATCCACTTGCCATTTTTCACCATTGTTAAGTTCGATGGCTTCACTTTCATCATCGTGATGATGATCATTATGTTCGGCAACTTCTGTTTGATTATTTAATTTCTCGTTTGAGGAATTGCCACAACTGTATAGCAATAAGCTACCTACGGCAAATGTTAAGATTAATTTATTCATTATGATTTTTATTTAATTGTTTATTGATAGTGAAAAATGCAATGATTGCAAATACAAGCGTTACCGCAATTCTGAAAATCATTGCACCGATGGTTTTTGTTTCATAAATACCGCCCGAATTAGCGTGAATTTTAAGCCCGATAAATGCAGCTATCAGTATAATAGTTGAAATACCTAAGAGTGTGGTAGTCCATTTTTTGCCTTTAACAAACCCATAAGCAGCAAACAAATAAAGAATGCTACTGATGAAATTTGACCAAACGACAAACAGAACATAATTGCCTTCTTTGGCTCTGATGCCAAACAAATCAAATATTACGGAAGTGCTTAGGAATAAAGTAAGCAAGCCAAATGCAGTTAGAATTACTGCTGATGTATAGAGGACATACTTTTTCATCTGGATTTTATGAGTGTTAATAATGCTTGTATCATATTATCTCCGTTTCTGTTTATGTCAAATTGAAAATTGGCAACCCGCCATTTAAACATTTGCAATCGAAATGTACCCATTACGATATGAATTAATTCATCTGAAGTAATGGAATTGGTGAAAATGTTTTTTTGTTGACCTTCCATTATGATAGGCATCAAGTGCTTCATTTTAACCTGCATAATTTTTAGAATGGTTTCATTAATTCGTTCACTTTCTTCCATCAATCCGTCAGAGAATACCGCCACTACAAAATGCGGATGCCTTTTAAAGAACGAAAATTGGTTTTGAAACAGAGTAGTGAATTTTTCTTCTGGTGTTTGTTCACTTGAAATAGCATTGGTATAGCGTTCATCCATACTTTGAGCAAGATATTCAAGTAAGGCAATAATGATTTCTTCCTTGCTTGTAAAATGCCTGTAAATGGCACTTTCAGAAAATTTCATTTCCTTAGCTAAGTTCTTAATTGTTAGCCCACTTATTCCCGCAGCAGTCAATATTTTTCCTGCTGCTTCAATGATTTCGAGCTGTCTATCAGAAATTGTTTCTGTTGTCATTTGTTATTTTTTTAAGAATGATGAATACATCCATACTTGTTTTTCCTGAAAGCGGATATAATCGCTCATTAAAGCGTTTGTTCCCTCATCATTTGCATCAGAAGCCAATGCCAGAATTTCTCTTTGCATAACTATAGTTGTTTTAAATCCTTCCAAAATTTGTTCTACTGCAATCAATCCATCTGAAACTTTTTTGCTTTCTTTTATGGTTGATGTTTTAGCGTATTGAGAATAGCTATGCTCGGGTGTGTGTCCCAATGTTAATATGCGTTCTGCTACTTCATCAATTTTTAGCAACAAATCATTGTAGAGTTCTTCAAATTTTAAATGCAATTCAAAAAACTTTTCACCCTTAATGTTCCAGTGAAAGCCTCTTGTGTTTTGATAAAAGATTGAATAGTTTGCGAGTAACTCGTTTAATTTATTTGCCAATTCTTCGGCTTTGTCTTGGTGTAACCCAATTGAATTTAAATTTTTCATTTTTATGTATTTCAAGTTTATTAATTATTGAGTGATAGATTTCATTTTTAAAAACGCAACTCCTAACCAAATTACAGAAGCTGTCATAGCAATTGCACCAATTAATACTAAAACAGGAGGCACTCCAAAATAGACCTCTGTTAATATTCCAATTGGCATTAGTAAGCCAGCAAGAGCCAACCAAGAAATGGATTTCACGTTTTGTAATTTGTCTCTGAAATGTAGGAGCAGATAACCAATTAGGATGTTTAGAAAGGCGAACAAGTTCCCGTGAACGTGAGCCAGTCTGCTTTCAAAATGCTTTCCTATGCTGTATGAGTTTACCCATTCTTCTTTACCCGGGGCGAAGTCTCGCAGGTAGATTAATAGAAAGCCGTAAGCCATAAAAAGCCCCATTGTGAGAAAGCCAATTGCGATGTTGTTTTTACCGTTCATCTTGTTTATGTTTTAAGTAAGTGAATATTCGCTCACAAAGATAGGTCTATTTTATTTATACCTTCAAGTTTTTTTGAGAAAAATTTAAAATATGACGAAAATCATCTGTTGTAGTACTTCAACTATTCGATAGTCAGAATTATTACCAATGTGGTGTTAAATTCAATACTTTGTGTAGTGGAATGTTAAGAATAAAAAAACATCAGTTAATCATTCATATTTCTGGTAAACTCAACTCTTGCCCCGTCCAAATCTGCTGAAATTAACAATTGGCAAGAAAGGCGAATGTTCTGTTCATCTTTATAACCGTATCTTGCAAGTGTTATGGGTTCATTCCTATCTTTTATTACCGAACTTCCTTTCAATCCGGTTGTGCTAACAATGCAAGTGGCACATCTTCCCATTCCGCCACATTCGCCAAAATAATTAAAATAGAGTTTGTCCTTTAGCAATTCCATTAAATTACGGTACTCGCCATTGTAGGTTTCAATGGTTTGTTCTGTCCCATTTTCAAGAACTGTAATTTTTATGGCAGTTCTCGTTATTCCCAAAACGGATCTGATAGATTTTCATAAAAACTCTTGTCTGAACTATCCATTTCTATCTGAAGTAGTTGTTCGCTAGTGGCTACTTTTTCTATTTCATTAAATAGCACTCGTTCTTCAAATCGGATATGCTTTTCCAATTGTTCTTCAATCAAACTAATGGTTTTATTATGGTCGATGTCGTTTTCAAAAAGGCGTTTTAATCTTCTATGTTCACTTAAAGCTTGTTTTACCAACTCATTTTCACTTCCTAAAACAGGGAACACATATTGCTCTTCAATTTCAAAATGTGGTTTTAAATAACTCATCCAAAACCAATCCAAATATTTTTTTATCCTTTCAGGTTCCACATTTAGTTTGATGCCTTGGCGTATTTTCCAACAGAGCAATAAGCCGTGATGATGGTCACGGCTTAATGGTTTGAGTGCTTCGTTTCTTTTAATGGGATTAGGCATTTCTAAATTGTTTTTCAAGCTCAATTGCTTTTGGAAACAAAATATTGTTCTCCAAATGGATGTGCAAGTGCAAATCTGCTTCAAATTCTTTCAACAAGGCGAATGTTACCCTGTAAGTATTACAAGCATCTACGGGTGGTGTGTAGTTGCCACTCAGTGTTTCAATTTTTCTGAAGCGTTCGCCTTCGGCAGTGTGTTCGTTCATCATCATTTGAATAGGGTTTTCTACTGTGCCAAAATGTGGTTCATCTAACTTCGTGTTTTCTTGTTTTGCTTTAGCCATTTTGCGAATGAAAGGAAACAAAATCAATTCTTCTTTTTTCATATGTGCTGCTAATTCACCGGCAGTTGCATTAAAGTGTTCATTGATTTCTAAAAGCTCAGGATGGCGTTCACCGTGCACTCGGCAAATTTTGTCGAGATAGGGTTTTATTTCTTGTGTTTTGTCTTCCACATATCGGTGGTGTTTCTTTTCGATATAATCTGCCATAAGGTCTAATGGCCAAGATTGATAGTCGATGGTGCTTTCCGAAGTTGCTTTATTTACTTCGTTTAAATCTGCTACTACAGAAGAAGCGTCAATTTGTTTCGCTTCGCAAGCATCTTGTATGGTACGATTGCCTTGACAACAAAAATCGATGCCATATTTTTTAAAAACAGAAGCTGCACGGTAATCCTGTGCTACCAATTCTCCGATGATATTATTTTCTTGAATGTTCATTTTATGATGTTTTAAATGTTATTTATTATTTCCCCAATTGGTTATTTCGTCATTGTTCCAAAGTGTTGGGAAAAATTTACGTTGTTGAAACTTTGGATGCAAATATTTTTTCCATTCGCTACCGCCTGTTGCTGCTTTGTTTTCGCCTTTTAGGTCAAGATAATGTTGAGCTGTTTCGAGGTGTACCAATGGCCAAGCCACATTGTACAAATGGTCAAATTCTTTCAATTTAGTTTTCAGTGCTTCCGAACAATTTTGCATATTCAACATTTTATCTTCAAGCGTAGAGCCTTTCGTTTTGTTTGCCATTGCAATTAATCGGTCTAAATATTTTTCTTCAAACTGCAATAGCGTAAGCGATTTTTTCCCTGTTTTTCTATTTAAACCTGCGTCTTTCCAATAGATGTGTTCAAAATAATCGGTAGTTGATGGATTGTTTGGTAACCTGGTATTACCGTCTTCGTTGATTAGGTTTTCCAAACGGGTGCAATAAATCTCAATCAATCGAAATGTTACCGATTGAAAACCACTGGCAGGAGTTAAACTGCTTCTAAAAGTGTTGTAATCGTCATAGTTCATTCCGTATTTCATCACATCAAAAGACCCAATAAGCATATTGGTGTAGCGGTTCAATCGGTCTAATTTTTCCAACCAAATGGTTTCATTAAAAGGTTCATACACCAATTGTTTTATTTCGTGAACCATCATTTTAAGGAAGAGTTCAGTTACCTGATGATACATTATAAAAATTTCTTCATCCCTAAAATTTGTTCTAGGTTTTTGAAGGGAAAGGAGTGTGTCGGCTTCCACATAATCCCAATAATTAATGGGTTTTGCGTGAAGTAATCCTTTTAGGTACGTTTCGGGATTTTCGCCCAATTGCTGATATTTTGTTTCAATATCATTGATGATTTTTTCTTTGCTCATATTGTTGTGTTTTTAAAAAGTGTTAAACCAAAAGTTGTAAGACTTGCTACTTTTATTACTTCCAATCCTACATAATAAAAATGAAGGTTAGAAGGCGGAACGAGCAGCCCTTGAATATGTAATTCAGCTCTAGCATCCAAAGCTGGTAAAAGCCAAAATGTTTGTATTAATAAAAGAATAAGCGGGATGACAAAGTATAAATTTTGCCATTTCTGAATTTCAGAACTATTCCAAAAAAAGTTGATGATGATAACCAATGCAAACGCCCATTCAACTTTGTTGAGTGCATTGAAAACAATTCTGCCTATCCCTAATCCCAAAGGGAGGTCAATGCCTGGTCCACGAAATTTGAGCCAAGCTTCCATAAAACTAATGGCACACACAAAACCAATCCAAAGGAATGTGCAAATAAGAGCTATGGGCATTTTTACTAAGGTCATATCAATGGAGTTGAAGGATTGTTTTTGTAATACTCAATTTTTGAATGGAACATTTCTGCCATTCGTTGCCCTTGCCATTTCATACGTTCTGCTTTTTCACCTGCAAAATTTTCATCCACCGTTTCGTAAAAGAGTTTTAGCCATTGGTTGAAATGTTCAATGCCAACAGGAAGTTTTGCGTGAGGTAAAAACGGACTGCCGTGGTAGGTGTGTTCATCCAACAAAACCGTTTGCCAAAAGCGGTACATTTTTTCTAAATGTTCAGGCCAACGGCCTTGAATGACATTATTAAAAACATCTTTCAATTGTTCGTCTTGTCTTACTTTACCGTAGAAACAATCTACCACCAATTTTACGTCATCAAGATTTAGTATGTCGTTCATCTTTAAATTTATTTTTTCCAATAATTATTTGCTGCAGCCACAGTTTGAAACTCTATGGCAATTACATTGGCAGAAGCTATAAGTTGTGAGGTATCATTGGCATAATCGCTTCTTAATTTCTTTCTTGTTTCGGCATCTGTTTGTATGGCTGCAATAGACTTCCTTGCCATTTTTATGGCTAATTCCCTACCCTCTTGAGGCGTGTTTGTGATTAATGTGTCTAACCAAATTTCTTTATTATCCATTTCTATTTTTATTGAATTATAGACTAAAATTTGTGATGGTATAAAATGCTGCCCAACCCAAAAATGCAATGAGTAAAATCCAAAGCCAACTCGGAATACTTTGAGGGGTTTCGCTTCCTTCAATCAAAAATTTCTTTTGAGTTCCTTTGTCATAAGCATTAATCATAAGCGGAATAACTCCATCTACCACGCCATTATCACTCAAACCTTCAACTGAAATTGCAGGGCCATTTTTAACAAGAAATTTTATCTTCCGAATACCCTCTCTTCCTGTTGGCGATTTGCTAATGAGTTTCAACGTGTGCTCGCCATCAGTTAATTTACTGGTGTCGAAATCAAATTGCACTGGCGGAATTAATTCAGCTATTGGATGCTGTTCGTCATCCACAAAAAGTTTTATTTTGCTTTTATATTCTTCCATCTTATTTAATTGCTTAAGATTGATTGTTTGATATGGTTTTCATTTTTCTCACCGGGTTTTAACAGATATTTTACGGAGTATATCAGCGTTAAAATGGTGATAACGGAAATGATGGCGATAATTACCCAATCCCAATTACTTTGCGGTCCTGCACCGTGAGTTAATCCTTGTGTTATTTTTGGCTGTTGTTTTTCACAAACAGGACAAGCATTTGCTATTTGAGCTGTTAAAACGACAAGTATTGATAAGAGATATTTTAATTTCATCGTTTTAGTTGTTTGATGTTAATTTTATAAAGTCCATTATCTTTTTCACTTCTTCAGGAGTTACCGTTTTGGCATTGTTTCCCCAACTTGTTTTTTCGTGATTGATGATGGCAGTTACTTCTTCGGGAGTTAGGTTATTGTCTAAACCTACTGCATTCATTACGGCATATTCTGGTCTTGCATCATAACCAAGCATTATAATATTGACGAATAATTCAAGGTCATCACCCAATACTATTGGGCTTCCTTTTAATGAAGGAAATGCTCCTTTAAGTCCTTCGCCATTGGCTTGGTGGCAACTCATACAGTTATTATTGTACAATAATTTTCCGTCAGGTAGGTTGGCATTGTTTCCAATTACTAACACAGGATTTTCTTTTTTCTCGTATAAAAATTCCATTGGTACTTTTCCGTCAGGTAAAGGCACTTGCTTTAGACTTTGCAAATAGGCTACTAAATTGAGGGCTTCTTGTGTGGCAACAATTCTACCTGTTATGCCTTTTCTATATGCGTCTGGCACAACCACTTCAACATCTTTTTCTCCCAATTCATTTTTTATTTCAAATAGCCAAGGGTAAGCAGGCATTATTGATTTCTCTACTACTGTTCTGGGTTGATAGAGGTGTAATAAATTCCAAGCCAAACTGGGTTGTCGAGTTCCTATATTCGTCAAATCGGGACCAGTTCTTTCTGTGCCCATTAAGGTAGCTGTGTTTGTCCAAAAATCTGTTCTCGAAATCCCAGCATAATCGGCAGGTATTCCGGGTCTGCTGCCCCAAACATTGTCCATATCTACATTTCTAACTTGTTGGGTATGGCACGCCACACAGCCGTTGGCGATGAAACTTTTTTTACCGAGATAGGCTTCTTGACTTAATGGCTCATAGCCAGGCAATGGTTCATTATTATCTTGATTGTTGATGGCAGGCATTATTGCAACAACTATTGTAAGACCAACAAATAGTCCGAGTGCCGTTCTGAATAGTTTTTTATGATTATCGAAAAATTCCATTTCGTATATATTAATTTGTTACTTCTTGATTGTCTATTACCACCTTTGCATTTAGAATGTCTTTTGGTGAAGTGGGTATTTCTATCTCTACTTTCTTTTTTACCATTACATAAAAGTTGTAGGCAAACAAAATATGAGAAAGCCACATCAATGAGCCACCGATGGCACGCCAAAGCCAATACGGAGCCATCAATTCTACACTTTCAATAAATGATTTGGCACCTTCCATCCACATCAATCCCCTGAGTGTAGAGCCGTACATTAAAGGGAATGTGTAGAATAACAATCCGATGAGTGCCAACCAAAAATGAGCACCAACGGTAATTTGAGGTGGTTCTTTTCCTGTCAATCTTGGTACAACGGTATAAATGAAGCCCCAAAGCATAAAGCAGATGATACCATACATTGTGAGATGCGAATGAGCTACGGTAAAATCGGTAAAATGCCACACCAAATTGGTAAACTTGAAAGCTTCCGCAGTTCCTTGCAATGAACCTGTAAAATAAAATATGATGCCAATTAAATAAAACGGAAGGGTATAACTGCCTGAAAGCTTGTGCCAAGATCCTTTGAAAGTCATCAAGAAATTTGTAGTACCAGCAACAACGGGAATTATCATACCTGCACTTCCCACAATGGCAACAGTTTGCAACCACCAAGGAATCGCACTAAAAATGAAATGATGTGTTCCAATTAAAGTATAAAAAAGGATTTGAACCCAAAACGCCAAAATCCCTAAACTATAAGAGTATATAGGTTTATTTAATTGTTGAGGAAGAAAATAATACATCAATCCGAGATTGAAAAGCATAAACCACATTCCAACGCCCTGATGCATATAGTAGCCTTGAACAATAGTTTCGCCCAATCCATTTTGCCAACTTGGCCAATACGCAATTACGGCAATCACCAATAGAAACATCATTGCAGAAATGATATACCAATTAGATACGTAAATTTCTTTGGTCGTTCTTTTGGCTATGGTTTTGTAAAAGTTTTTAAGTGAAATGATAACGCCAATACCAAACAACGCCATCACTGGCCAGATGTATTCTCTGTATTCGCCACCACCATTGTTGATACCAGCCATTAAAAACAAACTACCAAGGATAACGGAAGCGTTTATAAGTATTAGGGTACGGTAACCTGTTTTTACACTTGCAATTGGTACATTGCTAACTCTCGGAATTACATAATAAGCCAAGCCCAACATTGCCAATGATGCCCAACCCCAAAATACAGCGTTTGTGTGTACAGGTCGTAATCTTCCAAAGCTCAACCAACTGTAATGGTCAACATCTGGAGCAACAAATTTAATCCCTACATATTCACCAACCGTAGTTCCAAACAACAACCAAAAAGTGGCACAACCTAAATACCATAGAATGAGTTTGGTTAAATCAGGTTCAATATAAGGTCTTACCTGACTTTTTTTCTTTTGTTCAATAAATCGCAACGAACTTGCTTCGCTCACATTGTCAATCAAACCTTTTTCGTCTATAGGTGTCGTATCGCCAGCTAGTTCATTATTAGATAAAGAATATTCAAGTTCCTTTTTACGTTGCTCTAATTTTTGCACTTCTTCGACACTCAGACCTTTCAAGTATTCATTAAATTTTTCGAGTTCTTTTTTCTTCAAGAAATTATTTAGAATATTTTTGGCTTTTATGATTACTAATATCGAAGCAACAATTACTGGTATGGCAATTAGCAATAGTGTGATGATGATGCCCGATTCGCTGAATATATTTTTTGTTTCCATTTCTTATTTGTATTGGATATAATTGTCCACTATTTATTCAAATTTTTTTAACGTTTTAAAAAGGTCAATCCTTTTTCATAATCCATTGCTAAAGTTTTTACGGTAGTAGTTTCAAGCATTTTCTTAAGTTCATCTCGTATCACTTTAAATTGATTGTGCACAGGACAAGGTTTATCAGCATTGCATTTTTTTAATCCCAAGCCACAACCATTATAAACCGTATCGCCATCAATTGCATAAACAATTGAACTTAATTTCACCTTTTCCAATTCACTTTTGTCCATTGAAAAGCCACCAGTTGGTCCTTTGTCAGAATTGATAATGTTGCTTTTTGACAATCGCTGTAATATTTTTGAAGTATATGCCGAAGGTGATTCAATAGCTTCTGCCACATCCTTTAAGCTCACTTTTCTGTCAAGCAAAGATTGCTCTGCAATGAAAATTGCAGCCCTAATACCGTATTCACAAGCTTTTGAAAACATCTTTTACTTTTTATCGCTGCAAAGATAAGTATTTTATTTTAATAGTGGATATATTTGTCCAATATTGTTTAAAGGCGTGGAAAATTGGCTCTTTTGGGGTTTGCCTTTGTGTCGGCTTATGCGGAAGGGGCAAACCCCAAATGTGCCAATGCGGGCTGGCTAAAATTATTTTTTAAAATGTGCGGTGGGAAAATTTTTAAAACCTTGCGTTGGCTTTAGTGTCGGCAAAATGGTCTGGTCGGTGTCGAGTTACAGCGAAATTGTCAACGAGTTTTTGTCGCCCGAGAATTTATTTGGTAGTCAAAAGTCTGGTCGTTTTGGTGTCCGTTTGATTGTTGCACGGTCGTCTTTTAGGCTTGCTTATAACGTTTTGCAGATTTGCGATGGCGGGGAAGGCAACCGTAAATCTTTAATAAAAATACGAAGTTTTGAGGGTATCGAAAATTATTCTGAGGTGGTCGTCGCCCCGCTAGCGCAAATGTGCTTGTTATGTGCGGTTTTAGGTCCACATGTTCCGCAAATTGTGTCGGTCGCCCCACAAAAGTTCAAATAAACATTTACGTCTAAGTTGTTGGCCGGAAATGTCTTTGGTCAGATGTCCTTGAAATATTAGTCAACTCTGTCTGCAAAGTCCAGCACAAAATTTTTATAAATGTCTGTGTCGATATTTACAGAATTACTTCATATCCATTTTCTAAAATATGTCTTACAATTTTTTTGTTGCATGGGTAATTTTCGATTAAATATTCAGTCGCCCATTATTAATTAAACATGTCTATAAGCGCAAATGTCTGTGGTGTCCTCAATATTATTTAACCAAAGTAGTCTGAGGTTAATTGGTCAAATATTTGGAATGTCGTTGTCTGGAAAGGGCGAATTAAAATCGCACATAACGTTTTGCAGATTTGCGATGGCGGGGAAGGCAACCGTAAATCTTTAATAAAAATACGAAGTTTTGAGGGTATCGAAAATTATTCTGAGGTGGTCGTCGCCCCGCTAGCGCAAATGTGCTTGTTATGTGCGGTTTTAGGTCCACATGTTCCGCAAATTGTGTCGGTCGCCCCACAAAGTTCAAATAAACATTTACGTCTAAGTTGTTGGCCGGAAATGTCTTTGGTCAGATGTCCTTGAAATATTAGTCAACTCTGTCTGCAAAGTCCAGCACAAAATTTTTATAAATGTCTGTGTCGATATTTACAGAATTACTTCATATCCATTTTCTAAAATATGTCTTACAATTTTTTTGTTGCATGGGTAATTTTCGATTAAATATTCAGTCGCCCATTATTAATTAAACATGTCTATAAGCGCAAATGTCTGTGGTGTCCTCAATATTATTTAACCAAAGTAGTCTGAGGTTAATTGGTCAAATATTTGGAATGTCGTTGTCTGGAAAGGGCGAATTAAAATCGCACATAACTAATTTATTGGAGAAGTTTTCCCCCAAAAAACTTCCCCAATCCCACCTTCAGGGCCGGAATGAGGAAGTTTATTATTTCAAAGTTACCTTATATTTTTAGATATCCAAGTCCTCGATCGGACTGGGAATTGATTGTATTGTGGTGGAGGTCACATGCGTATATATTTCAGTTGTTTTAACACTGCTGTGACCCAAAAGCTCCTGAATTGCTCTGATATTTACACCCTTTTCTAGAAGGTGGGTTGCATAACTATGCCTTAACCAGTGTAAAGTTGCCTGCTTTTTTATAGTCGTTTTTTCTAAAGCATGTTTAAATACTAAATTCAAACTTCTTTCACTGTATTGACTACCATCTTTTTGCCCTTCAAAAAGCCATGTTTTTGGTTTTTTATCGGCATAATACACTCTTAATTGATCAATTACCTTTTGCGGAAGATGTGTTAACCTGTCCTTTCTGCCTTTTGCCTGTTTTATGATAAGCACTTTTCTGTCACTGTCGATATGCTCCGGTTTCAAATTAAGCAGTTCACTTCTTCTCAATCCACAAGTATAAATTAACACCAACATCAACTTTTGTTTCTTATTGGTTAATGCATTTAAGATTTGTTGCACCTCTTCCTTTGATAAAACATTTGGTAATAGTTTATCCTTTTTGGGCCTCAACATTAAATTAATATCTACCCTTTTTTTATGGATTTGTGCAAAAAATAATTTTAATGCATTAATGATCAGTCGCTGCCAAGAAATACTCAGATTATTTTTAAAACTATGCTGATGAAAAAACAATTCCAAATCCTTATTCGTAATTTCTTCAACGGGCTTGGGATACATTTTACTCAAAAATATCTTTAATCCATCGCAATAACTGCGCACTGTATTATTGCTATATCTGTTCGCTTCCAAAAATTGTTTGAAGGCTAAAAAATGAGGCTTAATATAATCCTCCTGAATTTTAGGATCTTTAATAACAGATTTTGAACTTTCAATTGTTTCTGAAACATTTGAAAGTTTGTTACCCTCTGGCAATACTTCCTTTGTTTTTTGATCTCCAATGATTTTGAGCTCAAAATCAAATTCTTTTGTAAACAAATGAACTACAAAATCATAGTTAGATTTTGAATATGCAATATACCAACTGCTAACAGTCTTACTCCACTTTGCACCGGCAGTTTTAAGCGCACTTACGAGTTTAGAATTATACGCAAATTCAATTTTGATCTGCTTCTCACCTCTATGGTGAAAAACACTTAAGGTTACAATATTCATTTTTAAGGGGTTTAAAAAATTGATAATTGACAATTGATAATTGACAATTATTACTATCCAAAACTACAAATCGAATATTTAAAAGTAAACTTTCATAAAAAATATAATTTTAAATCGAAGCCGGATGCCCGAGCAGCTCTGTGCATGCAGCCGCGCCCGCTTTCTGCACCTGATTGTAGCGATACCCCGCAGCAAATTAATTTTCCAATGCTTAACCAAAACATGAGCAAGGAGTTTAGCGGAAAGCAGGACCGAGGGTGGGAGAGAGGCAGAAAGATATGTGCCATGAAAAGTCAACAGTCAACAGTGGGCAGTCAACAGTTTGTAACATTGAAGATTTATTCTCCGAAATAAAAATTTACTTAAATTAAAACGTGAACTAAAGCTCCCCTATGGGGCTGGTGGCCTGTTGCAGTCACAGTCACAGTCTCAGTTTAAAACACCCGAGATATTTCTCCGAATAAAACTTTCAATTAAAGAAAAACAAAAATTTCTTGGGTGAATGGTGAGAAGTGAGAGTAAACAGTCAACAGTGGGCAGTTTGTAAAATTGGAGATTTTACCTCCGAATAAAGAGTAAACAGTCAACGGTGGGCAGTGGGCAGTTCGTGTCATTGAAGATTTTTCCTCCGAATTAAACTATTTCGTCGCAGTCGCAGTCTCAGTTTAAAACACCCGAGATATTTCTCCGAATAAAACTTTCAATTAAATAAAAACAAAAATTTCTTGGGTGAATGGTGAGTAGTGAATAGTGAGTAATCCAATCCGGAACCTAAAACACAGAACCCAGAACTGAAACATGTAGTGATCAAGGCAGGAAATCTACTACATGTCAACCCTTTCAACATTTCCCATTCGCAGATGTAAATCCTATAATTTAATGCTTCCATATACCAAGTCCTATGTCCTATGTCATATGTCATATGTCCTACGTCCTATGTCCCTTCATCCAACTGCGCTCTTTACCAAATCAGCCGCTTCCTGAAGAAGTATTGCACTTTGCACCTTCAGTCCGCTTTCGTCTATCATTTTTTTGGCTTCATCGGCGTTTGTTCCCTGGAGGCGAACGATTATTGGAACAGAAATATTTCCGATATTTTTATAGGCATCAATAATTCCCTGAGCAACGCGATCGCAGCGGACAATTCCTCCGAATATATTCACGAGTATCGCTTTTACATTTGGATCCTTTAAAATGATCTTAAACGCAATTTCCACGCGTTTTGCATCAGCAGTTCCTCCTACATCTAGAAAATTCGCGGGACTTCCGCCGCTCGATTTAATAATATCCATGGTGGCCATTGCTAAACCTGCTCCATTTACCATACAACCAACGTTGCCGTCTAATTTCACAAAATTTAATCCGGCAGCACCTGCTTCCACTTCCGTTGCGTCTTCCTCATTAAAATCGCGCATACCGGCAATGTCCGCATGGCGATACAAAGAATTTCCATCAATCACACATTTCGAATCAACGGCAATTATTTTATTGTCGGATGTTTTTAAAACAGGATTTATTTCCAATAACGAACAATCGTTTCCAACATAGGCATTGTAAATACTCGTTACAAATTTTACCATGTCCTTAAATGCATCGCCGCTTAACAACAAATTAAATGCAATTCTGCGGGCTTGAAAAGGCATAATTCCAACGGTTGGATCTATCCATTCTTTATGCAATTTTTCGGGATGATGTTCTGCAACTTCCTCAATATCCATTCCCCCTTCCGTGGAATAAACGATCACATTTTTTCCCTTATCGCGATCGAGCAAAACGCTCATATAAAATTCTTTTGTCTCTGAAACACCGGGATAATAAACATCTTGCGCAATTAAAACTTTGCGCACCAATTTTCCGGCAACTCCTGTTTGCGGGGTAACCAATGTTGCACCCAATATTTTCTGCGCTTTTTCATACACCTCATCCAGCGACTTGGCAACCTTAACACCACCTGCTTTTCCGCGTCCTCCGGCATGAATTTGTGCCTTCACTATCCAAATATTTGTTCCGGTTTCCACCTGCAACTGCCGCGCAGCTTCCACCGCCTGTTCCGGTGAATCAACAGGAATACCCTCCTGAATTTTTACCCCAAATCGTTTTATTAGCTCCTTACCCTGATATTCGTGCAGATTCATCTTTTTTTATTTTTTGTGCCGCAAATATAGCGTATTTACCGGTGTTTAATCAAAGGTTTTTGGGCATTCCCCCTCGTTCCTCGGGGTCAGGCTTTCCGCTGCAAGTCCTCGCTCGTGCCTCGCTGTGGGCTTTCCGCTACAATCCTTAATGCGGGCCTTTGCTTCGAAAAATGAACTTGTCTCCGTTAGTAACTGAGGAATTAAACTCACAGTTTAACGAAAAGCAAACTCCCCTATGGGGCTGGAGGCCCGTCGCAGTCAACAGTGGGCAGTGGGCAGTGGGCAGTTTGTATCATTGGAGGATCTTCCTCCGGGGCCTGTCAACAGTGGGCAGTGGGCAGTTTGTATCATTGGAGGATATTTCTCCGAAATTAAACTTTCAGGTTAACGAAAAGTAAACTCCCCTATGGGGCTGGGGGCCTGTCGCAGTTAACAGTGGGCAGTGGGCAGTTTGTATCATTGGAGTATCTTCCTCCGAACAGAACTATTTCAACCCTCATGGTGAGTGGTGAGTGGTCAATAGTGAGTAAAACTCAGAACTCAGAACTCAGAACCCAGAACCCAGAACTCAGAACCCCGAACTCTGAACCCAGAACCGAAGCATGTAGTGATCGACTCAGGAGATCTACTACATGCCAGAACTCAATATCACCAATTTGTCAAATTCTACACTTTTAACGTCCAGCATTACAATGTGGAATAATTTTGTATCCTAAACTTCGTTATAATTCTAAATTGTAACAACATGAAAAGATTAATGATAATTGCAGCAGTTTTATTTGTTTCAAATATGAATGCGCAATCCATGCGAATGGACCCTTCGGTTTTTGCAACTGAAATGAATAACAAACAATTCGGTATAACTCCAACAACAACATCCACACAAATTACTTTTATTGATCAAAGTTCCCATACCGATGCAGGTTATGCAACTGAAAGTGCAAATCCAAAAGTGAATATTGCAATTGTAGATAACAGTGATAATTCCACATCGAATATTGTTGTGCAGGAAGATCTTGTTGCTGGTAAGAAAGGAGAGGGGCGTAATTTGTTTATTAAATTCTATAGGAAATTATTTGGTAATTGATAATTGGTAATTGACAATTGATAATTGACAATGATTCACCGCATCAAGATTTAGCCTCCGAATCCACAGAGTTCGCTGCGCGTAACTCTGTGGGGACACAATTGATAATTGATAATTGATAATTGACAATTGATAATTGACAATTGAAATCCGCGTCCTCCGCGAAATCCTTAAAATCCGCGATCCAAAATCCACAGAGTTCGTTGCGCGTAACTCTGTGGGGACACAATTGATAATTGATAATTGACAATTGATAATTGACAATTGAAATCCGTGTCCTCCGTGAAATCCCTAAGTCCAGCCATGTAGCGTGTGACGAAGGAACTCTGCTACATGGCGATCCTAAAGATTAATTATACTATCCATGCCTCTGTGTAACCCTGTCAGTGATCTAACCTTGCGCAATGCCAACAACGCACCATCAATATAAGGTTTCGTAGCATCAATTGCATCATGTCGTATTTTTAATCTTTCTGCACCGGTTCCAAAAATAATTTCACAGGAACTATTAAATCCCGGCAAACGCACAGAGTGAATTTGTGTGCCTGCAATATTTGCTCCGCGACTTTCAATTAATCCAATGGTATCTTCAGGTATTATTTTATTTTCCGCTGATTTTATTTTTGCTATGCGCGACGCTAATTCACGTGCTGTTCCACTTGGTGCATCCTGTTTGCCATCATAACTATATTCTATGATCTCGCGCGAGGGAAAATATTTTGCCGACATCTCCGCAAACTTCATCATTAATGCAGCAGAAATTGAAAAATTACCCGCAGCAATTACACCTACTTCATTTTGTAATGCCTCCACATGAATTTCATCAAAATCTTCTTCCGTTAATCCGGATGTTCCTATTACAACAGGAATTTTTTCCTGTATTGCATAGATCACATTTCTTTTAACTATGGATGCATCGGTGAAATCAATTAGAATATCGGGTTTTCTGCGCAGGGCAAAAACAATATCATCAAAAATTTCAGCTTGAATTGTTTTCAGATTTAATACATCTCCTAAATTTTGCGTATTATAATTTTTTGCAAGTGCACTTATTATTTCCAGATCTTTGGATTCGGATATCGCCTTTGCTAAATGACTTCCCATTTTGCCTGTTGCTCCGGCGAGACAAATTTTTATTTTCATAACTGCAATTTTAATGCAAATTACGACATCCACAATATATTTTTTATGATCCATATCATCCGGGAGTATTAAAAATTGGGAAATGAGAAAATTTCGGCAAGGAGGCTTTTTTAACGCCCTCCCCCCCCTTTTTCTTTTTCCTAACCAAACAAAACAACCCCCCCCCAAACAAAACAAAAAAAAAAAAATAATAAAAAAAAAATTTTTTTTTTCCCCCCCCCAAAAAGGGGGGGCGGGGCGGAAACCCCCCCGGGGGGGGGAATTCCCCCCCCCCCCCCCCCCCCCCCCCCAAAAAAAACCCCCCGGGGGGGGGGGGGTGAGGGAAAGGGGGGTTTTTTTTTATAAAAAAATATTATTTAGTTACATAATAAATGAATATAATATGCTTGCTCTGCAGTAAATAAATTTTGACACCTATTATGCACCAATAATTATCGACCGCATGGAGACCGCTCCCATGGTGGTTTTATCGTTAAAAAAACGAAGCGATTCATTTTTTTCCTGAAGCGCAAGACTGTATAACAAAGGCAAATAATGATCATTTGTAGGCACAGATAATAAAGCTGATTTACCTAAAGTTTCATAGTTAATAATTGGAGTATGATCTCCGTTTTCGATGAGTTTTTTTATTGTTTCATCAAATTCTATTGCCCAATCGTAAGCAGTATCATTCCATTGAGCCATTCGAAGATTATGCACAATATTTCCGCTGCCAATTATCAGAACTCCACGCTTGCGCAAACCTGCAAGCTCTTTTGCAAGGGCATAGTGATACTCCGGTTTTTGGTAATAATCTATACTTAATTGATATACGGGAATATCTGCTTTTGGAAACATTTTTACCAAAACACTCCATGCTCCGTGGTCTAAACCCCATTCGTTATCAATTTCCACCGTTGTTTTTGTGATGATCTTTTGTGTCTCCAGTGCAAATTCGGGTGAACCGGGTGCATCGTATTGCACATCAAATAAAGTTTGCGGAAATCCCCCGAAATCGTGAATAGTAGGAGGGTCAGCAATTGCCGCAACCTTTGTTCCACGTGTGAGCCAATGTGCTGAAACGCATAAAATTGCCTTGGGAACAGGCAATAACTTTCCGGTATCTTCCCAACCCTTTGTAAATTCATTATCTTCAATGGCATTCATAGGATTTCCATGTCCCACGAACAATACGGGCATTTTAATGTCCACTTCCTGATCAAACTGATCTTTAAAATCATGTAATTGCATAGCGAATAAACTTAAGGAACTTGTGCGAATAAAATTGCGTCTGTTCATATCCTCGAATGGGTATTTTTATTAATATCTACCTTTGTGCTGTAAACAGTAATGCAATGCTACAAAAAAAAGTTTCAGACTCCGCCACTACATTCACCGAAATAGTGATGCCCAACGATACTAATCCCATGCATAATTTGATGGGTGGAAATTTATTGAAGTGGATGGATATTGCCTGTGGTATATGCGGGAGTAAACATGCGAATAGAATTGTGGTAACTGCTGCCGTTGACAATGTGTCGTTTAACCGACCTATTAAAATTGGTGATATCGTTACCATTCATGCACAGGTTACACGTGCATTTAATACGAGCATGGAAATTTATGTGGAGGTTTCGAAAGAAAATTTTCGTTCGCATGAACGCGTAAAATGCAATGAGGCCTTTTACACTTTTGTTGCCCTCGACGATGATGGTAGACCAGTTGCCTCACCCGAAATTGTTCCTGAAAATGAAGAGGAGAGGAGTCGTTACGATTCCGCAATGCGACGCCGTGAGCTTCGCCTAATTCTATCCGGAAGAATGAAACCCGAAGAAGCAAAAGAGTTGAAAGCAATTTTTTTGGCGGATTGAGTTTTGTTTCCCGCAGTGGTTAAGAATTACCGATAGTGAGACCTTCGCTAAGAGCGAAAGCCTCACTGCGTTCGTCCGGAGAAATTGAGGCTTTCGCTCTTAGCGAAGGTCTCAATAAAGCCCAATGTAAAGAAGGTCTCAATAAAGGTATAAACCTAAAAAAAAGTCCAAACCGGATCTCTCCGCTTTGGACTTGATATAAATTACCAAACTAACAAACTACCAAATTACCAAATTACCAAATGTTCAATAAGGTTTGTTTTTCTTCGGTGTTTCTTCTGTTTGTTTAAAATCTTCTTCTTTAACAGCATCTTTTTTTCCTAAATAGGTCCAAACAATTGCTTTGGAATATTTATCGAAAACTTTATTGAGATCAGCTAATTTTGCTTCGTTAACTTCTGCTGTTATTTTATCCAGTTGTTCCCAACCACCACTTAATTCAGCAGCACCAAGAGCATCAGCCTGATTGCCGGTTGTTTCCAGAGTTAAATAATATCCCGTTAAAAATTCTTGTTTTTTATCGGTTAATTCCACTTCGGTAAATCCTTCTCTTTTTATTTTATTTAATTCGTCGGTCATTACCTGCATACTTTGTTTAGGATCAAGTGTGCTGATATAAATTACACCGTAAGGATTCGAAATTGCTGAATTGGCAAAAAATGCTGCTGGTGCATAAGATAAACTTCTTTTAGTGCGCAATTCCGTAAAATAACGATCTCCTAAAATTGACATTGCAATGCGATAAGAAATTCCTTCCTCTGTATTTGCAATAGGAGCACTCATAATTCCGCGTATGTAATTTGTTGCAATATCTCTGTCCTCAACAAATTTCTTTGGTTGAGTAATTAATACTCTGTTTTCTGATGATGCCGCAACACCATAAGGTAAGGCAGCTAATGTTGATTTAATTTTTTCAGTTAGGTCAGCTTCAGTTATATTACCAACCACCACTAAAAATATTCTCTTTTTGCCAATTGTTCTTTTGTAATAATTGGATACATCTTCGCGTGTAATGGATTCTAAAGTTTCAGGTGTTCCTTCCGGTGATTTTGCATAATCTTTTCCCTCAAAAGCAACCTGGCGCGATAAAAGTGCAAGATAACTATCAGGATCTGCCATGGATTGTTTTGCATTTGCAATTAATTGCTCCTTTAATAGGGCAAATTCATTTTCAGAAAAAGCAGGATTTAAAACTGCATCGCTGAATAATTTCCACGAATCGTCCCAGAACATTTTTATACAGGTCATA
Organism: Bacteroidota bacterium; assembly: GCA_016706865.1. Classification (NCBI taxonomy): domain Bacteria; kingdom Pseudomonadati; phylum Bacteroidota; species Bacteroidota bacterium. Next base: position 1,407,972 of record JADJIS010000003.1, on the reverse strand, counting down.
CTTAATGTTCCGTAATCAAGATTTGTTGATGCACCAAAACTGGTTCCTATCTTTTCTGCCGCTGTTTTAAATTCGAGTTTCGACATTTTTGTTGTGCCGCCATCAACCATTAAATTAAGCGTAACATTTTCAATTCCCTGTTTATCTTTTGCATAATTTCCGGTTCCTCCTTCTACAAATAGTCGAACACTGATTACATCCTTCGGAACATATTTATGTATCACCTTAATTCCTTCGATGGTAAATTCCTTGGTATCCTGCGCAAATAAATGTTGTGCGGCAGAAATACTGATCAGGAGTAATATAAATAATTTAATTTTTTTCATAATAATGATATTTAGATTATGTTATTATTATTGTTTTACTTCAAAACCTAATGTTTTCAGATCAACTGATTCTTGCATTGCAGGGCTTAATAATAAACCGTTTACGCGTGGTTTGCCTTTTATATAAGTATTGATATAATCATTAATATCAGCACGTGTAACTTTTTGCAAATTTGCTACATAATCGGTGTAATAATCAATTGTTGCCGATGCCCACCAATAGGTTACGGTATGCACAAAACTGCTGGTGCTTTCTTTGCCATAAGCATCGTCGATGGCTAATAGATTTTTTGCAGTTTGCAATTGTTCATCCGTATAATAATCCGGACTAGTCCATTGATCGATATTTTGTTGTAAAACGGCATAAGCTTCCGCAACTTTCATCGGATTTGGTACAAGAAAAATTTGTATTGGTCCGGTAAATTTAGCGGTTTGATAACTCACACCCACCTGATAAGCTAAACCGGTTTCCACAAGATCTTTTTGTAACTTACTGTTCGCCTGTGAAAGAATAAATGAAAATACATCTGCGGCAAAAGTTGCTTTTAGATCGTTTCTTGTATCGGGTCCGTGATAACCAATTAAAAAGATAGGCACTTGTGCATTTTCATTTATTGTAACAAGATTTGTAACACCTGTTAATGGTTTTATTTCCGGAACAGGCCACTTTACAAATGGATCAAATCCCGCAGGTTTCCAATCGCCAAATACTTTTTCCATATTAGCAAATGCAGCTTCGTGTTCAACATCACCTGCTATTACCAACATAGCATTATCAGGATAGTAATATTTTTCCTGTATTACACGCATTTTTTCAGGCGTGCAAGTCATAATAACATCGTGTAATCCAATTGGATTTTTTCTGTAATAATTTTCTTTCCACATTGCGCGATTTACATCATCCAATAAAAAGAAAACAGGATTTGATTCATTGCGCTGAAATTCACCATCAACAACCGGATTTTCATTTTTCATTTCCTGTTCAAGAAATAAAGGATATCGGATAGCGGAATTCATAAAATGCAACCCTTCATCTAATTTTGAATTGCTGAGTGTGATAAAATAGTTAACGCGTTCGTTACTTGTTGTTCCGTTAAAAACAACACCTAATTCCTGAATGCGTTTTAAAAATGCCTCCTGACTTGGAAGATCCTTATTTGCCTTGAAAAACATATGTTCGTACATATGCGACAAACCATTGAATGCACTGTCCTCAGTATAAGAACCATTTTTTACAACAATTTCGATAGTTGCAAGAGGAACGGTTTTGTCTTCTATTACAAGTAATTCCAATCCATTCGGCAACTTTTTCATAAAAAAGTTGGAAGGAAGCTTGTTTTGGGCCGATACAAGTGTATTCACCAGGATCAACACGGGTAATAATCGGATTATTTTTTTCATAAACGTTCTAAATGTTTTAATCTGCTGTAAAATTAAAATATTAAGCGTAATGGTTTTTTAATGCGGAGTTAAACTATGTTAAACATATATTGGGATCGCCTTTATATTAACGGCGTCAACTATTAATAAAGCACGGTAACATTCGTTTTCTCATGAATATCTGTATTTAAAAAAACAATGCCTTTGAAGAATAGGTCGATGGAAAGTGACACCCTTTTATCCTTGATGATATGGTTCCAGGCTTCCTCCATTTCGGTGCTCCAGTGTATATCATCAAAAACCAAAATGGAGTGATCATGGCAAAAGGGTAAAATTTCCTCAAAATAACGAATAGTAGGCTCCCGCCTATGGTTTCCGTCAATAAATGCAAGGTCGATAATGCGGAGTTTTTTTAGTGCTAAAGGCAGAGTTTGTGAGAATTCGCCGGTCATGATCTCAATTTGATCAATATGTATTCTGGTAAAATTCTGTTTTGCGAAATTGGCAATTTCCGGACTTCCCTCCAAAGAAATGATGTTGGCATTTCTTTTAGCTCCTGCAAGGTATAAAGTGCTGATTCCCAAGGAAGTACCCAGTTCAAGAATGTTTTTTGATCCGTAGTGCTCGGCAAGATAAAATAACAATCGTCCGAATTTAGGTGTGATTAGTGTGTTTTTAGCGATTGTGGAGATTTTTCGGCGGGGATCACTGCCTTTTTTGGAACCGGCTCCATAATCGATCACATTTAACTCCGTTTCAATATGGATCAATTGATTGCGAAGCTCTTCAATTTCTTCGAAAATGTAATAATCCCGATCATTTTTTAATACATGCTCAATAAAATCAAATAGAAAGGGCGAATGGACATCGTACGCGGTTTTTGCTCTCCAGCGGTATTTTAAATATTTCCAGATAATAGCGATCTTGTCCATGGGGGCGAAGATACTATTTGTAAATTATTTCGGATTTTCATTTTTTGTGACACTCAAAGTAGCCCTTATTTTGCCAGATGCTATGCTAATAGTTTATGTATTAGGATTATAATCAGCTGATAAGGAGGAATATATCAAAGTTTTGTGCTACTTCTCATTAACCTGAAATCATCAGAAATTGACCCTTAAAAAGCGGAATTGTGGATTCTGATTTTCAGATTATGGAAATCGTCGTATATTCGTGAGTCAATTATAGAAAAGTATGAAAAAAGCATTACAAACACTATTTCTGGGCCTTTTTGCTACAGGTATGATGCAAGCGCAGGTGGGACTTCATTTGGGTTTTCAGGGCCAATTTAACAGTACCTGGATACTCAATCAGAATAATTATCAACTTTCTGAAATGGACTATGAGTATAAATTAGGTCCTGCAGGAGGTATAGTGCTTGGCTATAACTGGCATCAAAATTTTGGCGCACAGATAGAATTGAATTATGCTTTAATGGGACAGGATTATTCTGATATGGTTCGTGATTTTAGTGCGAGTTATAACCCTGATATTCCAAATCAACTATATCCAGTGCTTACATACAGATATGTCGATCTTAACTATATTCAGGTTCCTATGTTGTTCAAGTACATGGAAGGTGATGCAAAAGATGCGATCAAATACCATATTTTAGGTGGTATTCAGCTGAGTTATTTATTAAGTGCAAATCAGCAATACACCGCCGATGTATACGAGAAGGATGAACAAGTGGATATAGCACAAGGTTTTGCTCCTCAAAGTTATGTTCCCGATTTTGATAATGCTGGTGGATTAACACCACAAATAGATTATTTCAATAGAGTGGATCTCGGTGTTTTATTCGATATTGGAGTTGACATTTATGTAAATGATAAAATGTATTTTTCTCCGGGATTGAGAGGATCATTTGGATTTTTGGACATCAATTCAGAATCTACAAGAGAACTTGAACCGGCTAAAGGGGAAAATGTGTATAAAGGTTCTCACAATGCATTTGTTGGTGTTGTTGTTGGAATTAATTTCATGATGCCGGATGTGAAATTTGGCGACGCAGAGGAATAAATAATTAAACTTATACTTTGATAAAACCTGGAAATTATTTCCGGGTTTTTTTTATGTTATTATTTTCATAAATGCATTCCACACTGCATCATCTGGCGGATTTGCAATTATGGTAACTGTTTCGTTTTTAACCGGATGTAAAAATTCAAGTTTTCTTGCGTGTAAATGTATGGATGCATCCTTATTGGTGCGATCGAAGCCATATTTAATATCTCCTTTAATAGGACACTTCATGGAGGCCAGTTGCACACGGATCTGATGATGCCGGCCTGTTTCAGGATCTACCTCCAATAAAAAATATCTGTCGGAAGCGCCAATGAGTTTATATTTTAAAATGGCGAGTTTTGATTCCGGACGATCATCAGGATATGCAAAACTCTTATTCATATGCGGATTTTTTATCAGGTAATGTTTAAGAATTCCTTCTTCCTCTAGAGGTTTATTTTTTACTACTGCCCAATAGGTTTTGTGGAAATTTCTTTCGCGTATTATTTTTCCCATTCTCTCGTTTGCCTTACTTGTTTTTGCAAATAATAAAACTCCACTCACGGGACGGTCTATGCGATGTACTAAGCCTGCAAAAACATTTCCCGGTTTTTGATATTTGTCTTTAAGATACTGCCTTACAATTTCCACCAACGGAATATCTTTAGTTTTATCGCCTTGTGATATCTGTCCCGGCTTCTTATTGATGGCGATCAGGTGATTGTCTTCGAAAATTATTTCAGGTATATCCATATTTATTGGCGGGACTATTATACAATATTACATTTTTTTTAATTCTTCTTGCATTTTTTTTGTCATGCCTCGTACTACTTCATCGTAAGAATGGTCTATCATTTTAAGCAACTCTTTTTTCGAAAGGCTGCCATCCACCACCACGGTATTCCAGTGATTTTTGTTCATATGATACCCGGGAAGTACCGCGGTATATTTTGCTCTGAGGTCTGAAATAAGATCTGTATTACATTTTAGGTTTATCTGAAATTGGTCTGAAACAAGACTGGTTAATGCGAACATTTTTCCTTTTACTTTAAATACAAGTGTATCATTGTCAAAAGGAAATTCTTCGCTTACTCCTTTTTTCTTTAAACAATATTCGCGGAAGGTTTCAATATCGATCATAAGATGGAGGTTATTTTGATAAATAATTTCTTGAAATTATACTAAAATTGTTGTCGGGCAAATGAATTGTTTTACTTTTTATATAGTTTTGAATTATTAATACGAGGGTCAAAACCACTTGTAATATTTATGCGATTATCAAATCTTAGTTTTTTTCTCCTTGCTGTAATAATAGGTTTAGCTGCCTGTAAAGATAATGGTTCTGCAGGGGAAGAAGTTGTGAAAGTAGTGGGGGAGGATTATGTTTCTGCAATATCCAAACACAGAAAGGAGACAGATGATTTTTTTCTCAGTCCAAATTCTCCTTTGCCGGATTCTGTAAGAAAAGATTTTACCGGATTAAAATATTATGATATAGATACCAACTTTAGGGTTATGGCGAAATATGAGGAAATACCTAATGGTCCCGTTTTTAAAATTCAGGCAACGGGAAGTATTGCTGATACTTATAAAACGATGGGTAAATTACATTTTTTGCTGAATGGAATTAAATATTCGTTGGAAGTGTATCGCAATGAAAGTTATGTCGGTAAAGGCCAGGAGGTTTATTTTATTCCCTTTTATGATCTTACAAATGGAAATGAAACCTATGCGGGTGGACGATATATTGACATGCATACATTAAATGGAGAAAATATTATCCTCGATTTTAATAATGCTTATAATCCATATTGTCTTTATAATCATGAATATTCATGTCCTGTTCCGCCCCTTCAAAATAATTTAAAAACAGAAATCAGAGCTGGGGAGAGATTATAAAATTATAAATAACAATGCAGAAATTTATACCCATATTTCCACTTAATCTTGTTGCCTATCCTGGCGAAAAACTCAATTTACATATTTTCGAACCACGTTATATTCAATTGATAAATGAATGCAACACTGAAGGTAAAACTTTTGGAATTCCGGTAGTGAACAATAAAGAATTACTGGAATACGGCACGGAAATGAAATTGGAAAAAGTGCAAAAGGTGTACGATACCGGAGAAATGGATATAGAAGTAGTAGGTCTTCAGGTTTTTCGGGTGCTGGAGGTAATTGATGAAGTGCCCGATAAATTATATTCAGGAGCAATTATTTCACTCATACATAATATTGAGGATGTTAACTTTAAACTTTTACAGGAATTGGAATTATTGGCTACAGAACTTTTCGACCTGTTAGATATTAAAGAAAATATTTTCAAACCGGGTTTTACTTTCACTTCATTTAAACTTGCCCATTATGTGGGATTTGATTTTATTTCAGAATACGAACTACTCAGACATCAACATGAAACAGCCCGACAAAAAATAATAGTTGAGCATATCAAAAAAATATTACCTGCAGTAAAACAAATTGCTGAAATTAAAACCAAAGCAAAATTAAATGGGCATTACAGAATGATAAATCCACCTGAAGGGTTTTGATATCTTCCCATCTGCGTCCTCAATTGGGCTAAAGCCCGGGATATGGTACGTTAATTATCGGTAGGTTAAAACCCACGGCTATTGAGAACCACACTCTCAAAACGCCCTCAATAACCCCCGGCTTTAGCCGGGGGGAAAAAGGCACCAACCCTAAACGGGCTTTAGCCCAAATTGAGGAGCATCAATGATAGAATTATGTATCAATTATGAGAATTGTAAAGCAATGTTGTATTGTAACTGAGTGAAGACATTAAAAAAGAGACTAAAAAAAAAGAGGTAAAAAAGAATGACATCATCACCCTTTCTTACCTCATTAATAATTAGGTATATAATTCTATATTATTTCATAGAAACAGATGCAGGATAAACCGTGCGCATATTTCCTTTGAAATCATATACATCTATACTTGCAGTATTTGCAGTAACACGAACAAACTTCGCACTCTGGCTCAGGTATCCGCTTCCACTATATAATTCCACTTTCGATTTTTTACCATCTTTCATGCTTACAATTGCATACGCATCGTTGGATGCAAGTTCTATAATGGTAGCAGATTTTAACAAGCCATATGATTCCATTTTACCATTGCTGTTGGCAAGCAGATAAACAGGTTGTTTGGTTTTGCTGTCAAGAACGCATGCAAGCCCTTTTGCATCACCATCACTCTTAAATCCTGTAAGATAACCACGCGCAGGGGCAAATGTTCCATCTCCTTTACCATATAAAAGCAATCCGTTTCCGGCATCATGACGTGTAATTTCAATTTCTGTATTATAGAAATTACCATGCATTAAAATATCGGCAAAACCATCTTCATTAAAATCGTCGGTCACCATTCCAAACATGGTTGAAATTTGTGCATCATTTGGTAAATATTTAATCGTGAATTTACCATTGCCATTATTTACCAAAACGGAGGAATGGAAAATATATGCGGTGCGGTGTATGGCATTTTTCAGATCGTCACCAAATATATCCTGTACTGATGCTTTTCCAAAGGCATCCCAGGTAGGAAATTGTTCCTCAATTCCAGGAAGTTGTTCTATTAATCGCTCTCTGGTTTTAACCGGAAACAATTTATCGTGTTGATAATAACTCAAAATAAAATCTTCACTTCCGTTTTTGTCAAAGTCGTATAAAAATCCTTCAAGTGGCAACGCATGCCCGTCGGATACAGCAGTGGTATTTTTATATCTTCTGTTAGTTCCAAAATTTCCCACTATATAATCTGTGTCGCCATCATTGTCAACATCAGTTCCTAAAATACTTTGCCACCAACCTGTTGCATTTGCAAGTCCGGTATTGGCAGTTACATCATTGAATTTACCACCTGAATTTTTGAGGAAAGTAATTGCCATCCAGTCGCCGGTAAGAACAAGATCTAAAGTATTATCATTATCAAAATCGGTCCAAATTGCTGATGTTACCATACCAATATCTTTTAACATTGGAGCTACTTTTTCAGTAACATCGGTGAATTTACCTCCGTCGTTCTGCAAAATATTACTGCTTGCAGGAGCGAGGAATTTTCCTGGAATTTGTCTTCCACCAACAAATAGATCAATATCACCATCTTTATCATAATCTGCTCCGGTAACTACGGAACTGCTCGAATTAATTGCAGGAATTGCAGATTTTGCAAGGCTAAATGCTCCTTTTCCATCATTGATATATAATCTGTCGGCATATTTAGCATCATTTGCAGCAAATTCATTACTACCTGATGCTACGTAAAGATCGTTATCTCCATCATTGTCTGCATCAAAAAACAATGCACCCTGATCTTCAGAAGCTGCACCATCATTTGCCGATTGTTGCCATGCTGATTTTGTGAATTTGCCATCAGTACTTTGAGTAAATAACACTCCCGATTGTCCTGCTGCACCACCGATATAAAAATCATCGGTACCATCTCCATTTACATCTCCAACAGCTATTCCAGGCCCTAAGGTGCTCATTTTATGAGGTAATAAGAATTCGCGTAAATAATCGTCGTAATCCGCTTCCTTATGTGTGAAATCGATCATTAAATTATCGGTATTTTTTACAAATGTTTTTTCCGATTTAAAATGATCATCAAATTGTACAGCTTTTGATGCATTGGCATGATCAAGCATTACCACCTGATTAGCAGGAACATCGCGCATGATTTCTTTTGAACCGTCTAGCCACTCTACTTCAACCATATCTATTTTAGGCAGTACCTAAACCAAAATGACAGTCATCTTGTAAAGTAGTTATATAACCACGTGCAGAACTATGCTGAATATATTGCATTTGATCACCACAATAAATTTTCACCTTAGTACCGTAACCGGGAGTATTTTTTGCATATCCTTTAAACTTAAATTGTACCCAGTTATTTTTTGTTGCTAATTTTTCACTGTTATTTCTATAAACCCATGGTGTTTGATTTACATTGCTTACAACCATGTCCATATCACCATCATTATCAAGATCGGCATAACCACCACCATAAGTAATGGATGGATAATAAATACCCCAATCATCGCGCATATCGCTAAAGGTAAGATCTCCGTTATTTTTAAATATATAATTAGGATGATCTAAAACATAGGTTGGTAATTCTTTACGCACTTCATAATATACAGTACTGTCTTCAATACGAACTGCGCGACGAAGTTTGTGATAGGTTTCAGATTCATCCACATGGAAATCGCGTAAAAATCCATTGGCGATATAGAGATCCTTCCATCCATCATTATCAAAATCGGTAAAGAAAGTGGTCCAGCTCCAGTCGGTTGTAGAAATATTAGCCGTTCTTGAAATTTCGGAAAAACTACCGTCACCATTATTCATTTGTAATGAATTGGAACGATTTTGATATCCATAACCCGCATTTAATAAAATACGCATAACTTCCACCTGGCTCGACAACATAAATGTTTTGTAGGTATAATTATCTTCCATGTCCATATCCACTACAAACATGTCGAGAAACCCATCATTATTAAAGTCGGAAATATCGGCGCCCATCGAATTGATGGATGTTTTTTTAATTGCTTTTAACGATTCGTCGCGGAAAGTTCCATCACCGTTGTTGATATAAACAAAATCATACATCGCATAATCATTCGCAACAAAAACATCTAAAAATCCATCGTCATTCACATCTCCAACAGTTGCGCTTAATCCGTAACCGTGGTTATTGATACCAACTTTTAAATGTGATTCGGTAAATGTATTATCTCCGTTATTTATATAAAAGAGATTACTCATGTTTTTACCTTGCTCAATTTTTTGAAAGTATTTGGTTTTATTTTTATCGATAAAATCAACAGGGTGAGTAGCGAGATACATATCAAGATCTCCGTCGTTATCATAATCGAAGAAATTTGCATGGGTGCTATACACATTTGCATTTAAACCGAATTCTTTAGCCTTTTCAGTAAAGGTAAGATCGCCATTATTTATCCATAATTCGTTTTCACGTCTCACAGGATCATCCCATCTACTCATACAAACATAAATATCCAGATCATTATCTGCATCTATATCTACCATGGAAGCACCATAAGGCCACTTCTCCGGATTTTTTACAAGACCTGCTTTTTCAGTGATGTTCTCAAATTTAAAGTTTCCTTTATTTAAATACAAACTGTTTGGAGCTATATTACCTGTAAAATAAAGGTCCTGAAGACCATCGTTATTTACATCACCGATACATACTCCTCCTCCATTATAGATATAAGAATATCTCCACCAATTTACGGTATAATTTTCAGAAAGGTCATTAATAAAATCAATGCCTGTAGTTTTATCGGTTAGAATATCAAATAACTTACCGGAGTTGCCATCAAGTGTAACTTCTCTGGCTTTGTCGATTATAGCGCCTCCGCGGGTATCTGTATCTCCATCCGAAAAAAGTTTACAAGAGGAAACCGAGACCACGATCGCGACTATTATTATTTGAATTAATTGTTTTACTTTCATCATGCCTATTTTAAATTATGCGAATTATTTTAATTTATTTTCCTGAAACTAAATTTCCAAAAACATTTCTGCTGTTTCCCTTATTATCGATTACAGTGATATCAGTTACCTGATCAGTTACCACAACAGAAGCTGAATTTTGACTTAAATATCCGGAACCACAATAAAATTCCTGACGGCGTTTTTTTCCATCAGCATAGGTAATCATTGCGTATGCATCGTTGCTATTTAATTGAATGGTTTTTGTTGCTTTGGTTGCTTTAAATGCATTAATCGGCCCATTGCTGTTGGTGGTTAATAACACCGTAGATTTTGATTTGCCTATATTAATAACAGCGAGTGACTTTGCATTCATAGCGGAATAAAATCCGGAGAATCTTGCATGAAGATCTTTGAAAGTTCCATCACCATTACCTAACAATACATTTCCAATACCTCCATCCTGAGTATTGGTTTCAATTTCAGTTTCAAACCAGTTACCATGACTTACAATATCCAGATTTCCATCGTTATTTACATCCAGGGCAACAATACCAAAGGTGCTTGAAATTTGGGCTTCATTTGGCAACTTGCGAATCGCAAATTTATTATTACCTAAATTTTCGATATAAGAAGTATAAAAAGTATTTGCCTTGTAATGCAATTTAGAATTTTCCATTCTTTTTTTACCGTAAAAATCCCAAACTTCCGCACGGCCATAACTATCCCAATTCGGGAAAATAGTTTCTATATCCTTAATTTGTTCAATTAAACGTTCACGTGTTTTTTGAGGAAATAATTTATCGCCTTGCCAGTAACACATAATGATATCGTTAGTGCCATTATTGTCGTAATCGTCATAAAATAATTCGATAGGTTTTTGATTTTTCGGGCAGTATTTTAAATTCGTTCCGAAATTTCCGGCAACGTAATCAATATCTCCATCATTATCAAAATCACCTGCTGATAAACTGTTCCACCAACCTGTCGATTCTGATAAACCGGATGTTGCAGTAATATTTTTTAGTTTGCCATTATTATTTTCAAATACTGTAATAGGCATCCATTCACCTGCAATAATGAGATCAAAGTCTCCATCATTATTATAATCTGTCCATAATCCGGCAGAAACTAAACCGATATTTTCCAGATCAGGTGCAACAGTTTTTGTTACATCAGTAAATTTACCTTTATTGTTTTGGAGGATATAACTTTTAGTAGGGAAGGGGTAATTACCCGGAATAATTCTTCCTCCAACAAAAAGATCCATATCACCATCTTTATCATAATCTTGTGCAGCCACACATGAACCACTGGAGATCATTTGTGGTAATGCATCTTTAGCTAAATTAAAATTGCCATTGCCGGTATTAATATATAATCTGTCCTGAAAATGCAGATCATCTTTAGGAAAATCGCTACCACCACTTACGATATAAAGATCCATATCGCCATCAGTATCTGCATCAAAGAAAATAGAACCAAGATCTTCGCTAATAATTTCTTCAGCTCCTTCATTAAAAGTTCCTTTGGTAAAAGAACCATCGGCAGATTGTAAATAAATTGCACCGCTTTGTTTACTTGCGCCACCAACAAAAAAGTCATCCATTCCATCACCATTTACATCACCAACTGCAAGCCCTGGTCCTAAATTACTTAGCTCATGTGGAATTAAAAATTCGCGGTCGAAATCATCAAATTCATTTTCTTTGTGAGAAAAATCTATTTTAAGATCCGCTGAAATATCCGCAAATAAATAATCAGGTTGAGGCACTGCACTTTTTGTTACTTTAACCGCATTTTTGTGGTCAATAACGAGTGTTTGATTAACCGCAACATTTGTCATTACATTTTCTTTTCCATCCAACCATATAACAACTACCTGATCGGCTTTTTCATTTGCTCCCAATCCAAAATGTGCTATTGGTTCCGAGCATGACATATATCCTTTCACTGTTTCCATTTGTATATATTGTGTTGTGGAACCAGTGGTAACATAAATTTTTGCACCTAATCCTTCAGGGTTTGCTTTTTCACCTTTGAGATCAACTTTCAAATATTTATTGGAACTCATTTTAGATGCATTATTGCGCGCAATATGTGCTTCAAGGTTAGCATTATTTACAACAATGTCAACGTCGCCATCATTATCAAAATCGGCATATGCTGCACCATAAGAGGTGGATGGAAAATATAGACCCCAATCTTCACGAACATCATCAAAAGTTAGGTCACCTTTATTTTTAAACATTGCATTCGGCCATTCCAATACGGAACTTTCCGGTATCTGTTTTCTTAATTCATAATATTCTGTTGAATCGGATAAACGGTTAGATCTGGTTAATTTGATATAAACCTCCATGATGTCCATATGGCTGTCTTTCAAAAATCCATTGGCAACATATAGATCCTTATTACCATCATTATCATAGTCGGCAAAAAGAGGACTCCAGCTCCAACCTGTGGTGCTAACTCCTGCAAAATTTGCTACTTCCGAAAATTTACCTACACCATTATTTAATTGTAATGCGTTACGGCCATATTGTTGTAAATAACCGCCATTTACAAGTGTTCTTAAAAATGTTTGTTTGTTTGATTGCATGAAAGTTTTAGTTCCATAATTACCTTCAATATCCATGTCCACTGTGAACATGTCGAGTAACCCGTCATTATTATAATCGGCTATATCTGTTCCCATTCCGAAATATGCAGTTTTATGCAAAACTTCGCGGCTACTTTCTTTAAATGTTCCATCGCCCTGATTGAGATAAGTATAATCATGCATGATATAATCATTTCCAACAAAAACATCCATCCATCCATCATTATTTATATCGCCGGCAGTAACTGATAATCCAAAACCGTGGTTGTTGATACCAACTTCTTTGTGACATTCAGTGAATTTCCCGTTTCCTTCGTTGCGATAAAATCTATTGCTTTGATTAGATCCTTCTTCAATTTTCTGATAATTTTTTTGTTTATTCTTATCCTTGAAGTCGGTTGGATGAGTTAATACATAAAGATCGAGATCACCATCATTATCAGCATCAAAAAAGTTTGCGTGTGTAGAGTAACTATCATCATCGATACCATATTCCTTTGCTTTTTCCGTAAAAGTATTATCACCATTATTTATGTATAATAAATTGCGGCGTTTTTCGGCATCTTCATATCGTGCGCGACAAACATAAAGATCCTGCAGACCATCTTCATTAATGTCAACAACAGTTACGCCGGTGCTCCATCCTGGTTTACCGTTAATTCCGCTAGTCGCAGTAATATCTTCAAACTGCAAGTTGCCTTTATTTAAATAAATACGATCCGGAACTACATTCCCGCAGAAATAAAGGTCCTGAAGCCCGTCGTTATTAAAATCGCCAACTCCTACACCTGCTCCGTTGTAGGAATATCCATAACGATAATAATTAAGGTCGAAGGTTTCGATAAGCTCATTGTTGAACTTAATACCAGTAGTTTTACTAGTTAAAATGTCAAACATTTTACCTGATTCCTGGTCGGTTGTAACTATTTTTGCCTGGTCGATATTCTCCGTGAATTTCCACTCATTGAGATATTCTTTGCCATTCTTGTTCGAGCCGCAACTGTAGATCACTAACGTTAACACAATTACAGAAGATAATACTTTGATAGATTTCATGCCTTTTTTATGGTTTAAGGGGCAAAGTTAACCTCATTATAAAGGCGGGTTAGGATTGGCTATGTAAATGTTTTGTTAACGAATTAATCATGCAGTATTTTGATTAATTTTGCGCTGTTTTATAACCACAATTTTATAACCACAAATAATAGTCATATCTTAACTAAAATCAAACTAGTCATGAGATTAAAACACCTATCTGTAATTCTACTGTCAGGCGTTATTCTTTTTGCCGGAAGTTGCGGACCAAAATCCTCCGGAGGAGATAACCCTCTTTTTAATGATGTTTCCAAAAAATCTAGCGACGAAAGTGCTCAATTTCTGCTGGAATGGTGGAATGCATTGTTCGCATTTGTCGAAACTGAACGCCTTTCACCACCTGATGCTTCCCGTATGTTCGGTTATATCGCTGTTGGCGTTTATGAAGCCCAAATATGCGGAACTCCCGATTATCTTACATTAGAAGGTCAGTTAAATGGTTTAAGCGACCTCCCAAGACCAGAAGAAGGTCAAATTTACGATTGGACTACCTGTGCAACAGAAACGATGTACTTGGTTCAGGATGCAATGATGGCGCGTTATTTCCCTGCCGGGGTTGGGGTATTTAACAAATTACATGACAAACAAATTGAAGCTTGTAAAGCTGCCGGTGTTCCTGATGACGTTTTAGAACGTTCAAGACAATATGGTAAGGACCTTGCAGATGCTATTTATGAATGGAGTGAATTAGATTCTTATACTGAGACCCGATACAAACAATATAAAGCACCAACAAGAGAAGGACATCCTGGTTTATGGGAGCCAACTGATTTTAACCAAACGGCATTGGAACCTTTCTGGGGAGATCACCGCACATTTTTTGTGAAAGATGGTGCTCAATGTGATATTGACAAAGCTCCAAAATATAATGGTATCGGCGATACAACAGGCGAACTTTATAAACAAGCATTAAAGGTGTATAATGTTGATGCTACTTTAACTGAAGAGCAAAGAACAATTGCACAATATTGGGCTGACGATCCGAGTGAAACATCTACTCCTCCGGGACACTGGATGGAAATTTTCGGTGGATTTGTGAAATCAGAGGATATGAAACTTGACCGTGCAGCAGAAATTTATGCCCTAATGACATTGGCAATGAATGATGCATGTATCACTTGCTGGCATACAAAATACAGGGTTAACCTTGTGCGTCCTAAAACAGTTATTCGTGAGAATATTGATCCGGATTGGGAACCTTATGTAGAAACACCTCCGTTTGCAGGGTATACTTCAGGTCACTCTAACTTCAGTAGTGCTGCTGCTGTTGTATTAACTTCTCGTTTAGGAGACAATTTGAAATTTACTGATAGCACACATGTGTCAATAGGATTGCTTCCCCGTTCATTTGACTCTTTCTTTGCTGCTGCAAGAGAAGCAGGGTATAGCCGTATGTATGGCGGAATACATTTCGATTGCGATATTGATGATGGAGCTGAGACAGGATCATGTGTTGGAAATTATTATATCGATAATTTGAAAACAAGTACTAAGGTTCAAGGTAAAAAATCTGACGAAGCTGCAGCTAAAAAAGAAGGATAATCAAAACCACATCTAAATAAAACAGAACATGAAAAAAATACTGAATATAAGTTTATTTGTTGCCTTCCTCAGCTTATTTGCTGTTAACGGTAACAGTCAGGTAGTTATGAAAGATTACCTTACACAAAATCACCAGGGACAAGTTGCAAAAGCAGCTAATAATAATGGTGGTGCATTGTATTATAAATTTGAATATGTTAACACAGAAGGTGCGCGTATCAATTATAAACTACATTTATATAAAGATAAAGGCATGTCGAAACCATGGATGAGTTTTAATGTTTTAATGCGCAATTTAAACTGGACCTATTATGTGGATATTACCATGAGTAAAGATGGAGCAGATAAAGTTGCAGCTATGATCTTCAAAAAAGATCTTCGTTGGAGCCGTGTTAAATATTCTCCGCATGCTGATTGTATGCGTATTAACCCTCCACTTTACGAGCGTTATACCATTGGTGCTGAAACTGAATCATCAGACGTATTATTTTACGGTTTGCTGAATAATTTCATTACGCAGTTGGATAAAAACGTAGATTTTAATTGCTACGCAGCAGGTAAATAATTGAGACCGAATAAATAATTAAAGGGGTGTTGTTGATACAGCACCCCTTTTTTAATTAAAAAAGAATTACATTTATTGAAATATGCAGGAACAATATATTGCCAAAACGTTGCAGGGATTTGAACCCATTCTTGCAAAAGAATTAATGGATCTGGGTGCAAGGGATGTAGAAATTTTAAAGCGCGCAGTGGCTTTTTCAGGGGATAAAGCTATGTTGTATGCCGCAAACATACACTTGCGCACGGCAATAAAAATTTTAAAACCAATAACATCATTTACTGCAAATGATGAACATGAACTCTATGATAAGGTTATGGCCATTGATTGGAGTGAGATCATGAATGTGGATGATACATTTGCCATTGACAATACTATTTTTTCTACTGTATTTACGCATTCCAATTATCCGGCATTAAAAATGAAGGATGCCATTGTTGATCAGTTTCGAAATAAATACGACAAACGTCCCAGTATCGAAAAAATTAATCCAACCTACAGATTTAATTTACGTGTAAAAGAAAATCAAGTTAGCATTTCATTGGATAGTTCAGGCGAATCTTTACATAAACGTGGATATCGCACCGAACAACACGCGGCACCCATGAGCGAAGTGCAGGCAGCGGGCTTAATATTGCTTAGCGGATGGAATTATAATATTCCATTATATGATCCAATGTGTGGAAGTGGTACTATATTAATTGAAGCTGCCTTAATTGCAAATAATATTGCACCGGGATTGATCAGAAAACATTTTGGATTTCAGTTATGGAAGGATTATGACGTTACTTTATTTCGTCAGTTAATGGTACAGGCAGCAAGTGAGGTGAAAAATAATAAACTGATGATACGCGGATCAGATATATCGCAGAGAAATCTTGACATGGCACAAATACATATTGATAATGCGGTACCTGATGCGGGAATTCAATTATTTCCGGCTTCTTTTGAAGATACAGAGGCTCAAAATCATAAAGGGATGCTTATTATGAATCCACCCTATGGTGAACGTATGCAACAGGAACGTATCGTCGAATTTTATCAAATGATAGGAAACACACTTAAAAGAAAATATGCAGGATGTATAGCATGGGTTTTTAGCGGTAATCTGGATGCAGCAAAATTTATAGGTTTAAAACCTTCTGAAAAAATTAAATTAAAAAATGGACCTATTGACTGTGTGTTTTTAAAATTCGAAATAAGAGAGGGAAAATTTGGGCAAAAATAGGAGAGGTGAAAGGGATTAAAATATAGGATTTTGCATATGGCCAGTTGGAAAATTTAGTGATAAAACTTTAATATCATGTTCGGCTATCATATTCTTCAATAATTTTCTTACAAACTTTAATAAAACCCAAAGGGCCTTTCGGATTAACTATATAAGTGTTTGGCGTTTGTAAAGTAACGGAAATGTTATCTGTAAGAAAGTAACTATAATTAGTTTCACCAAACATGGAGTAATCGTTTTTGCCATCTCCAACACTATAGGATCTTATCTCAAGTTTGTCAGCATGAAGTGAATTAAGGTAATATCTGATTGCATTCCCTTTAGACGCCAATTTATGCGACACGGTAATAAATCTACTCCCTTGTAATGCAACAGCATTTAATCGTGTCAATTTATCATTTATACTCTTTAATGATATTTTCTGATCTGAAAAAAAGTAAGTTTCAGTAAACATACGTTGTTGGGCCAATTTCAGTAATTCTTCGGTGAGGCCCGTAATTTGCATTAATTGGACTCTGCTTCCCGATTGCAGTGAAAAAAAATTTCCGGGATACAACTTATTTATTTCATCATTCCAAAGTTGTATATCTAAATTTTTCGGAACTAAAGAATGAATCACAAAGTCATGGTATATCTCACCTTCTGAACCAGTATCTGTGTAATTAAGTTGATTTTTCGGAAGGGCAATAGCACTTCCATTTTCGAAAATAAACGGTTGATTGATATTCAGTTGTTCTTGGATATTGCATATTTCCAAAAAGGTTTTTGAGGAAGCAAAAATTACTGCGATTCCTAATTTGTTCAATTTTTTAAGCCAAACATCTGAACCTTCGAAGGCATGAGTATATTTATTGGTAATTGTTCCATCAATATCGGTAAATAATATAAACATATCAGGGATTTACCAGCACGCTACCATATAATTCAGGATCAAAAAGATTTTTTGCTTTTTCGGTATTATAATTATTCAGTGCCTTGTAAATTATTCTTTTTATTGGCAATTCATTTCCCAATATTATTTTAAGTCGTTTTAATTCTTTTAATATTTCTTTTTTAAGTTCAATCGGGCAAATATCAGAATGATAAATGCAGCCTAACGAATTGTCTATCATGTCATTAACATGTTCATTCCCTTTCGATTCGTGTAGGTGCGGATTTCTTGATTCAACCTGATGGATATTTATCACTTTATTGTTAATAAGATCCAGGTTATTATTTTTAGTGAAATTGCCAAATTTTTCGAATAAATTTATAAAATTATATGGCTCAACAGTAAATCCGGCACCAAAATCCATGTTTGTTGCAAGTTTCATACTTATGCAATGTTCGCCCGAATTGGCTGTGTTTATAATATCGGTTTCAAATCCTGAGTAAATACTAATTAACCTGTTTAAGTAGAAATTAGTTAATCGGCTAACGCGCCCCCATTTACTGAATAAAATATTTGAATTTATCGCTTTGGGTTTACTATGCCATAAAATACGACCCAGTGTATAATCTGTTTTGGCTAATGAAAATATGGAAGAATAAATTCGAACATATTCGAATACTGATCCGGGAAAATAATTATCTGAGTCTATATAACCGATATACTTTTTTTCTAATAGGTGGGCAATCAATAACCCTATCAGCATACCCTCCGACTTGCCGTTTTTTACTAATTCCTGATCATCAAGAATATCGTTATAACCCATTGCTGCAAATAATTTAGCAATTTCAGGATCCTTTTGATGAACAATAATATAGTTGCGTTTTGCAAAGTGGCAAATATTGTCCACCACATTTTTTTCCATTTCGAACCTATCGGAATCTTCTCTTGGACTATTGGATACAATTATTATAGTGCAACTGTGAGGAATGCCCGTAATTACCCCTTCCAACAATTTTAATTTTTCATCCATTATTGGAACAACAATTGCCATATCCTTTTCTATGTCCCACGACTGTTCATTTGCAATTTTTTTAACTACAAAATATTTTTCACTTAAATTGTTCGCACTTTCGGGTCCGGCATCCATGGCAAATATTTTTTGTTTGCTATGTAAAATCACATTCCCGAAACGTTCAAATGAATTTGGTAATTCAATGCGCATATCTTTAAATTTATAGATAAAAAATTATTGAATAATATAAATTTAGACAAAATATTGCAATAATCCAAATAAATATAAAAAATTAACACAAGATTGCAAAAAAAATACTTTATATTTATTGTATGCAGATGTTCAAACTGCCATTCATATAATTTCAGTTTATATTTACAATTCTAATCAATAACATCCTCCTTCAATTTCAATCTGTAATGTGATAAAATGGTTGATTTAGAAATGAAACCATAATATACTTTATTCTGAATCACAGGGAGATTCCAGGCGCCGGTTTCATCAAACTTTTGCATAACATCTTCCATTGATTCCGATAAATTAATGATAGCGATCGGGGAAGTCATTAATTCTTTGGCGGTAACAGTTTCGTAAAGATCTGTCCGGAATATAATTTCTTTTATTTTGTCCAAAGTTATGATACCAAGCAATTTATTTTCCTCATCCACTACAGGGAAAATATTTCTTTGAGATTTTGAAATGATCTCAATCATACCCGATAATTTTAATTCGGGTGAAATTTTGTGAAAATTATTTTCAATCAGTGTGGAAGTGTCCAGTTTGGTAAGAATATTTTGATCTCTGTCGGAGGTTAAATGAGTGCCATCTTTACTTAGCTTTTTGGCATCCATGGATAGGGGTTCAAAATATTTTGAGATACCAAAACTGATCGACGATACAATCATCAAAGGTATCATCAATGTGTATCCACCTGTAATTTCTGCAATGAGGAAAATTGCTGTTAACGGGGCATGATATAAACCGCTCAACACTCCTGCCATTCCAACGATGGTGAAATTGTTTTCCGGTAAATTACCCAGGTTAAGCATATTAATGCATCTGGAGAAAAAAAATCCAAGATAGGATCCTACAAATAATGAAGGTGCAAAATTTCCACCATTACCACCACTTCCAATGGTTAATCCTGTTGCTATGGATTTGATAAATATAATTGCTCCGATAAATGCCAATACGATCCATTGGTTGTTTTTCAGGGATTGTAAGATGCTGTTATCCAATAAATTTTCAGGATGTTGGGTAGATAATAACTTTATACTTTGATATCCTTCTCCAAATAATGATGGAAAGATAAAAAGTAACATCGCAAGGGCCACACCTCCAATAAGAACATTTAAATATTTTTTCTTCGGCGCATTACTAAATAATCCCTCTATTTTGGTAAATGTTCTTGCATGATATATCGAAATTAATCCTGCCAGAATCCCCAATAAAATATAAAATGGTACATTAAAATAATTAAATGGTTGCTGCAACTGAAATGATAACAGAACATCATCATTTAAAAATATTTTTGAAATTAATGCTCCTGTGGCAGCAGAAAGAATTAGCGGAGTGAAAGCCGAAATAGATATATCTATTATTAGAACTTCCAATGCAAATAAAACTCCTGCAATAGGAGCATTAAATACAGCGGCTATACCTGCAGCAATACCGCATGCAAGCAGGAGTGTTTTTTCCTTTTTATCAAGATCATAGGTTTTGGAATAATTTGAACCAAATGCTGCTCCCGTACTAACAATGGGTGCTTCCAGTCCAGCAGACCCTCCAAAACCCACGGTTAACGAACTGGTTAATATTTGAGCATACATTTGCTCCTTAGGAATATCACTCGACTTTTTGGCTAAAGCAAAATGGATATTCCATAGTCCTTTTTCCATTTTTCCCCGCAAAATATATTTTACTGCTAATACCGTTAATAAAATTCCAATCAGTGGTAACACCAGGGGCAGATATTTATAATTTCCTGAGCTAATGTATTGGGAAAATAAAAAAATATAATGAACAAATGATTTCAAAACCATGGCCGCAAGCCCAACAGAAAGACCAACCAATACACTCGAAAAGAGGAGAAACTGTTTTTTGTTCAGTTTTGATTTTACCCACTCAATAAGGATATTAAATTTATGTAATGATAGGTAATTCATAATTAATTGCTAATATAATTAGCCAAAAATCTGATATTGTAATAAATAAGTAAATGCCCCTGCAAAATATCCAATTAAAGCCAGAAAACTTATCTTGCGCAAATACCAAAAGAAACTAATTTTTTCCATTCCCATTGCCGCTACACCCGCAGCTGAACCAATTATTAAAGCACTACCACCGGTACCCGAGCAATATGCCAGAAATTCCCAAAAGAAATGATCTGTAGGATATTGATTAAGATCATACATGCCTTGAACTGCAGCAACAATAGGTACATTATCAACTACTGCAGAAAGTAAACCAATAGACATTACAATTAAACTTTCATTTTTTAAAGTGGCCGACATCCATGTAGCTGCATTTGCCAAAACTCCAATGGATTGTAAAGCGGAAATACTTATCAAAATACCAAGGAAAAATAAAATACTCGGCGTATCAATTTTGCGCAGAGCATGTGTTACAGATAAAATTCCTTTTTCTGCCTCGTCTTTGTCGCCATGTAATATTTCTGTTATTATCCACAAAACACCTAATCCCATTAAAATACCCATAAATGGAGGTAAATGAGTTACAGTTTTAAATATAGGTACTAATATTAAGATCACTATTCCTGACATCAGGACAATCATTTGTTGTTTTGAAGATAAAGTTGATTTGGCGTTTGCAGGTTTTTGATCCGGGGTTGTTACTTTTCCTTTTAATTTAAATGAAAGGTATAATAATGGTGCGGTTATACATACAAGGCTTGGTAAAATCAAATTAATAATGATCTCTTTAGCAGTAATTTGACCTCCTATCCATAACATAGTTGTAGTTACATCACCTATTGGCGACCAGGCTCCTCCTGCATTAGCGGCGATCACTATCATACCGGCAAAAAATAATCTGTCCTCTGGATCTTTTATTAATTTTCTCAGGAGAGATACCATTACAATCGTCGTGGTTAAATTATCGAGAACTGCGGAAAGAAAGAATGTAATAAGAGAAATTATAATTAAAAGTGATCGTTTATTTTTTTGCGTGATCTTTCTTGTTATAATGTTAAAACCATCATGAGAATCGATCAACTCCACTATGGTCATAGCTCCCAATAAAAAAAATAAAATTCCCGAAACCTCCCCAAGATGTTCTATAAGTTGAATTTCAACTAAATGTTGGTCTGATGCAAAGAGACTGTAAATGGTCCAGCACAAAACACCCGTTAACAAAGCAGTGGCAGCTTTATTGATTTTAATAAAATGTTCTGTTGCAATTGCCAGATAACCTAAAATAAAAATAATTACAATAATATTTTCCATAATCTGAGATGAATTTTAATACTAAATCGCTTATGCTTTTTTTAACAAAAATTATGTTTTTTTGTTTTCGTCTCGTGAAAATAAGTCAAACGACATCAAAATTCAAAAAAATCAGGAAATAAATACACAAAGTGTAAATTTTAAAACAATTTCAGTTTTATATCTGTACATTAAATATATAGGTGCATTAAAATAATAAAAATGGCTTAATTACAAGGTTGCATTTAATTCACAAGAAAAAAAAGCCGCACTTTGCAGCACGGCTTTCCTAAAAACTTCTATCTAAAACTAATTTCCAATGCGCGACATCAGATCTTCCAAAACCGGTTTCTTTAAGGTGAAAGTACTTCTCGACGACATATAACCGTTATGGAATACTTTAACAGTATAAGAGCCTGCTTTAAATTCTTCCTCTTGCTCCCAGTATACGCAGTGGCTTTCCACATCACCACCATCGTATTTTAAACTAACTGCTTTAGAGAATAAATTGTCCTCCGGTTTTTCTTTGTTATTAAATTCTCCCGAACCATTTTCGGTGTTGAATAATGTTTTGCCATTTGGACCGATGATCTTTACAAAAAATGTTTGATCCTTGCCTGCTGATAATTTATTCGGCAACAGATCAAAACAGATCTTTAACCTGTCGGTGTGTTTCGCATTCTGCCCTTCCGAATCATTGCCATTTCCTTTTTTGCGAACACCTGTTATCGTAATATCTTTCGCCAAAATAAATCCACCGATGTCGAGTATGGAATCTCTGTCGTAAGTTAACTCCTCACTGCGTTTAACTTCCTTTTCATACAGTATGGTAAGTTCTTCAAAATCTTCCTGCAATGCTAAAAATTTGGCATTTAACTCATCAAGTTGCGTTTTATAGGTGCTGCAATCCACTTCCAGCGATACTATTTCTTCCTTTACCTCGTCAAGCTTTTTTTGATTGTTTGTAACACCTCCATTAAAGAAATTACAGGTCTTCAGCAATGTGGTAATTTCATTACGACGGGCATCAAGTTCGCCCTCTAAAGCAGTGATAAGGCTGTCTTTTTTAGAAAAATCACCCTTTTGATCCATCAGTTCCCGTTTCGATTCATTGAATTGAACCTCCAACTGACTATAAAGTATACGGGCTTCCTCAATTTGTTGAGCACTTCGCAGCCTGTCCTCTTTATTCTGGAAGGCATTGTAGAATAACCAGCCGTTTAACCCTAATAGTAAGAATATTAGTACAAGGTACAGCCACCGGCCTCTGTTGTCAGATCTCTTTTCTTCATTCATACGTGAACCTGTCAACTATTTGGATTTTAATTTCCCTACTTGAAAAGGAATTAAAAAATTGACAATAACAAACTTCGCTTATTGTATCAAAACCTGCCTAAAATGTAATACACACGCGGTTCTCATAAATGGCGAAATGTATAATTTCAAAACTGAAAACACATCATTCTCCTTCAAGCCCTAAAAAGGCTCAAAGTACCGTGATTGTTACAATACAGGGGATTATTCATGTTATGAACGCATAAAATATACCAAATTGTATATTTTAGGCGTCAGATGTTGATAACGTGTTGATTTAGAAGGAATTTCTGTGGATAGGGAGTTGAAAAGTTAAAATTTTGTACAGTACGGCAACTTTAGGCCTTTGTACGGGGGCCGACAATCGAAGCGAAAAATCTCATAGTTGCTAAAATTGACACTTGAAAATTTAAAGTTTCATGGATACGATTCATCAAAGCCATTTTTCAAAGTTTTTGATTGAACAAGTGGGTTAAGGGCACTAATTATCAAGTTTTCTATTCAATAAAAACCCTTTTTACATATTGGCGCTCATCATTATTTAATTTCACTACGTACACACCTGTCGAATAATTACCCATATCCACAATTGTCAACTTATTGGTAATTTTTCTGCTGATTATTAAGTTTCCATTTAAATCAAAAATGTTAGAAATAATGTTGAGTTCGTTTGTCTTAATATTAATTGTTTTACCAAAACTATAAATGTCTGCTGGTAAAATATTTGTAGTCAAAATTGAAAGGCAAGTAAGTGTCGCCAATGATGTCTCCTGCAATAATGCCTATAGCGCATTTATTCTCATATGCTGTTATGCGTTCGTATTTTTTACCAAGGTCCATTTTGGGTAATATTGATAAATCTGTCATTTTCATAACGATATGCTCCACCAAACCCCACAAACCAAAGCCGCTTTTGCTGGTCTTCATAAATTTGAAAAGTCAGCGGGCCATAATTTCCTTCTTCTATTCGATATTCAGTGAGTTTTTCTCCACTTAATCTGTATATACTGCGACCGCAATTAAACCAAACATCACCCTTGTAATCAACAATTATACTACCTGTTCCTTTACTTTCTTCAAAATACTTATCTGAAATATTGATAAGGGTATTCTCTTTGAGATGAAAAAGTCCTTTTGAAGTCGAAACCCAGAATCCACCTTTTTTGTCTTCAACTATTTTGCTAATAAAATTTGTTGGAACACCTACTTCGTCAGAAATATTTTTTAACTTTTTGTTTGTATATGAAAATAGACCCGCATTAGTACTGAACCAGATTGTTCCCTTACTATCTTCAAGAATACTATGAACCATTTTTGTACTTGATATAGCAAGTGTTGTATCTTTCTTTCCTTCGGGTAGGTCAAATTTAGTGAACCTTTGTCCATCAAATATACAAGTTCCTTCTATTGTCCCAATCCAAACATTCCCATTGACATCCGTCTCTATACACCAAGTGCTATTACTTATTAAGCCATCTGATTCGTAATAATTGGTCACTGAACTACCATTAATACTGCTAATACCATGATGATGCGCAAACCAAATTCTCCCAGCTTTATCTTCTGCAATGTCTTCTATGGTGATACCTTGGCCTGATTCACTTTTAAAACCATCAATATGAAGTAAAGAGTCCTCAGATAATTTAAACACACCATTTTGAGTTCCAAACCAAATATTGCCCCTACTGTCTTGCAATATGGCAGGTATAACTCCACTAATCTGATTGTTAGTTTGGTCAATTTCAAAATTTGAATCAGTGGGTAATAGTTTCTCTTCTTTCATTACGTTTTGTTTATCACCATTATTCGCTTGCCTATTGCAAGATGTCATAATAATACAAAGCGCAATTCCTGTAAACAATTTTATTCCGTGAAATGGTGTTTTCTCTTTTTTCATCGGGTTCTTATTTTATATGACACATACCTTTAAGCTTTAAGTGTTTCGCCGTTTTTCAATTAAAAATAGGTTTTAGTTTGTTTGTTTGCCATTCATCCCAGAAATTCTGATCGTAATAATTTTTGATAAGTTCGGCATAAGCAGGTGTTTCTCTTAATTTTTTGAGTGCATTTCTGGCAGGAGAAGCGAGCCGGTTGTTGGTTGATAATGCTGCATCAAATAAATTGACAACTACTTGTTGATTGCAATATTTGAGATTTACCAATGAGTTGATCGCATAATTTCTTGTTCTGAATTCATAATCGGAACTGCTGTAACTTACGAGTTCATTTATTGATTTGTCTTCAGGCCCCGAAAAATTCAATTCAAGCCAGGTAATTCGAATGTTTTTATTGCTGCCAACCAGTTCTTTGGTAAGTTCCAAGTATTCTTTCTTTTTGTTGGGATTCAGTGTACAAAGTTTATACAAGGCAATTTCACAATTGCTGTAATTAAAGTCATTTAATTTTGAAATGATATCTTTTTCTAATTTCGAAGGAATGGATTGCAAATTTGTTAATACTGCTCTTCGCACCAATACATCGGCATCGTTGAGTGCCTGTTTCAAAACTGCAAGCGATCCTTTGTTGTCGTCGTTACTCAATTGGAAAATGATCTCAGATCTTATTGCATGGAAATTTTCTTTTGCATATAATTTTATAAGGTCATCTCTTTTTTTCTCAATATCAGTCGCTCTCAAAGCTACAATTGCATCGTAGCGATCTATCATATTTGGAGCATTAAATGCCTGAAATTTTAATTCCTCATATTGTTTTTCAAATTTCACTTTAGCATAGATCATGGAGTTGGGGTCGAACAAAACAAATGCTAATTCGCGACCGTCAGTATTCTTAAAATTAATAGTAGTCTCCTCTTTTTCTATCCACACTAATTGATCATCAAAAGATCCGTCTTTATAATGCACCTGCACATGAATTGGCATTTTGAATAAATGTACGGTCTCGTTTTGTTTTTGTGTTTGTTTTACTAATACTTTTATGTTTTTCTCCTCTGAAGAATAATTCACAGTGTATTCAGGAAATCCATCTCTATAGATCCACTCATCAAAAAACCAATCCATATTGATGCCAAGTGAGCGCATAAATTGCATTTCAAAATCATGAGATTCTACGTTTGCATAGGGGTATTTTTCAAGAAAATCTTTGATAACAATTTTGAATTGTTCATCACCTGTTACATACCGCAACATATCTAAAACAATACTTCCTTTTTGATATACACGTGAGGAACCTGATTGACTGTGTGCCACAGGATAATTGTTTTTTCCATCAGCATCAAAAGCAGTGTTCATTTCCCCTCTGCGGTTCCATTGATAGGCATCATCACCACTAATATGTTCCCTGAATTTCTTTGCATAATAAGTTGCAAAACTTTCCTGCAACCATTGATGGGCGTTACTCCAGGCTGAAACATAATCACCAAACCACTGGTGCGTTAATTCATGCGCATTGATATCTACATAATTTTTATCGGGAAAAGTTTTTTCATCCTGATAAAAATAATCGGAAAAAATAGTTGCAGTGGTGTTTTCCATTGCACCATATAAAAATTCCTGTACGGGAACATTTGCATAGGTGGTCCAGGGATATTTTAATCCGGTTTCCATCTCCATCCAATCCATCATTTCAGCAGAATATTTATAGGTGAATTCGGCTATGCTTTTTGTTCCGGGATAATAATATTGTTTTGTTGTAATTCCATTTTTACTTGGATAATCCAGATGATCGTATTTTCCTATTGCCAACATAATTAAATATACATTGTGGGGATGTACCATTTTATATGTTTGGGTGATGCCTCCATCCTGATTTTTTATAATTTCTCCTGCTTCCCCATTGGAAATAATAGTATATCCGGAGCGGAAATTAATTTTCAATGAACTGAGAAGTTTATCATTTACACCGTCGTACGATGGTATCCAATAACGATTATCTGTACCTTGACCTTGTGTCCATATCTGTTTTCTTATTATATTCGGATCTGTTTCACTGTCGGTGATCTTGTTATTCCAGCCATTAAAATAAATACCCCGTTTAGGATAGGCATCATATTTAATTGTCATAGTATGATTGGTATTTCTTACTAATGGCGGATTAAAAAATACCGTTGTTCCCGCACTATCCATTTTAAATTTCGTTTTTGAATTATCCAGCAATACATATTCTATCAGAATGCCCGGAGCATCTAAAAAAACAGAATCCACCTTTTGTTGGATCGGTATAAAAACATATTGAGCAATTCCACTTACCTTACCTTCTTCCGGAACAAAATTCAGCTCGAGGTCCAAAGAAATGAAATCAGTATTATGATCGCGAATTACTGCACCGGCATCAGGTACATAACAATTAAAACTTGTGGTTTGAGAAAATACGGAAATGGTGCCTGTTAACAGAACAACTAAAATCAAAGGTCTTATCATATCAAATAAATTGGTCTCGTAAAAATAGGGTAGAAGAGGAGCAGGGCAAAATTTATTCTCTTAATAAATCATAAAATCGCTTAATATTTGCCTCTTTCGGGATTTCATTGCCATCAAGGATGAATTGCAATAATTTTTGAGCATAAAAATTGGAGAGAGACGCACCCTTTGTTCCCATGCCATTGAGAATGAACATATTCTTGTGATTTGGGTGTCCTCCAACAACGGGGGCTCTGTCGCGTATTGTGGGCCTAATTGCCACCTTGTATTCCAAAACTGAATAAGGCACTTTTAATAATTGTTGTAGCCCTGTTTCAAGTTCCAGGTTGCCTGATGAGGTTGGTTCAGTGGAAAGGTCATCCCAGGAATTTGTTGCACCAGCCCAGTATTTATTTTCACCCAAAGGAATTAAAATAATGCCTTTATGGATGATCATTTCCGTGGAAAAATTGGGAATTTCAATTATCATGCATTCCCCCTTTGCAGGTTTGAAGGGAATATTTTTATACCAGGGATTTTTAACAGCTGATACTCCCTCACAAAAAACGATATATTTATAATTTTCACCTTGGTAGGACATCGCGGTTTCACTTATTTTAATTTCATCATGATCAACATTCCCCTTAATAAGTTTTGTATTTATAAATTCGAAATACTTATCTATCAGCATTGTAGTATCTATACGAAGCGCATGATTAATTTTAACTGCCCCAAACCTGAAATCGAGAAAACGGTTAAACTGTTTTACATCAAAATTAATATCAATAAAGGATTTTAAATCTATAGTATCTTCGGCTTTTTGCCAATCTTCCAAGGCAGATTCACTTTTATGTATCTTAAGAATATTACACTCATATAATAATTTACACTGAAGTTTATTTTCCAATAATAAATAGTTGTTTTTTACTTTTGGTAAAAGTTTTTCGATATTCCATTGGAGAGAATATTTTCGGCCTGTTACCGGATTTATTAATCCACCGGAAACTGCAGTGGCCGAATTAAATAAAACTGGATCAGCAAGTTTGTAACTTATATTTTTTTGTTCCAATTCCCAGGAAAATGCAATACCTGAAAACCCGCCACCAACAATTAGAAAATCTATCACCTAACAAAGTTAATTTACTTTTTTGTAGCGCGAAGCATCTCTCTTTTGCCCGGAGGACCGGGAATGCGTTCCACAGCGAATCCAACCGATTGCATAGTCCTTCTAACGGCACCTTTTGCGCAGTAAGTCACTAAAATTGCATCTGAATGCATGGCTTCAAGTAACTTTCGAAAATTTTCTTCTGACCAAATTTCAGGCTGTACCTGAGGTCCAAAGGCATCAAAATAAATAAGGTCGTATTTTGTGGAGCTTGAAAATTTTTCCAGTGTAGTGTTGAATTTATAAAAATTAAGATGAGGGAGTTTAATTTCTTTGTCAAATGGAGCTTCGTGTATGTTGCGAAATAAACCGGAATCAAGTTCAAATGTTTGCATATCAAAATCTTCCAACTCATCGATCAATTTTGCATTGAGTGGAAATGGCTCTAAAGCGTGGTAAAGCACTTTCCCCGAAAAATCTGTACAATGTTTATTGGTCAACATCAGATTTAAGCCAGTCCCTAATCCTACCTCCAGAATATTTAATTGCTGCAAATCTGATCTTTGTTTCACTAATAATCCCGCATTAATAAAAACGTGCATCGATTCGGTGTATGCACCATTTACAGAGTGATAATGTTCGTTGAGTTCGGGGGAATAAATAGTTGGAGAACCATCGGTAGTGATCTTAATTTCCAATGGCATTATTTTTTTTCTTCGTTATCGGTTAATTCATAAGCTGTGAATTCTTCTTCCTCTTCATCTTCATCATCATCTAAAATGATCTCCGGTGGCAGGTCGGTCTTTCTAAAATAAAAGGCAGTAGAAAATCCACAAATTGCACCCATTAAATGCCCTTCCCAGGAAGTTTTAAGATCTATGGGTAAAATGCCCCACACAATACCTCCGTAAATGAAAACTATCAACAAAGAAAGCGCAATTGATTGAATATTCTTTCGAAAAATTCCGCTGAAAAATATAAAAAATGCCATACCATACACTAATCCACTTGCGCCTATATGGTAATTTTCTCTACCAAATAACCATACTAAAATTCCTGAAACAAAAAATATAAAAACAAATGATTTAAAGGCAACTTTTCGATAGTTGAATATCATTAAAAAGGAAAGCACAAAAAATGGTACAGTATTGGAAAATAAGTGGTTCCAATCACCATGTAAAAACGGCGAGAATAAAATTCCTCTAAGTCCGGAGTAATGTCTTGGCAATAAACCATATTGCCCGAGGTCGGTACCGCTCACAAATTCAAATAATTTTACGATCCAAATTATGGCGATAAAAACCAAAGGCATAAAAATGCTGAGTTGCAAATGCTTTTTCTCATCGTCCCTATCCATGGAAGGGCGATTATCACCGGTATTGATCTTTTCGAAGGAAAAAATGGACATTTACGACAAACAATTACTTACGAACGAAAATAGTTCGTTTTGCAAACTAACAGTTTTATTTTGGTTATACCAATTCTGCACATAAATAACCCATTCGTCGTGCGGAATGCCCTTTAATTTTGCATTTTCAACAATTTCCTGCGCTTCCCGTGGTCGTGGTCCCCAAACACCTAGTTCGTCGCCGGTTTCGATATCAAAACAAATTAACCGGGGGATCGAATTAGTGCCATTGAATAAATATTTTTCTGCAATATCGGGATGTTCATCCCTCAAAATAAGATCCAGTCGAATATGCAGTTTGTCGGCAATTTTATGTAATACTGGAACAATTTGAGCCGCATCACCACACCAGGCTTCTGATAAAATTATCCATCTCAGCTTTTCAGTTGATGCAGGATCCAAATCATCCCAAATAGGCAATAATTGGGTAGTTTTAATTAACCTGTTCATGCGCTGAAGATTCAGTTTGGTAGCATCAATACGACTTGTAGTTGGTTGTTTACCTGTTGTTGTTCCCGTAGAAACGCATAATTCTGTTAACGCATAAAACTGATCAAAACTCAGGGTCTGACCAAGTTTTAACTGATTAAAGTTATTTTTTATTAGGTTTATCTTTTCCATAAAAATCAATTCCAATAGTGTATTAACTACCCAAAGTTTGTATAAGTTCAAAGTGTAAAAGATGATTTTTATCAGCAGTTAAGAAGAGATTAGTGGATAATGGGAATTTTCCCTATTTTTGAAAAATGAGGTTCGCAGGCGTGATAAAATATTTTGCTGCATTTACCATTCCGGGCTGCGCATTTATAGCACTTTATTTCCAGGGAATTTGGGTGTTTCTAACTCCTGTATATGCATTTCTTTTTTTATCTGCAATTGAAATGATATTACCCCTTAATACCAAAAATAAAAGTGCTTTGGAAGAGGAATTATCAAAAAAGGATCCTCTATATGATCTGGTTTTATATTTAAATGTACCCGTGCAATATGCGATCGTAATTTATTTTTTATTTACTGTTACCAACCAACAATTATTATGGTGGGAAATTTTAGGAATGGTGATCAGCACAGGTATTTGTTGTGGGGTGATAGGAATAAACGTTGCACATGAATTAGGACATCGAAAATCAAAAACCGAGAGAATATTATCCAAATCTCTGTTACTTACTTCTCTTTACATGCATTTTATCATAGAACACAATAAGGGTCATCACAAAAGGGTTTCCACGGATGACGATCCAAGTTCGGCCCGACTCAATGAACCCATTTATGCATTTTTCTTCAGAACCATAATCGGATCCTATGTTTCTGCCTGGCACATTCAATTAAAAGAATTAAAAGATAATAATCATGCATTCTTCTCTTTGCAAAATGAAATGGGTTTGTTTTTTTTACTGCAATTGGGAGTTTTAATTTTCATTTTTATTATTTTCTCTCCGATAACGATGTTATTATTTATACTTGCATGCATGCTCGGAATTTTGTTGTTGGAATCTGTTAATTATATCGAACACTACGGGCTTAGGCGTAAACTTGCGGCTTCGGGAAATTATGAAAGGGTGCAACCCTGGCATTCATGGAATTCAGACCATGTTATCGGCAGATTGGTATTATACGAATTAACCAGACACTCCGATCATCATTTTATGGCTTCCCGAAAATATCAGATATTAAGGCATTTGGATGATGCTCCTCAATTACCTGCCGGATATCCTGCAATGATCATTTTATCCTTGTTTCCACCATTATTTTTTAGGATCATGAATCCAAGAGTAGAGAAAGTATTCTTATCTCATTAATTTCGCATAAAAATAAGAAATGATCATAATTGGAATTGCAGGTGGAACCGGTTCAGGAAAAACAACCTTTGTAAATAAATTAATTGCGAGTCTTGATAAGGATAGTGTTGCAGTTATTTCTCAGGATGCCTATTACCGGAATAATCCGGAACTTTCTGAAAATGATCGCAAACAATTAAATTACGATCATCCTGATGCAATTGAATGGGAATTGTTATTAAAACATATTCATCAATTGCAAAATGGTGAAACAATTGATCAACCAATTTACAGCATGATAACCTGCTCACGAGAAGTTGCCACGCATCCTGTTAAACCGAATAAAGTACTAATAGTAGAAGGTATTTTAATTCTTACAAGTGAAATTTTAAGAGATGTATTTTCGCTAAAAATTTTTATCGATGCAGATGCCGATCACCGCTTAATGCGTGTGGTAAAACGCGATATGGAAGAAAGGGGAAGAAATGTTGATGAGGTGATGAAAAGATATTTAACTACAGTAAGACCTATGCACGAACAATTTATCGAACCATCGAAAAAATTTGCAGATATCATAGTTCCGGTAGGAGGTGATAACCATGTTGCAATAGAATTGCTGAGTCAATATATCACTGCAAAGGTTGCAAGCAAATGATTTTTATTTTTGGGAACACTGCGTTATTTTTACATACCTCGACACTTTTAATGAAAAACCATGATAAAAACACTAATTTTATTCGCACTGTTTTTCCCGGCAGTTGCTTTGGCACAGCGGTATCCAACCGGAAAGGGAACATATAGGACCGGTGGCGGAGCCTCGTTCACATCCTCCCGCGAAGTAGATTTTAATGAATACAAATTTACTATTACACCCAGATTCGGATATTTTATTACCGACGAATGGTTAACCGGATTTGCATTAAATTATACAATGACCGTGGATACCAATTTTATTTCCGCAATAAAATTTACTCCTCAGGTTAAATATTATTATCCGCTGTCACAATCCACTTTTATTCTCGCAACTGTTGAAGTAGGTGTTGACCGTGCAACTACCTTCGGATATTCAAAAAGTATTGTTGATCATACCAGTATTTCTGCGGGTCCCGGAGTTGCATATTATTTTTCACGAAGAATTGGTTTCGAAATAAATATATTGTATCAACAGTATCTCAATCCCGATAATACCCACATGAGTAAGATAAATGCAACCGGCGGATTTCTGCTCAACATTCTCAACAAAAATGACAGAGCCAAAAAAATTAAAAACGATTATAAATTACGGGAAGAGGATGATGAGTAATTTAAGATTCGAAGGGAGAAGATTCGAAGGTGAAGGAAGGAAGGGGTTGGAAGGGGAAAAAATAAGGGATGAAAGCCCGACGACCTCACAGGTCTCGGAGACCTGTGCAGGTCTGAGGGAAGGGGAAGAAGAATTAAGAATGAAGGAATGAAAGAATGAAGAAAAAGGGGATACTGCCTGACGCTCAACATACAGGCGCTGATAATGCAGTTTGTGCGAAATTAAAAGGATAAAAAAATTAAGGAAGGGCAATGGAAGGTTGTAAAATGTAAAGCAACCACTTCGAAATAAAAATTTCACCAGAATGTAAAACTTAACCCACTTTGCAATTGGAAATTAAATTATCCTCTGAAATAAAAACAAGTCCTATGTCCTATGTCGTAGATCCTATGTCGTACGTCGTAGGTCCTATGTCCCTAATTCAATTCCGCAAATCTTTTTGCAAAGGCGTATAAAAGCCTTACACCCACACCGCTTGCACCTTTTTGTTTATAAGGTTCATCATCTTTTAATATTGCAGGTCCGGCTATATCGAGATGAAGCCAGGGATAATTGGTAAAATGCTCCAGAAATTTTCCGGCCGTTGCGCTTCCGCCAATTGCTCCACCAATATTTTTCATATCAGCAACATCACTTTTCAGCATATCGGCATATTCTTTCCAGTAAGGAATTTCCCAAAGTCGCTCAGCAGTATTTTCTCCGCAAGCCATCAATTCCTTTCTGAATTTAGTATCATTACCCATTAGAGCACTTCCAAGTGTTCCGGTAATAACTGCCGCTGCACCGGTTAAAGTTGCAAGATCTATCACCAATTCAGGGTCATATTTTTTTGCATAACTCAATGCATCTGCTAAAAGCAATCTGCCTTCAGCATCTGTATTTAATACCTCTATTGTTGTGCCATTATGCATGGTAATTACATCATCGGGAACAAGTGCATCAGAATTAACTCTATTATCAGTGGAAGGAATTAATCCTATACAATAAACAGGTAATTCATTTTTTACGATGGCATAAAAGGCGCCAATCACTGCAGCTGCACCACACATATCCATTTTCATTCCGCTCATGGAACCGGCTGTTTTCATGCTATAACCTCCGGTATCATAAGTAACTCCTTTTCCAACAAAAATCAAAGGTTTTTTATTTTTTGCAGTAGTTGGATTGTATTCTAAAATGGAAAAAGTAGGAGGGACTGAACTTCCAAAATTTACGCCCAATAATCCGCCCATGCGCAAGGCCTCTATCTGACTTTTATTTAAAACTTCCGCTTTAAAATTCAGTTCGCGGCTAATTTCCAAAATATTTTCTCCAAGCTGAACCGAATTCAATGCAATTACAGGTTCATTTCCTAAATTTTTTGCAATTTCATTTGCACGAATAACATTATTGAGTTCCTGCAATTCCGCTTCCGAAATTTCATTGTCGTTCACCAATACTTTTTGCAGAGAATTTTCCTTTTTTTCCGATTTATATTTCAAAAATTGATAATTGGACAAGGCTATACCTTCCGTAAATGCCAATAATTCCGTTGTAGAGATCGAGTTCGAAGCTCTTACAACCAATACTGAATTGCTTTTTTCATAATTGATCCTTTTTGCAATATTGCCTCCTTTAACACGCGCTTCTTCCATTAATTCCGCATCACTTTTATCCTTGGAATCCTTAAAAACAGCCACTATTAATACCATAGAATCTGTGTAAATGGAAATATATCCATTGTCACGTTCATTCATTTTTTGTGATATGATATTTTGGTGGGATTTTAACAGGGGATGTGACAAATCTGTCTCATTTCTGATAAGCACGGCTACAACAGGATCGATAGAGGAATCGGTTTTACTTAGAACAGCAGTCATTTACAAGAAGTTGGTTCAAATTAAATTAGTTGCAAATTTACATGAATAGGGTGGGAAAGTATGATATTTTAGATGGAAAATGTGACACGAAAAAAGGGGACGAATTTATAACTGAATAACTCTATTCTGTGATTTCCCTTTGTTTTTGGCCATCCAGCCGGACAGGATCCGCTGGACATCAGGAGTATCGGGTCGCCATTTCACCCGATCTTTTAACATCTGAGGGTCACCGTTGCAATAATCTCCGGAAAAAAAACCAAAGCCTAAATAGTGTCCCTTTTCTATATAAACAACACTTTTTTCTTCCACAGTTCGGCCTCTGTCAATAATAAAATATGTATGTTCCTCATTATCAAACGATTGAATAGCAATTTCCGCTCTTTCATTATAACATGCGGTTTCCTCTTTGTTTACACAAGCTCCTTTACAGAGGCCTATTTCGTGATTATAACAACCGTTTACAGTTTTTTGCAAATGGCAATATTTTGCACAGAGTTCAAATTCCAGCATCTTCTCCTGTAAAAAACTTCGGGCACTCAAAATATCAGGAAATACTTTAAGCACTTCTTTTTTAACATTATATCGTTCAATAGCCAGGTGTATATATCCTTTTTGATCAATATATTTAAAAATACAATAATTGCGATCCCATAATTTTTGTGCATTATTAAATTTAGGAAATTTGCGTTTAATTTCCTCGCTCTCCAATAACAATGCAATCAATTCGTTACCGGTTAATTCATAAGTAATATCATACACACAATTGCGCAGATCATTTTCTTTTCCGTGATTATCGGCATAAGTAAAATGCCCCCATACGCGACTTTTAATATTAATTGCCTTACCTACATAAATAATATTTCCGTTTTGATCGTGGAAAAAATATACTCCGGGAGCTTCGGGTAATTTATCCAAAACAGATTTATCGAGATTTGGCGGATGATGTTGTTCTTTAGAGGTTTTTTTAAGTGCCGTGATAATATGATCTTCATTGTCACTTTCCAAAAGCATGGAAAATAATTTGGTAGTTGCAAAAGCATCGCTTTGTGCACGGTGTCTGTTCTCAATTGTTATTCCCAGGTTTTCACATAATCTACCCAGGCTATAACTGCGATGACCAGGAAATATTTTTCTGCTTAATCTTACAGTACACAATTTTTTAGTGCGAAGTTCAAAACCATTTTCACCTAAATGATTTTTTAAAAAACCATAATCAAATCCGGCATTGTGCGCAACAAATATTTTGTCGTGCAACATACTGAAAATTTCCGGCGCAACTTCTTCAAAGGTAGGAGCAGTTTCCACCATTTCGTTGCTTATTCCTGTCATTTGAATTATAAAATTAGGGATCTCACTTTGCGGGTTGATGAGAGAATGCCATTCGTCAACAATTTTTTCACCATTATGGATATAAATTGCCACCTCCGTTATGCAGTTATAACTTGCATTTGTGCCGGTGGTTTCAATATCTACTATGGCGTACATCCTTCTACAAAGGTAGATTTTTGTTGCGAAATTATTTCTGCTTTTTTAAAGGAATTCTATTGGCTGAGTATGGTTATTATGTCCATTCTATTGGGTTACAGCGCATTGTATCCTACCTGTGCGCTATATCAAATAAACCAATGGGATCAAATTGGTAATATGGTAATTGAAACCGCATCCTGCGTTTTAAAATGAAAACATATACCAGGTCAGTCAAATGGATTTGCCAATATTATATTATCTTGGCTCCATGATAAGCGGAATTAAAAACTTTTTTAAATTAATATATACCATTTATACGGCAAGTATATTTTTTATTTCTCTCCTCATTACCTTACCATTCTTTTTTATTTTTTCATGGACATTGGGAAAACATGCTCTTGGTCCAATTGTATTTTTATGCAGGTGTATTGCATATAGTTTGATGGTATTTTGTGGAATCATTTATCGTTTTCACCGCAATAAAAATACAGATAGAAATAGGCCTTATGTAATTGTTGCAAATCACAGATCTAATTTGGATGCTCCGGCAGCGGCAATTTCATGGCCGGGAAGAGTGCGTTATCTCGCAAAAAAAGAATTATTAAAAATTCCTCTTGTTGGTCAGATATTTTCCGTTACAACAGTAAATGTTGACAGAAGCAGCCGAGAAAGTAAATTAAAAAGTGTTGAATTATTAAAACAATATTTATTGGGAGGCGATAATATTTTTATGTTTGTGGAAGGCACGAGAAATAAAACTGATCGTCCTTTGATCGATTTTAAAGATGGGGCATTCACCATTGCCATTCAAACGCAAACTCCAATTCTTCCGATGTTGTTTATTAATACGGATAATTTAATGCCAAATAAAAAACCTTTAATGCGGCCCGGTATTGTTGATATTTATCATTTTGAACCCATTGAAGTAACAGGACTCACAGATGCAGATGTTCCCAAACTCAAAGAACAGGTGAGGAGTTTTATGGAAAAAAAGTATATAGAATTAACAGCACAAAAAAATAATTGATTAACTTAACATTATGGGGCGACTAAGTTTTCCTATAAATATGGATCACTGTAGTTCACCTCTGCCCTTGCCATTTATTTAATTTAACCGATTCAGTTCGGGGTTTTTATCACTTTATTCGAATTTACTTTTTATCTTTCCATCATCAACTACAAATATGAAACTAAAATTTTGCGGCGCTGCCGGAACAGTAACGGGGAGTTCACATTTACTCACTTTGGATAATGGAATTAATATCCTTATGGATTGCGGATTATACCAGGGGAATGAGCCTGAATATGAAAATTTCAACGAGAAATTTTTGTTTGATCCCGCTAAAATTGACATTGTGGTTTTATCACATGCACATATTGATCATTGTGGAAGATTGCCTAAACTGGTTAAAGATGGTTTTAACGGAAGGATTTATGCAACCCATGCAACAAAGGACCTTACCGCAATTTTGTTGCTCGACAGTGCCTTTATTCAACAAAGAGAAAGTGCATTTACTAATAAACACAGAACAGATGAGCCTGCAGAAGAACCATTGTATGATGTGGATGATGTGAGAAGGACCATGGAATTATTTCGCACAGTTGGATATAATAAATGGTTTGGAATTGATCCTGATGTAGAAATGGTGTTTAAAGACTCCGGTCATATTTTGGGAAGTGCAAGTATTACCATGAAAATTAAACGCCATGGACTTCGCGATTTTATTTTGGGATTTACTGCGGATATCGGTCGGCCTGATCGCCCAATACTTCGTGATCCTGATCCAATGCCGGCCTGCGATTTTCTGATTTGTGAATCCACTTACGGCGATAGATTGCATGAGGAAGCACCACAGGAAAAAGATCATTTTTTGAGGGTAATAAATCAAACTTGTGTTGCTCAAAGAGGTAAACTTATAATTCCAGCCTTCAGTGTTGGCCGAACCCAGGAAATTGTTTACATGCTCGATCAACTGGTTCGTGAAAATTTGTTACCGGATATTCCTGTATTTGTTGATTCACCTTTGGCAGTTAATGCAACTAAGATATTTGAATTACATCCCGAGTGTTTCGACAAAGATATTCTCGAATATATGGCTGTGGATCCTTATCCTTTTGGGTTTGAAAGATTGCGATATACAAGATCTGTTGATGAATCGAAAAGAATAAATAATGTAAAGGGATGTATTGTAATAAGTGCTGCAGGAATGATTAACGCAGGAAGAGTGAAACATCATGTATTTAATGCAATTGAAAATCCTGATAATACCATTCTAATTGTTGGTTACTGTGCAGAAAATACACCCGGCGGAAAATTAACGCGTGGTGATAAAACGATAAGAATGTTTGGAGAATACAAACAGGTAAATGCAAGGGTGGAAATTATGTCAAGTTTTTCTGCACATGGCGATTATCGTGAAATGATAGGATATTTACGCACACAGGAAAAAGATAAATTAAGACAACTTTCCTTAGTGCATGGTGATAAAGAAGCCCTGAGTAGTTTTAAATCTCATCTCGAAAATGCAGGTTACAATAATGTTGGAATTGCAAGATTAGGAGATGTAATTGATCTTTAAATTTCCTCTATTTGAAACAAATAATAGTAACAGAAAGATTGGTTCTCAGGGAAGTGAACATTAACGATGCTGATTTTATTTTGGGTTTATTGAACAGCAAAGGTTGGTTGCAATTTATTGGTGATAGAAATGTAAGATCGTTGCCCGATGCAGAAAAATATATTGCAGATCGAATAGTTAAAAGTTATATTGATCATGGATTGGGATTATATCTGGTAGAACTTAAAACTTCCGGTACTGCCATCGGTTTATGCGGATTAATTAAAAGGGAAACTCTGGACGATATTGATATTGGATTTGCATTTTTACCCGAATACACCGGTTTTGGGTATGCATATGAAGCTGCAATTTCTACACTTAAATTTGCTTTTGAGGCATTAGGAATTAATAGATTGGTTGCAATAACCACTCCTGATAATGTTAACTCCATAAAGTTGTTGGAAAAGATCGGAATGCAGTTCGAAAAAAAGATATTGTTTGAGGAGAAGGAAGAATTATTTTTATTTGGAATTTCAAATCAGAAAAAATAGTAATCCCCTTCATGGTAAAAATAGAAACGTGCAGAACAATAGCAATGGAATATGACGAATGTGTTGAACTGCCACATTTTGAAAAATCTTCGTTTCGCGTTAACAAAAAAATATTCTTAACTCTGGATGATAAACACAAAAGAGCTGTTGTAAAGCTTACCCCAGTTGAGCAGTCGGTATTTTGTCTTGTTGATAGATCTGCTGTTTATCCCTCCAACGGTGCATGGGGTAAGCAGGGATGGACCGTAGTGGAATTAAAATCGGTTAATAAGGAATTTATGAAAGACATTATCAGGGCTTCTTATTGTAATGTTGCACCCGCATCACTTGGCAACAAATATCAATGAGGTTCATTATTAAATGATTTTATATTCGTACTATTATTATCTTCGATAATCTTTTGTATAAATAATATCCGCTAGAATAATCCAATGAAACGACTGTATAATTTAGATTATCTCAGAGGCCTTGCTGCATTCGGAATTATGATCAACCACTTGCTTATTTGGACGAGAGGGGAGTATAATTCTGAAAATTTCATGGGTCGCATTGGTGTGTATGGTGTAGCAATTTTTTAT